>NZ_JACJSA010000001.1:300000-600000 GCF_014697545.1 Oscillatoria sp. FACHB-1407 | reverse complement strand
GCAACGGATTTTGTACTCGCCCCCCTAGCTCCCCTAGCCCCCCTAGCCCCCCAACTTTGGGGGGAACAGGCTCACCAAAGTCCCCCACTTGTGGGGGATTTAGGGGGCTTGTCAGAAACTCAGATGGCAACAACACATCATCAATCAATTGTCGAACTTCGACATCCTGACCACTCTCGTAACACATGATCTGATATTGTCGCCGATCGAGAAACTGCTTGAGTCGTTCAAAATCATAGCAATAAGGTTTTGGATTTCCCTTGCAAACATCACAGTTGCAAGGAATCAGTTTGCGAAACTTCAATCGCTCAAACGACTGGTGAATCTTATCGATCTCATGGGTGACAACTGCCAATAACTCCTTCTTACGACTGCCCGACACCTTCACCCGAATCTCGCGTTGACTATAATGCTCCACAACTTCAGCACGAGTTTGATCTTTGAGCAATACTACTCCACTGCGCCAAACCAGCTTTTGCTCCTCAATCCAGGGGTGCATCTCCACAATTAACCGAGTCAAGATGCCCTTGGGCATAAACTCATACTCATAGCGTAGGGTCAGGTTATTGAAGTCATCCCAGGCATAGTCAGGTTGATCAATCGTGAGGAGTTGCGGGGCAATGTAAACGTTAGAACGACCGGGAATCTCGTAGCAAAGCTTGAAGCGCATCATTAACCGCAGCAACTCATCCCGCTTGTCGGCATACTTTGAGTCTTGCCAGATCTCCTTCAGGTCGTCCTGTGTAAAACAACCCAAATTCTTAATTACCGTGTCGTTATCCAACACCTTGTAAACTGCCGTTGTGCCCCATTCCGGTTTGAGGATGACGGTGTATTTCAACACGGGGTCATCTTGAAAGTGGAGACACACGCCCAGGTCATGCAGATAGCGACTGAGCCGCAACATATCGGTCTGGTCGGTGAGACGATTGATGCGGCAAAGCTCATAATATTCCGGGAGGCTCAAGGTATTACGCGAGTCATTTTCAATCGCCAGACGGACTCGCACCCACAGCTTAGGTAGGGGTGTACCGACGTGGGGCAGTTTGCTAATGTATTGCTGAATGGCATCTTTGATTTCAGTTAATCCCCGTTTGGTGGCTAAATTAGTGGCTAACACCTCTTTCAAGTTTGTGAACTCGCCCCGCAATTGCCGCTCATTCACCACACATTGACGGTCTTGCTTTTCGTTTTTGATGATGAAAACCGGGCTATTGTCGCTCAATAACTCAATCACCTTGAGCCAATAATAAAAGTCAGTGTTGTCTTGGCGGGTGTCAGCAACTAGTGCATAGAGCGAACGCTCGGTGAGAAAAAACTGATGGGTCTGGTGATAGATCTCCTGTCCGCCAAAATCCCAGATGTTGACACGAAACTCATGCCCATTGGGTAAGGGAAAATTCCAGCGAATTACCTCAATCCCTTCGGTAGATTTCTCCTCCGGTTTCAGTTCATAACTCTCCTTCTCAATCTTCTTGGCGAGTGAAGTCTTGCCTGCTCCCCCTTCTCCCACAATCAAAAACTTTGCCTCATAGAGCAACTCCGATTCATTGGGGTCTTGCACCCGAAAGTAAAACTCTAAAATCTCATGCACATCCCCTGGATTTGCATACTTATTTTCAGGTCCTAAAATCTCTGGTGGAATCGGGAGAGGATTACCGCGCAAATCAAGTTTGTTAAGACGCACTAACTGTTGAATCTCAGAGGGTAACTGACTCAATTGATTATTTTGAAGATTCAACTCCTCAAGATTGACGAGTTGAATGACCTGTATCGGTAATGTGTTGAATTGATTGCTACTGAGGTCGAGCGATCGCAGGTTTTGCAGTTGAGTGATTTCAGGGGGTAACTGACTCAACTCATTGGAACTAAGGTCGAGCGATTGCAGGTTTTGTAGTTGAGTGATTTCAGGGGGCAACTGACTCAACTCATTGGAACTGAGGTCGAGTGATCGCAGATTGACCAGTTGCGAGAATTGCGGGGGAAGTTCAGTTAATTGGCTACCACGGAAGAAGAGTGATCGCAGATTGACCAGTTGCGAGAATTTTGGGGGAAGTTCAGTTAATTGGTTGTTCCAAAGGTCGAGCGATCGCAGATTAACCAGTTGCGAAATGTGTGAGGGAAGTTTGGTTAATTCTTTGCCACTAAGGTTAAGCGATCGCAGATTGACCAGTTGCGAGAATTGTGGGGGAAGTTCAGTTAATTGGTTGCTACTGAGGTTGAGCGATCGCAGATTGACCAGCTGCGAGAATTGTGGGGGAAGTTCAGTTAATTGGTTGCTACCGAGGTTGAGCGATCGCAGATTGACCAGTTGCGAGAATTGTGGGGGAAGTTCAGTTAATTGATTGTTCCAGAGGTTGAGGAATCGCAGATTGACCAGTTGCGAGAATTGTGGGGGAAGTTCAGTTAATTGATTGTTCCAGAGGTCGAGCGATCGCAGATTGACTAGTTGCGAGAATTGTGGGGGAAGTTCGGTTAATTGGTTGTTCCAGAGATTGAGCGATCGCAGATTGACTAGTTGCAAGAATTGTGGGGGAAGTTCAGTTAATTGGTTGCTCCAAAGGTCGAGTGATCGTAGATTGACTAGTTGCAAGAATTGTGGGGGAAGTTCAGTTAATTGATTGTTCCAAAGGTCGAGTGATCGCAGATTAACTAGTTGCGAGAATTGTGGGGGAAGCTCAGTTAACTGGTTGCCACCGAGATTGAGTGATCGCAGATTAACTAGTTGCGAGAATTGTGGGGGAAGCTCAGTTAACTGGTTGTTCCAGAAATTAAGCAACCGCAGATTGACCAGTTGCGAGAATTGTGGGGGAAGTTCGGTTAGTTCGTTGCCACTGAGATTGAGTGATCGCAGATTAACTAGTTGCGAGAATTGTGGGGGAAGTTCAGTTAATTGATTGTTCCAGAGATTGAGCGATCGCAGATTAACTAGTTGCGAGAATTGTGGGGGAAGTTCGGTTAGTTGATTGTTCCAGAGATTGAGCGATCGCAGATTAACTAGTTGCGAGAATTGTGGGGGAAGTTCGGTTAATTGGTTGTCACCGAGATTGAGCGATCGCAAGTTTTGCAATTGAGCAATTTCAACAGGCAATTGGTTCAACTGGTTGTTACTGAGGTTGAGCAGTCCCAGTTTTTTGAGTTCCCCGATCTCAGGAGGCAGAGCTTTGAGGCGATTCTCACTGAGGTCGAGCCATTTCAGGTTTTGCAATTGCCCAATTTCGGGGGGCAACTTGATGAGGCAATTGTTCCAGATTTTTAGTCGCTCTAGTTGGGTTAAATTGCCAATCTCTGGAGGTAGGGTGGTGAGGTTATTGGTTAACTTTTCAGAGCGACTGCCTTCGTCGTAGCCTTGCCGACCCAAGATCAGGGTTTTGAGATGGGTGAGTTTGCCAATCTCTGGAGGCAACTCGGTGAGGTTCATGCCAGAGAGGTCGAGGGTGGTGGCGTTGGTGGCGACGGCGCGATCGATGATCTCTAGCAGAGTAGGCATGGGAGTAGGGAGTGGGGAGTGGGGAGTGGGGGGAGGAAAGGATAAAGGATGAAGGATGAAGGATAAGAGGGAAGAGGGAGGGGGAAAGGATAAAGGATGAAGGATAAAAGGGAAGAGGCGCGATTTATCGCGTCTGTGCGAGGAGTGGAGGGGTAAAGGAGTGGAGGGCAGTCAGTTTTTATTTTTGGTCTACATCTTAATCCAGAATTTGGGTGAGGGGGTTAAAGGAAGAGGGGCGATCGCTCAAACTCATTTAGCTGCGGTTTCAACTGCCAAAATCCTGACCCGACTCAGGTTATCGTTAAGACATGAAGGATTCGGTTTCCTATACTGCTCTGATCATGGCAGCCAAACGAGCGATCGAAAGTACCCGACCCGATCGCCTGTTTGATGATCCCTTTGCGGCGCAACTGGCAGGCGAGGAAGTCGATATCTTGATCCAGCAGTGGGCGAGTATGGGCAAAGAATTGGAATTTGCCAAAATTGCCTACACTCGCTATGTCGCCGTTCGCACTCGATTTTTTGATGAGTTTGTTTTGTCAGCGTCGGCAGAGGCACAGCAACTCGTAATTTTAGGAGCGGGGATGGATACTCGCGCCTTTCGGTTGCCCTGGGCAACGGAGATGCAGATCTATGAGGTCGATCGCCCTGAGATTATGACGTACAAAGAATCCATTTTGAAAGATGCGCCATTGAGTTGTCAGCGGCAGAGCATTGCCCTTGACCTTACCGACGACTGGGTGGATGCATTGTGTTGTCAGGGTTACCAGTGCGATCGCCCCTCCATCTGGCTGTTAGAAGGATTACTGATGTATCTTCCAGAAGCCACTGTGCATCCTCTCCTGCAAACTATTGCTGCCTTAACCACACCAGGGAGTCGGTTAGGAGTTGATCTGATCAGTGTGCGATCGCTAGAGTGTGCATTGCGGAGTCAAGGCAGGGTGAGACGGCACTGGCAATTTGCGACCAACGAGCCAGAGCAATTACTCGCCCAATATGGCTGGGCTGCAACGGTGGTGGAACCCGGTGATCCAACCGCAGACTTTGGTCGGTGTCCTGACCCACCGTTACCCCGTCACATCCCCGGAAAGCGGCGATCGTTCTTGGCGACGGCTCGAAAACGGTAGCTACACATAGCTGAAATAGCTGGCAGCCAGATTCAGATCGGTAGGATTCACGCCGCGAATCACCGCAACCAAATCGGGACTGGTGACTCGATTCAAATAAATGGCTGTGCCCGTTTCAGTGGCGATCGGGGAAGCTCCCAGGCTATACAAACTGGCATTCCCATAGAGTTGGATTCGGTCAGCATCCGCCGCAAAGTCGGTAATGACAGCATAATCTGCCAGACCTGCTCCCGCACCCACCGCATCTCCGTAAAACACGGCTATGCCATCGCCCAACACAAACAGGTCAGCACCCGACCCTCCGGTCAGCCTGTCAATCGTGGCAATTCCTCGTTCTGCCCCACATCCAATGAGTGTGTCTGCCTGATTGCCACCCAACAAAACGTCGTTACCGCCACCGCCAATCAGCGTGTCATCGTTGCGTCCTCCCTGCAACTGGTTGTCAACTGCATTGCCTGTGACTATATCTCTGCCATCACCCGCGATCGCATTTTCGATCACGGTTCCTGCGGTGATCTGGAGCGTGTTTCCTGCCAGAGTACTGGACTGTCCCGATTCTAAATTGAGGGTGAGATCTGACCGCAACGCAGCCGCATTAATCGTATCGACGCCACCATTGGTATCTGTCAAAACTCGACGGTTGGCGGTTGCTGCATCGGTAAATCGGGCAAATTCCTCAGTGTAAACGTAAGTGTCTGAGGCGGTAATGGCATCCCCATACAAATTTACCCGTGCAGATACCAGATTTCCTTTGCCCAATCTGCCACTGTCAAACACCCGGACTCTCCAGGTGCCACCGCTTGTCTCACCCCAGTGAAACGTGCTGGTAAAGACATAATTTAAGCCCTTCTGGTAGAACTTACCCAGGCGAAACGAGGCGCGATCGCCCAATTCTAACGCCAGTTCAGGGTTTCTTCGCAGTCGAGAAAACGGAACGGACTCACCGCCCACCGTCAAGGTTGCTCGTCGTTTCGATAGTTGTGACCCGTCAAACACCAAACTCCGAGTTCCAGCAGGGGAAACCAACTCAATCAGCAAATCTTCGATCGCACTGTGGTTTACCTGAATGTCTAATTCTGCATGGTTGATCAACAGTCCCTCGGCAACGGGCAACGTTGCCTCCAGGAATTGCCGCCGAGAATCGGGAATATCTTTGCCGCGTCGCCGGAATCGTCTCACTGAAGTCAGGAAGGTTTCATTGGCAGCGGTACTTCGCAACTGCCAGGTTTCCGCCAGACGAACGGCAGCATGAGCATCTACAAATCCAAAACCATAGTTGTCATTGACGTGTAGCCCGCCACCATTCCAGTTCTTAGCCCCATTGAACTGCCATCGTACCTGCTCTGGAAAATTTTGCCTTGCTGAATACGCCAAAATTTCCTGGACATCTCGATAACCCAGGTTAGGGTTAGCTTGCAGCATCAGGGCAACTACTCCAGAGATCTGTGGTGCTGCCGCTGAGGTGCCGCTAAACTCCCCGGTGTAGTTTGGATCTGTACCCGCAAAACTGCTGCGCTCTACACCCAGGATAGGGCTTCGAGGATTGCCGGGGTTGTAGCCCTGATTGCCCGGTCGATCCGTTGTGACGATGTTAAACCCATCCTGTCCGCGAGTTGGCTCGTCTCCTTCGGCAAAGGCAGAAATCAGCAACGACGACCCGGCTGAACTATAGTCTGCGGCTCGCCCACGTCCGTTAATAGCAGAGACGGCAATGCCAAATCGAGAGGAATTTGTTGTATAGGAATCGACATCAAACCCCCGTTTGAATTCATTCCCTGCGGCAAAGATCAAAACGGTGCCCAGTCCATTGCGTCCGGTTGTGGTGGCATCCCTTAAAGTGGCGATCGTCTGCCGACCCAGTGGGAAATAGCGGGGATTGTCAGAAAAAGGATTATCGTATGCCCAACTGTTATTGGATACATCAAACGCTTTCTGGCGTGCCAGTGCAGCGACTACTCCAATGGCACGAAATGAAGATGAAATTGAGTTATAGCTGGTAATTTTTGCATTGTAAGCAACGCCGACCGTGCCGATGCCGTTACGGGCTGCTGCAATAATGCCAGCGACAGACGTGCCGTGAGCGTCATCTCGCGTCAGAGGGCTACCCAGTCGAGCGTAATTGTAGTCAGGGAACAGAGGAACAACGCTGCTGTAATTAGAACTTAAGTCAGGGTGGTCGAGGGGAATCCCATCATCAACAACGCTAACAGTAATACCCTGTCCAGTGTATTCATCCCAAACGTCAAAATTATTGGGGTCACTATCAACCAGATTCAAGTCAATCCCTGGAGTTCGATCACCTTGACCTGTGTTGTAAACATACCACTGGTACTGGAAGTAAGGATCGGTTGGTAAAGCCATGGGAAATAGAGAGTAGTGTTAGGTTGCAGAACGTTCAAGGATGCAGAGCACGAGTTTAAAAAGAGGATTAAACAAAGGTTGAATCGTCTTTGCGTTCTAAACTATCACAGTCCGGCTAAATTCCCCGTGTTGTAGGAATTTCTCAATGTTTTCTCTCTGGTCAATATCAGTGCCTAATAAATCAGTCCCTAATAAAAATGTGTATCCATCTTTGCAGTGGCGTGAATTCCTAAACCCGCCTCTCTAGATAAACGCCATCTCTGTCCACGGAACGAGGATTTTATCGCCTATCTCAAAGAAGGTAAAACTAATACAAATTGAGCAAACCCGGTGCAAATCAGACAATCTATTAAGGAAGTGGATCATTGGCGAGGGTGTGATACGTCTTCCCTAATAAGGGGTTGATGTGTTGTGACCGTTGAATCAATTAACATGAACACTGAGTTAAATGGAGAGTCTAATTTTTGTACCGAAACTTTAAAAGTCTGCTATCTGCATAACTGTGGTGCAGTGTGAAGTCAGACAGTGTTTAGGAGAAATCGATATGCAAGTAGCACTGGAAATTACTTATCGCGATGTGGATAAAACACCAGCGATCGAGTCTCTAGTACAAGAAAAAGTTGCCAAATTAGAGCGGTTGTGTAACTACATCAACAGTTGTCAAATTGCTCTCGAAAAGATACACGATCGCCCCAAGCATGGTTCTCCCTATCGTGTACGGATTGACATCACTGTGCCCCCAAATCACGAGTTAGTGGCAGATAGTAACCCAGGCGATCGCATCCAGTATGCGGAGTTAGATACTGTGATTCGAGATGCCTTTAGCAAAGTTGAACGGCAATTGAAAGAGCTAACTGAGAAACAACGCGAAAGCGAAAAAACAAAAGGTGTGGCGGCTCAAGACACCGTTGCTCTCGTGACAAGGCTCTTTCCTGAAGCAGGATATGGTTTTATTAAACGGATAGACGATGGGGAAGACATTTACTTCCATCGTAATAGCGTATTGCACGACAATTTTGATCGGCTTGAAGTCGGCACAGGAGTTCGGTTTGAAGCCGAAGAAGGAGATAAGGGCTTGCAAGCTACCAGTGTTCAGATTGTGAATAAACCGGGTGTGAGTGTTGGCAAAGCCGATGAAGAGTTGATTGAACCTCCCTTGGGATGGCAGGAGCGTTAGGTCTAAGGAGATTTCTGAGAAAGAATTTACCAGTCGGTTTCTGGTAGGGGCGTTTCGCGAAACGCCCTTGCAGGTATTTTGTTTCCTGGATATCTCCTCAGGATCGCGAATTTATTTATTAAGGTGTAATTCCTGGCGTAGGGGCGTGCATTCGGTCAAAAGCTCTTGCCATTGTTTCAGAACCCTCTGCCGAATGCCGCGCCCGTACAGGGGTTGCCGTTTTTCAGGTTATTTAATTCACGATCCTAAGATCTCCGGAATCTTCAAGATTCTGGAGATCTTTCTACAATGAAAAAATCTCTTCCCCACTGGAGGGGTGAATGCCGATCGCCCTATCCAGATCAGACTTGGTTAGTCCCAATCGCAATGCAACTGCAAGCGATTGAATAATTTCTACGGCTCCGGTTCCGACCATGTGAATGCCCAGCACGCGGTCGGAATCTTGCGTATTCACCACAACCTTTACAAACGTCCGCTCCTCTCCTCCCATCAGGCAATACAGTAAGGGACGAAAGCGGCTCCGGTAACAATGCACTGCCTCTCCAAATCGCCCTCTGGCTTCTGCTTCAGATTGCCCAACGGTTGCGGCTTCTGGATGAGACGCAAGGGAGATGGGGACATAACTTAAGCTCGCCTTTTGCGGATGTACGCCAAACTCAGTATCGGCAAACGCTCGCCCCTGAGCGATCGCACTTGGCGTTAAGGGAATCCGTTCGGTGCAATCTCCGATCGCAAAAATATTGGTGTGACTGGTGCGGCTAAATTCATCGACTCGAATCGCTCCCGATGCAGTCAGTTGAATACCAGCTTTACTCAAAGTCAAGTTGTCTAGATTGGGCTGACGGGGGGCATCCATTAACACCGCATCAACCTCTAAAGAGGCAAATGATGAGGTGTCACCTGCCAACTCCAGATGATACCCGTCACCATTCTTCTCAATTTGTTTTACCCGCGTCTGGGTGACAAGCTTGACTCCCTGCTGAGTTAACGTTTCCTGAATAACTTCCGCAATTTCACCATCCAGAGCACTCAAAATGCGGTCTTCAGCAATAATTTGAGTGACATGGCAACCCAACGCATTCATACTGCCAGAGATCTTAACCCCGATCGGATCGCCCCCAAAGATGGCAAGCGATCGCGGCAATGTCGGCAATCGATAAAGTTCATGCCAGGTTATCGAGTGCTCTACGCCGGGGATATCCGGTTTTGATGGCTTTGCACCGACCGCAATTAAAACCTTTTCAGCTGTTACGACTGTGTTGTCAACTTCTACCGTGTGCGCATCTAAAAAATGAGCATGACCGTGTATAAACTGCACCCCCGCATCTTTAAGATGCTTTGCATGTAACTCATTGAGATGCTCAATGTGATGCTCTTTTGCCGCTACAAAATGACTCCAATCAAATGTTGATTCACTCGCTTGCCAACCATAACTGGTTGCTACCTGGTTTAGTCGTTTGAAACTCGCTGCAAAGTCTAATAATTTCTCTGGAATGCACCCATAATTGACACAAGCTCCACCCGGTTTTGCATGTTCTGCGATCGCCACCTTGGCTCCATAAGTTGCTGCTCGTTCTGCGGCGGCTAACCCTCCTGAGCCTGCTCCAATCACAAGCAGATCAAAGTCAAAAGGCATACATTCTCCGGGATAGGGTAGCTATATCGCATTCATCGTATGAGGGGCGATCGCCCATTGCCTCCAACTGAAGAAGGAAGTCTTAAGGGATCTGTGTTAAGCCGTGAGTGTAACAACCCCGTCACACAGACGGATGATGGCTAAAGTCAAATGTCTATACTGAAAGCACTGGCGGTGCCCAAATGGGATGTGCTTGAACGGGATTGGGATAGAGCGTATGGATGTGGATGATCTAATCAAGGAATTTGAAGACCTCTTTGATCAGGGGGTTGAGGGATTGCTGGACATTGTTCGAGTCATTGAAGGACGAACGGAACAAGAAGACTTTAAAGCCGATGTGCGACGAGATTCTCAGCGCAGTGCTGAGCGATCGCCCTCCAGCAACCCAACGAGCCATCGAGAGACTACCCCTCGTCCCAGTGATGCTCGCGATCGCTACTATTCCACTCCCCGACAGACGGCTACTCCAGTTGAGGAAGTTCTCGTCACACCTCCATCTCACGACAGTAGTGCAACTGTTTCCCTGAATGGAGTTGGCGGCTTGTCTGAAGTTATCCAGGAGTTGCGGGAGTTGGTGGAGTTACCGCTAAAACGTCCCGACCTGTTGAAATCGCTGGGTTTAGAGCCGACTACAGGTGTGTTGTTGGCAGGACCACCTGGCACAGGCAAAACTCTGACGGCTCGTGCCCTTGCCCAAGAACTAGAGGTTAACTACATCGCCATTGTGGGACCGGAGATCATGGGCAAATATTACGGGGAAGCAGAAGCCCGCCTGCGCAGTCTCTTTCAAAAGGCGACTCGGTCGGCTCCCTGTATTGTATTTATTGATGAGATAGACAGTCTCGCGCCCGATCGCGCCAAAGTGGAAGGCGAAGTTGAAAAACGAGTGGTCGCACAACTACTCAGCTTGATGGATGGCTTCGCTAAAACCCAGGGAGTGATCGTATTGGCGGCGACCAATCGCCCGAATCACCTCGATCCGGCACTGCGTCGTCCTGGACGGTTCGATCGCGAAGTGCAATTTCGTGTGCCCGATCGCAAGGGGCGGTTAGAGATTCTGAAAATTCTCACTCAATCGATGCCATTGGCAAGTTCGGTAGATCTGGGGGCGATCGCCGACCTCTCTGTTGGTATGGTGGGTGCTGATCTCAAAGCCCTCTGCCAAAAAGCGGCCTACACAGCGTTGCGCCGTTCAGTGCCCTCGCTGAAGGGTCCGATCCCTAAAGTAATGACGGTGAATCAGGCTGATTTTTTGCAGGCAATTAAGGAGATTAAACCTGCGGTGTTGCGATCGGTCGAGGTCGAAACGCCCAATGTCTCATGGGATGCGATCGGTGGATTAGAGGAACTCAAGCAAACCCTGCAAGAGTCGGTTGAAGGAGCGTTGCTCTACCCCGAACTCTATCAGCACACCAGAGCCAAGGCACCGAGGGGCATCTTGCTGTGGGGACCTCCGGGGACGGGGAAAACGTTGCTAGCAAAGGCAGTTGCTTCACAAGCCAGAGCTAATTTCATTGCGGTGAATGGTCCTGAATTGCTGAGCAAATGGGTGGGAGCTTCGGAACAAGCTGTCCGAGAATTGTTTAGCAAAGCTCGGCAAGCCTCTCCCTGTGTGGTTTTTGTCGATGAAATCGATACTCTGGCTCCGGCAAGAGGGAGCTTTCAAGGGGATTCAGGGGTGGGCGATCGCGTTGTTGGTCAACTCCTGACGGAACTCGACGGCTTACACGATTGCGCCAACCTGTTGCTGATTGCGGCGACCAATCGCCCAGAAGCACTCGACCCTGCTTTGCTGCGATCGGGACGGCTCGATCTGCAACTCAAAGTAGACCTGCCGGATCAGGCAAGCCGCCTTGCTATCCTGCAAGTTCACAATCAAGATCGTCCTCTTGCCCAGGTGGATCTCGCTCACTGGGCAGCCCAAACCGAAGGCTGGAATGGGGCGGATCTGGCTCTGTTGAGTAATCAGGCTGCTTTAGAGGCTGTCCGTCGCTATCGCAATCAAGGACTCACCCACCCTAGAGATCTGCAAATCACAACTGAGGATTTCACCGCCGCTTGCGATCGCCTCATGGCACAACGGCAAGGTTGAGGAGGGGAGTAATCCTACAGACACTAAATTTCTTTGAGGAGGTCTGCTGGATTGGTCAGAGGGCTTGCAATCATCACTGGCTCCTGATAGAGCGGCACGGTGAAGGTTACGGTTGAACCCAACCCTTCACCCATACTGTAAAAGTTGACGACGCCGCCCATCGCTTCCACCAGCTTTTGGGAGATGGTCAGCCCTAACCCCGTTCCACCATACTGCCGGGTGCGGGAACCGTCTACCTGGCTAAAGGTTTGGAATAACTTATCTTGTTTCTCTAACGAAACCCCGATTCCCGTGTCAGCCACGCTGATCTTGACGAATCCAGGTCTTTCCTGGTTGTGGACAACCACTTTCTTGGGCAAAATCTCAGCCGTAATCGTAATGCCCCCTTCATGGGTAAATTTGATCGCGTTCCCTACTAGATTCAGCATGACCTGCAAAAGTCGCTGATAGTTGCCGTAGAGAATCACCTCATCCCGCGTATTGGGGGTCAAAATCTCAAAGCTCAGATGCTTTTGCTGTGCCTGCGGTCGAGTAAATTTCTCAACATCCGTTAGCAGGTCATCCAACTTCACCGGGTCGAGATCCAGCGGCATCTTGCCCGCTTCAATTCGGGCGACATCCAAAATGTCGTTGATGATGTTTAGCAAGTGAACCGCAGAACGATGGGCTTCCTCGATGAATTCACTCTGTTCAGCCGGATCATCTGCCATACCATCCATGATCAGCTTTAAGAAGCCAATCATCCCGTTCAGGGGAGTCCGCAACTCGTGAGAGGTGTTCGCTAAAAATTCACTCTTGAGGCGAGAGGCTTCCTCCGCTTGTTTGCGGGCTTCCTCTAGTTCCTGATGTTGTTGACGCAGGCTGTCGTTTGCCTTTTGCAGTTCAGCGGCGAGGCTATGACTGGCAGCAAACAGCGTTGCGTGGGCAATCCCCGTACCAACCTGATCGGCAAGTTCTTGAATCAGCTCTACCTCAACCTCATTCCAGATGCGGCTGCGATCGAACTGATGCAGAATGATCACCCCGTTTGGCTGATCTTTATAGGACGTTGGAACTGCCAACAACGAGTAAGGTTGCCCATGCTCAGACCGCGTCGCATTGACCACAGCAGGTTTGAGCGTGGTCAGGGCTTGCTGCAAATAGGGCTCATTCTCAATTAAGAAGTGCTGCCCCAACATCGACTCCAATGAGGGTTGATGATATTCTGCGACAACTTCAAGTGGGTTGTCAGCCGATTCAAAGGGACAGAGCAAACAGCGACTTGCTTCAAGAGCGTTACCCAAACCGTTGACCGTTTGTTGCCAGATGGTTTCTAAATCAAGTGTGCGGCGAATGTTCCAGGCGACCTGAGTCAACAGTTTTTGATAGCGGCTGGAACTGGGGGGAAGGCTGGGATAAGCGATGCTATCGACTAATTCGAGAGCTTCAAATTTTGAGCAGGTGTAGAGAAATTGTCCAACTACGACTACAGCAGTCGCTGATCCCTGGGGCATGAGTACCGGGCTGATATTGAGATCAAAAACGAGGTACTGGTCGCCACAGTAGAAGGGGTAATTGAACTGTTCCGGAACCAGATACTCTAAAATTCGATGGATTCGGCTGAGATAAGATTCCTGGGCGATCGCCACAAATTTGTCTTCAAGTGGCTTGCCGATTAATTGATCGGGTGCAAGGTGGTGTTGCTCAGCATCTCGCCAATAAAAGGAAAGACATTGTCCAGCAGCATTTTGGACAAGAACAAGATCAACTCCAGGGGCGGGTAGAACAGGGTCCAATTGTTTAGCCACTGTCAATTCGACAGACTTCGTTAGGGGAAATGGGAGATCGCCAGGCAAAGTCATCAGCGTCAACTGCAAACGACAGAATGAATGTAAGTAAGGTTAAGGAGTGACCACCAAATGAAAATGCAACCCTGTTAGCTGAAGAGTCCGTAATGTTAAGGCTTAATGCCTTGTGGTAAAACCTCCGCTCTAACTTAGCTTATCTATAGGCATGTGATCCACAAAAAAATGAGATTTTCCTTAAGATGCTTCATCTAAAGTTAGTTCAAGAGCTAGTTCAAGCACTAATCATTCCACTCGCCTCGGGGTGGAACGACCGGATTTCGCTGTAGGGTACGGGTCAAATCGTCATCTCGCCTGGCACCTCCCCGCAACCACTGGCGCACGGCTACTTCGATCACCTTGCTGGGGTCGTTTGTCAAATGGCTAATTTGATCGAGTAGATCGGCGTCTATCTCAATTGAGACGTTCACCTTATTGGGCGACTGCTCAGACTGAACAGCAGGGTCATTCATAGAGACAAAGCTCCTAGAGAAAAGTACCTAATCAGCAACATAAGCAACACACTCTAGGTGCAACGTTGCTTTATAAACAATAAAAATATAGTCAAACGCTCTCATCCTGTATTGTAGCGATGAGTTGCAACTCAACAGTAGAACAAATCCTAATATTTCAGCAATGAGATGGGTTCACCCCCTGTAGCCATCCCACGAATCGGTTTTCCAGGGGTGCCAGGTCGGTATTTCCTCCTCTCACGGTTCCGCATGTTGCAGTTGTTTGACTAAAAAATGCTCAATGAGGGGAGAAGGATTACAATACTTTAAGCAGCTGATATATCCGCGATTGTTTACTGATTCGCTCTAGCTGATTCGCTTTATCACAAGGTCTATGACTGACGTACCCGTTTCCCGAATCCGAAATTTTTCGATCATTGCTCACATCGACCACGGCAAATCAACCCTGGCTGACCGATTGTTACAAACAACGGGCACGGTGAGTGCGCGTGAGATGAAAGAGCAGTTTCTTGACAACATGGATCTAGAGCGAGAACGGGGCATTACGATTAAGTTGCAAGCGGCTCGCATGTCCTACCCGTCGGAAGATGGTCAAACCTATGTGTTGAACTTGATTGACACACCAGGGCACGTTGACTTTTCCTACGAAGTGTCGCGATCGCTCGCTGCCTGTGAAGGGGCGTTGCTGGTGGTGGATGCCTCTCAGGGGGTAGAAGCGCAAACCCTGGCTAACGTTTATCTGGCGTTAGAACACAACCTGGAAATTATTCCTGTTCTGAATAAAATTGACCTGCCTGGAGCAGAGCCAGATCGGGTCAAGCAGGAGATTGAAGAAATCATCGGGTTAGACTGTAGCGGAGCCATTTTGGCATCGGCAAAGGAAGGGATCGGTATCAGTGAGATCCTGGAGTCGATTGTGCATCTGGTGCCCCCACCCCAGGACACCGTCAAAGACCCATTACGGGCATTGATTTTTGATAGCTATTACGATCCCTATCGGGGAGTGATTGTTTACTTCCGGGTGATGGATGGCACGCTGAAGAAGGGCGATCGCATCCGCTTGATGGCATCTCATAAGGAATACCAGATTGACGAACTGGGCGTGCTTTCCCCCAACCAGGTACAAGTCGAGGAACTTCATGCGGGTGAGGTAGGTTACTTAGCCGCTGCCATTAAAGCGGTTGAAGATGCGCGTGTAGGGGACACGATCACGCTGGCGACTGCTCCCGCTAAGGAACCCTTACCGGGTTATAAAGAAGCCAAGCCGATGGTGTTCTGTGGGCTGTTTCCCACCGATGCCGATGACTTTGAAAACCTGCGGGAAGCCCTGGAGAAACTGCGTCTCAACGATGCGGCTCTGCAATACGAACCAGAAACCTCCAGTGCAATGGGCTTCGGCTTCCGTTGTGGCTTCTTAGGATTGCTGCACATGGAGATTGTGCAGGAACGTCTGGAGCGGGAATACAATCTGGATCTGATTACAACAGCTCCCTCGGTGGTCTATCGGGTAACGAAGATAGACGGGGAAGAACTGTACATTGATAACCCAAGCCATCTGCCCGATCCCCAGGATCGCGAAAAGATGGAGGAACCCTACGTCCAGGTGGACATGATCACCCCGGAAGAGTTTGTCGGGGCGTTGATGGAGTTGAGCCAGAGCCGTCGGGGTGTGTTTAAGGACATGAAATACCTGGCGCAGGGGCGTACAACCCTGGTCTACGAGATTCCTCTGGCGGAGGTCGTCACAGACTTTTTTGACCAGATGAAGTCGCGATCGCGTGGGTATGCCAGCATGGAGTACCAACTCATTGGCTATCGCGAAAATCCCCTAGTGAAGCTTGATATCCTGATTAACGGGGATCCCGTTGATCCTCTAGCAACCATCGTGCATCGAGACAAGGCTTACTACGTCGGTAAGGCGTTGGTTGAGAAGCTGAAGGAACTGATCCCCAGGCACCAGTTCAAGATCCCGATTCAAGCGTCGATTGGCAGTCGGGTCATTGCCAGCGAACACATCCCCGCACTCCGCAAAGATGTATTGGCGAAGTGTTACGGCGGGGACATTAGCCGGAAGAAAAAGCTGTTGCAAAAGCAAGCTAAGGGTAAGAAGCGACTGAAGGCGATTGGAACGGTAGATGTGCCCCAGGAAGCATTCATGGCGGTGCTGAAGCTCTAAGGAATGGAAACTAAACAAGCTCGATATTTGTTAGAGCTAATTTGTAACTGATTATTTCGATTCCCCTAAATCCCCTTTTGGAGGGGATTTTGAACCTTTGTCAGCGGAGGCAAGTCAGGAAGCTTTCCAGCATCAGGGCTTCAGCCATTGCCTTTGCCTTAAGCTTTCTGCCCAAAGCTATGATTGCAGATCGCTAAAACAGGAAATTTAGGGGAATAGTATAGAGAGAACTCGTCCATTTAGGGTAGCTGTATGCGATTTCTCTCGAAGTTGGTTGGTTTGGTCTTGATTGTGTTGGGAATTTACTTCCTGGGACAAAATATAGTCTTTACCACTCAAGTTGCTGCCTATTGGTGGCGAGATATTTCAGCAACTGGGGCAGTCGTTTTTGTACTGTCCGGTATTCTAGTCCTGGTTTTTGGTAGGAGAAGCGTTAAAGAAACAGGGTGGCTTCTGGTGGGAATCGGGATAGTGTTGGTGTTTCTAAGTGGGGGAGTTATTTTGCGTCCAACAAGTTTGTGGACGTTTTTCCTGTCTTTTGTGTCGCTTATTGTAGGATTCAGGTTCTTGACGACTGGACGCATGGAGTTGTGAGCTTCATTATTCTTTATCAAAAGGAGAGGAAGCTTAAAACTTTGGTAAAAACCGTATCTTTTGATACAGTTTTTGTGGCAAACCTCCTATGATTGGGTAATCATAAGCCCAAGATTCAACGTGCTAATCATGCCAATTAGGAATGCTTAGCCTATGAGTTGAATTTATCCACAGTCATTCAAGAGGTTGACATGGCAGATATTACTTGTACCATTCCCACCCCCACAACTCCTCAAGAATTGGAACGTGCCATTGAGCACTACAAGACTAGCGACATTAGTGGTGACGAACTGTTTTGTCAGTGGGAAGCAATTCGCAATGCTGCTCTGCAACTCCAGTTTCCTGAGCCAGAGGGCGATCGCGTTCCGGGGGCCGATAGCTACTAGCCAATAAAAGATGGAACACTGCGATACGATTTACTCTCATCTCTGACCTGCCTCCTGGGGGAGAGAGGTCAGAGATGAGGGAAAAACAAGGACCAGTTTTGCAAGTGATTCAATCCACAAACCTCATCACTAGTTATAGTTGGTCGCTTCCACGAGTGGCACAGGGGATGGATTGTCGGAATTGGCTCCTCGCTTGTAGGCACTGCTAAAGAGGGGTACAGACTCTTTTTGCAGATATTCTAAAAAGGTGCTGGCAAGTACTGATAGCTGTTTACCAGATAGATAGACGACATACCATTCTCGTTGGATGGGAAAGCCTTCTACATCGAGAACGGTGAGTTCTCCATAGGTATCTGGGGTCAGGGTATGTCGAGACAGGACTGAGATCCCCAATCCTCCAACGATCGCCTGTTTAATCGCTTCGTTGCTGCCTAATTCCAACCGCACTTTGACCGAAAGACCCTGGCTATCCAGTAGCTTTTGAAATGCGCTGCGAGTTCCAGAGCCAGGTTCTCGCATGATGAACGTTTCTTCTGCCAACCGCTTCAGAGTAATATTCTTTTCGTTGGCAAGGGGGTGATTGGCAGGTGCGATCACCACCAGGGGATTGTCTAGAAACGGGTGAGCCTTGATTTCAATGTGGTCAGGTAATTGGCTCATAACGTATAGGTCATCCTGGTTGTTTGCCAGACGCTCAATTACCTGCTCGTGATTAGTAACGGTCAGGGAAACGTCGATACCGGGATATTTTTGACAGAAGGGACCCAACAAACGGGGCATGAAATATTTTGTGGTAGTGATGACAGCCAGGCGCAGGTGTCCCTGTTTCATGCCTTTCATGTCTGCCACTTTCATTTCAAGTTGCTCTAAATTGCTGAAAATTTGCTGGCAAGTTGAGAACAGTTCCCGACCTGCGTCAGTCAGATAGAGCCGTTTACCAACTTGTTCAAACAGGGGCAGACCAACGGCTTTGGTAAGCTGTTTGACCTGCATCGATACGGTGGGCTGGGTCAGAAACAGTTCTTCGGCGGCTCTGGTAAAGCTGCCATGACGAGCAGTAGCCTCGAATACCTTAAGTTGATGAAGCGTGGCGTGAATCACCCGCGGATCTCCTAAATGCGATAGACAAAATTCTATCATAGACCTATCAATTAGTGATTTTCATCTATGATTTTTGGAGTTATGATTTTTGTAACGGCAATTAAAAGTTCCCTTCCAGTAGTGCTGTATGTGGCAAATGGTGACTGAGCTTAGATGACACCTTGAATTCCCACTCCTGCAAGTTCAAGTAATTCGGTTCATCCCTCTTTAGCCTTTGTTCAGGTACAGCACTCTTTCCTAATCCGACTTAATTTAATAGCAGAAAAGTTTGATCAATTCCGAGCGATCGCGTCCGGACTCAGCAGTAAGTGCCTTGGAGTTGATAAACATCAGAATTTAGAAGTAGTAATTTGTTCCTGTTTGCAGGTTAAATTTTGGTATCGAAAATAACGGTAACTTTTTCAGTAGTTCTCCGTCTAGGGATAGAGTTGTTGTTTTAAAGAGGCTTGGTTATAGCTCATGCAGGTGCAACGAACGGTGCGATCGCTGTATAAATTGATCGGTCACATCACATCAGACTCAGCCACATCATCTACTCAAGTCAGTGGTCGTTCTGTTGTCCATTGGGTGCTGCCAAATTGTCTTGCCATTGGTGCATTGCCCAAAGAGGGAGCAAGCGTCACATTGGCCCAAGCAGGAATTAAAGCCATTCTCTCATTATGTGCTCCGTCTGAGGGGCAGTTGCCCAATGATGTGGCTCAAAGCTTTCGTTGTCTGCGGTTTATCTTGCCAGACAGTCAATTTATTGCGGGGTTGCAAGTTCAACAACTTGCTGTAGCTGTTGATCTCATCCATAGCAGCATTCAAGCGGATGAACCGATGTATGTGCATTGCTTAGCGGGAATTGAGCGATCGCCCACGGTTTGTATCGCCTATCTCTGTCGCTATCACAATTTAGAACTGTGGGAAGCAGTCAATTGTTTGAAGCAAGCTCATGCGCGATCGATGCCAACGAATGCTCAAATTCAAGTTATTCGTGAGTTTCTGCAAAGTCCTATAAATCCATCTGAAGATGGTTTTGCAACATGGAATTAAGAATGAGTAACCCTTGTTATAGCTGTAGTCACCTCAGTTAAGACAAGGCACTCAACAGGACAGACGCGATTAATCGCGTCTCTCTCAGCAGGACTCAAATTCAATGTCCTAATGGTTTTGGCGATCGCTATACAACGTGTAATTCTGGCAACAAAAATTAATCAAAGTGCGTTAAATCAATTCCTTAAGCTTAAGAACTTATTAAGACCAATAGAGAATTTGATTTATACCGCTAAGGTTGAATTCAAGATACCTCCTAACTGCGTCTCCAGCCTCATCTTTTGCTCTTGGGTAAATTTGGTGGGGCTGATATTTTTTGTTAGTTGGATATCTATTTTTATGGGATGGGTCAGTCTTAAGAAAGATTGACGATCACTAAAACCAGTGTTAATTTAGCTGTTAACGATAAGTCAGCCTAATCTAGACTCTCCTTGCACTTAGTTCGATTGCGGGTGAGTCAGAGCGGAGGAACCAACCATTGGGGCTAATCTTGGATAGCAAGTCATACAAAGTAAAAGACTCTGAGTCTTTTTAGCTTTGACTGATAGTTATCTAGAAGGACACCTCTCAGTCCTAGCCCGTCAGCTAACTCCGTCGGCGGTGAGGGGAGATTGAGGAATCAGCATTTGCCGCTTGATCTTCTTCAGTGCCCTCAAATTAGTGTGAGCAATGCCTGATCTCGTAAGAGATGGGGTTGTGTCGATAGTTTGCGATCGCTCTAACCACTGAGGAGATACCTAAATGATCTTGCAATCTAGTGTTCAAGCCGTTTCTACGGCTGCTAGTGTTGGCTGGAGAAAATTTCTTCGCCCCGCCATATTTCGAGATACGGTTATGCTGCCGTCGCTGGGTTTTGCCACATTGATTTTGTTGTGGTGGATTATTGCAACTTTCTTTTCAACCCTATTACCCACTCCACTTCAAGCGTTGGCTGACAACTGGGAATACATCAGCAACCCATTTTTTCGACGAGGAGTAGGTGATTTAGGGATTGGGTGGCTCTTGCTTGCCAGCTTGCGACGGGTGTTTACAGGCTTTTTGTTGGGTTCATTGGTTGCAATTCCGATTGGGTTTTGGATTGGCACATCTAAACATGCAATGTTAGCCATTAACCCCATTGTGCAAATTCTGCGCCCGGTGTCTCCTGTGGCTTGGCTACCGATTGCACTGGCGGTATTTAACCAGGCGAACCCATCAGCCATTTACGTCATCTTTATCACGTCATTGTGGTCTACGGTGATCAACACCGCTGTGGGGGTTTCCAGTGTTCCTAAAGACTATATCAATGTCGCTCAAGTGCTAGAAATGCCCCGATGGCGGCAACTCTACAAAGTAATTTTGCCCGCCAGTCTGCCCTACATCTTTACTGGATTGCGGATCAGTTTGGGAATTGCCTGGTTGGTCATTGTAGCGGTTGAGATGTTGACGGGCGGTATTGGTATTGGCTTCTTCATCTGGGATGAGTGGAATCGTTTATCCCTCAGCTCTATCTTCTTAGCGATCTTGGTGATTGGTTTGACAGGTTTGATTATGGATTGGCTCCTGATTAAGTTGCAGCAGGCAGTGACTCACCGCCCAGTACAACAAACTTAAATCTATTCGGTGTCTATCTCTCAACCTTTGTCATCTCTAACCCATCCTGATTTCAGCTAGAGCAGAGCCGCTATACGAATCTTAGTCACTGCTTTGAGAGGTAGCTGAAAGGGAGGATTATCTGACTCCACCCATTTCTTCTCTAACACCTATGGATAAAGTAACTCGGCGATCGCTTTTACGAGGCATCGGCGGTTTCGCCGCCGCAACAGCTTTAGCGTCATGTAGTAAAACCGCTAGTGTTCCAGGGCTAACTGAAGAAGCGCAAGCCATGGAACAAATCGTAGACCCTGGCACGCTCGAAAAGCCCAATTTGACCGTTGGTTTTGTGCCTGTTAATGATTGTGCTCCATTTGCAATAGCCTATACCAAAGGCTTCTTTCGGAAATATGGGTTAAATGTCACACTCAGCCGCGAAGCCAGTTGGGGTACCTCACGCGATGGAGTCATCTTTGGACGGCTTGATGCGGCTCCAGTTGTGTCGGGGGCGGTTACCAATGCCCGCATTGGGGCAGAAGGGGCGCGTCAGGCTCCCATGTGTGCGGCGATGACAATTCATCGGCATGGCAATGCGATGACCATGAACAAAGCAATGTGGGATGCAGGAATTCGTCCCCTCCGCGAATATAACGGTGATTTAGAAACCTTTGGACGTGATTTTCGCCGCTATTTTGAGAGCTTGCCACCAGAGCGACGCATCTGGGCGGTAGTGCTCAGTTCTGCCATCTACGAATACTTTGTTCGATATCTGTCGGCGGCGGTAGGAGTGAACCCCATTGAGGAATTCCGCATTATTATCATTCCCCCACCTCAAATGGTCAGTAATGTCCGGATTGGGGCAATGCAGGCATACATGGTGGCAGAGCCATGGAATACTCGCGCCATTGCAGGAAACGAGGGAGTTGGATTTACCTTTGCTCAGGGTAAAGAAATCTGGCGAGGGCATCCCGATCGCGTACTCGCGGTGATGGAGTCCTTTATTCAAGAAAACCCCAAGACCTATCGATCGCTTGTAAAAGCAATGATTGAGGCGTGCCAGTTTTGTAGCGAACCTGCCAATCACGAAGAGGTGGTTGAAATCATCTCTGGACGTTCCTTTACGCGGGCAAAGGCGCAATACACCAAACCGGCGATCGCAGGCGAGTACAACTATGGCGGATTTGATAACCAACCTCGAATCGCCAAGGCAGAAGATACCACCATTTTCTTCAAAATGCCGTCCGATTTGCCCCACCCAGAAAATGACCATTCCACGTTTCTCTGGCAATCTCACAGCCTGTGGTTAATGACTCAAGCGGTTCGCTGGGGGCAGATTTCAGAGTTTCCTGCCGATGCAGAGCAGCGGGCACGACAAGCGTGGCGAACTGACCTCTACCGTGAGATCGCAGCTGAGATGGGCATTGCCTGTCCCAATGATGATTACAAGGTTGAGCCTGCCGAGTTTTTTATCGATCGCCAGGCATTTGATCCCAGTGACCCCGTTGGATATCTCAATCGTTTTGAAATTCGGGCAAACCGCCCAACGCCAATCTATCTGAGTTAGGGATGGTAATCCTCAATCGTCAGTTATTTGCCGTTAACTAACCATCAACCATTGACCACTAACCATCAACCATTGACCACTAACCATCAACCATCAACCATTGACCATCAACCATTGACCATTGACCATTGACCACTGACCATTGACCATTGACCATTGACCACTAACCATCAACCATTGACCATCAACCATTGACCATCAACCATTGACCATTGACCATTGACCACTGACCATTGACCACTGACCATTGACCATTGACCATTGACCACTAACCATCAACCATTGACCACTAACCATCAACCATTGACCACTACTCACTACTCACCTCTTATCAACCTCATCCTCGTAGGAGTTCACCATGATTAAACCTCTAACCCATTTTCCTGAAGCAACCAACAACGCTGTGGATAGCAATGAGTTTTTAGTGGTTGAAAACTTAAGAAAAACCTATCTCAGTCCAGATGGAGGAGAAACGATTGTCCTCGACAATATAAACTTGACGATTGGCGAGAACGAGTACATCTCAATCATTGGTCACTCTGGTTGTGGCAAATCGACATTGTTAAAGATTATTGCTGGGCTAGAGCGGTTGACATCAGGGTCAGTGCGGCTAGAAGGCAATGAAATCCGCAAACCTGGGGCTGAGCGAATGATGGTTTTTCAACATTATTCTTTACTACCCTGGTTAACGGTTCGAGGCAATATTCGATTAGCAGTGGATGAGGTGTTAGAACACGTTCCTCCTAAAGAAAAGCGACGCATTGTCGATGAACATCTGGGGATGGTGAACTTGATGAGCGCAGCTGACAAATATCCGGATCAACTGTCGGGTGGTATGAAACAACGGGTGGGCATTGCTCGTGCGTTGGCAATTCGCCCCAAGATGTTGTTGATGGATGAGCCGTTTGGGGCGTTAGATGCGCTTACTCGTGGCAAGTTGCAGCGTCAAGTCCTTGATATTTGGGAGAGCCACCGTCAGGCAGTGGTAATGGTAACTCATGATGTAGATGAAGCCCTTTATATGTCCGATCGGATTATTATGATGACAAATGGACCTGCGGCGAATATTGGCGAAATCGTCGAAGTGCCATTCCCTCACCCCCGTAATCTCCAGGAGATGCGTAAATCTCGTGAATATTACGAGCTACGCAACTACATCTTAAATTTCTTGGATCAGCATTTTAGTAGCGACGAATAAAGTTTGTAGAGGAGAAATAGAGGAGGATGAGGGATAGCAGTTTTCACTAGGACAACCTCTCGCTCGATTGCCTCTCACTGAATTTTTTCGCTCGATTGTTTCTGCTTGATTGCCTCTCACTCAATTCGATTCTTTGCCTGATCGCTTAGGGTCAATTGATTACTCACGTCCTCCCTTATTACTCCTCGCTCCTCATTCCTGACAAGGAAGGTATACGCTGTGAAAATTAAACCGATGTTGGCACGTTTAAAGAGTGCATTGGGTCAAGATCATCTGGTTGAGCAGATGATTTTATTACCAGGGCAATTTGCTTTTAATGTAGACGGCAATCAATCAAAAGAGACAGTTGACTTGGTCATCGGCTATAGCGGCTCAACTAACAGCCAGGCAGCTCTGGATCTGACCTTGTGGATTGCTCACCAAACGCGCTTGGTGACTCAAAAACAAGTCATGGTGCATGTGGTTTATGTAGTCGATCGCACCCATGCTCAAAAAACGAATTATCACAATGCCAATTTAGAGGTGCAGTTACCCCGTCACCTTCGCTCTGCCCCTGCACAACTGACTCGGCGTAGCAAAGGCGGTACGGCAACCTATACCGCCCCTGAGCAAATGGGTGGACGCTTTCCGATGCAAACCTCTCCTTTGCAAACACAGTGTCCGAGTGATTGCCAACGTGACTTAGAACACTCGTCCACTGCTCTGCTGGAACAAGCCGACTGCGTTTTGTGGCAGGCTCGATGCCTGGCTGAAGAGTGGCGTGGTTCCTTAGAGGCTCATCTGCGGTTTGGTAACGTAGCAGTTGAACTGCGGAACGTGGTTGAGGCACAGGCGGCAGATTTGTTGGTTTTGGGCTGTAGCTCATTTAAGCATCCTCTGGTTCGCCAACTGACGACGCAGTTTCCCTGCCCTGTGTTAGGAATTCCTACTCCGTTAGGCGTTTCGTAAATAACTCATGACCCTCTGCTATTCCTGAGGTGTCGCTCTAAAATTTGTGTTGTGTGGTGCGCGAATCACCTGAAGCCATTTCAGGATTGAATCGCGCACTAAGTTTTATCTGAGTAACAGATTATCGATCAGCCTGCGGAAATTTGAACTGGGGCTTAGTCTCGCCCATACGCCAGCATTGGCAAGATCCAGTAATCGATGTCTGGGGAGAACATCTACAAAATGGGGTGGATGGAGTACCTGGGCGATCGCACTAAAAAATACAAGCCCGCCTTTACGCCTCAACCCCTTCACTCCTCTATCCCTTAGCCTCACCTCCAAAAAGCTTTATTAGGTTTTCGGTAGAGCACTGTTGATTCCCCAGATACAATAGTCAACAGAATCCCGGATGTAACGCGACCATGACTGCTCCTTCTGACCTAGAGACAACTTCGACCCCACAGAACGGTAAATCGCTGATTGATGCCCCTGTCATTGACGATGCGATCGAGGATGATGCGATCGACGATATTGAAATGTCGTTGTTTGACCATTTGGAGGAATTACGGCAACGCATCTTTTACGCATTGATTGCGGTCGTTCTAGGTGTCATAGGCTGTTTTGTCTTCGTTAACAAAATTGTGCAATTGCTAGAGGTACCTGCACAGGGGGTCAAGTTTTTGCAATTGTCGCCCGGAGAATATTTCTTCGTCTCAATTAAGGTGGCGGGCTATAGTGGGCTGCTGGTGGCGAGCCCCTTTGTGCTTTACCAGATCATCCAGTTTGTTTTGCCTGGTCTGACTCGCCGCGAACGCCGCCTGATTGGACCGATTGTCTTAGGGTCAAGCTTTTTGTTTGTCGGTGGGTTGTTCTTCGCCTATATTGCGCTGATTCCAGCCGCACTTAACTTTTTTATCACCTATGGCGAAGACGTCGTTGAGCAGTTGTGGTCGATCGATCGCTATTTTGAGTTTGTCTTATTACTGCTGTTCAGTACGGGGTTGGCGTTTCAGATTCCTGTGATTCAGGTATTGCTAGGGCTATTGGGCATCGTCAACTCAAAGCAAATGTTATCGGGTTGGCGATATGTAATTTTGGGGGGTGCGGTGTTAGGGGCAGTGTTAACCCCATCCACTGACCCTGTGACTCAGAGTCTATTAGCGGGTGCCATCCTGGGGCTATACTTCGGTGGCATTGGCATGACTAAACTGATTGGGAAATAGAGAGTAGGGAGTAGATCGGTAAACGAGTGGATGGATGGTAAAGTTTTGAATCGAGATGCCTGACTCAGTCCTCAGCACTATTAACGATTGACGATTGCCCATTGACTAAGCCCTCAAAACTCCTCTAGCAGCCACTCAGAGGCGCGTTCGCCTAAATCAATGGGAATATTGACGGCTTTACCTGTGCGGGGGCGATCGCTCGTCTGCTCGATAAAGGCGGCAAATTGCTCTGTCCCTCCCCAGGCGTTGAGGTAGTTTGAGACGGTTTCAAGATGTTCCAGGTATTCGCTTTCGGAGAGAGGAAATGATGCCTGCTCCAGGTATTTCCACATAATTTGAACAAAAATTTTGCCCTGCGTCCGACGAATTTGAATGTCGTACGATCGCCCCCATTTGCTGAGCAATAGTTGATGCAAATCTTCTCCAGTCATTAGTGCCCCTTTTGTAACATTAATTATTCAAAAACTTCACATCTCTTTACGAAAGCAAGAGTCTTGATGGCAAATGGTGATCCTGATCCAGTGGGATGTAATAATACTTCTAGAAAAACTGTAAACCATCGCTTTCGGTAGCGATCGCTTCCAGCGAAGCGGTAATTTTACTCACACTTCTTATCTTGATTGGTTCATTCTCGATTTAGAAGTCAGCTTCAGAAAGCAATAGGACTACGCGCCTAAATTACTAATTCCATTTGTCCTCATCCATCTTTTTGTTCAAATATCATGGCTCAACTCTCTGGAAATCCTGATGTACCCGATTTGGGTCGTCGCCAATTTATGAATGCACTCTTGCTTGGGGCTGGGGCAACTACCGTTTTGGGTGCGCTCTACCCTGTGGTGAAGTATTTCATTCCCCCTTCAAGTGGTGCGACCGGAGGTGGTGTTACTGCTAAAGATGCTCTGGGTAAGGATATTATCGTCAGCGATTTTCTGGCAAGCCATACACCGGGTGAGCGTGCTTTGGCTCAAGGCTTGAAGGGCGATCCCACTTACATTGTGGTTGAGAGTTCTGATGCGATCGCCAACTATGGTATCAATGCTGTTTGCACTCACCTGGGTTGTGTCGTGCCCTGGAATGGCAACGAAGGCAAGTTCATCTGCCCCTGCCACGGTTCCCAGTACGACGGCACTGGCAAAGTGGTTCGTGGTCCCGCTCCGCTCTCACTGGCACTGGCTCACGCTGATGTCACCGAAGATGGCACAATTTCTTTGACTCCCTGGACTGAAACCGATTTCCGCACAGGGGATGCTCCCTGGTGGGCATAGTCCTTTCCAGTCTGCTGCCTTTGTGAACCTCCTCCTCCTGTCTACATCCTTTGATATCGAACACACACTACACATGAAATCAACGTTTTGGTCAACGCTGTCGCTTCAGAGCGGTAAGGTTGCGATCAAGAGTGTCTTAGTGGCGATCGCCACCCTCACCCTTCTGTTAACCAGCGATCTCGCCCTGCCTCAATCTGCTGCTGCTTACCCCTTCTGGGCACAGCAAAACTATGAAACTCCTCGTGAAGCCACTGGGCGGATTGTTTGTGCCAACTGCCACTTGGGTGCAAAGCCTACGCAAGTTGAGATCCCACAAGCCGTATTACCCGACACTGTGTTCAAAGCGGTAGTTAAAATCCCCTACGACACCAGTGTTCAACAGGTTCAAGCCAACGGTGAAAAAGGTCCTTTGAACGTTGGTGCAGTCTTGATGTTGCCAGAAGGCTTTAAGATTGCTCCGGAAGACCGTATTCCCGAAGAGATGAAGGAAGAAGTTGGTCCTAGCTATTTGTTCCAGCCTTACGCCGACGATAAGCAAAACATTGTTTTGGTCGGTCCACTTCCCGGTGACCAATACCAGGAAATTGTCTTCCCAGTGCTTTCCCCCGATCCTAAAACGGATAAATCCGTCTCCTTTGGTAAATACTCCATCCATGTCGGTGGCAACCGAGGACGGGGTCAGGTCTACCCCACAGGTGAAAAGAGCAACAACGCGATTTTCAATGCCTCTGTTGCTGGTACAATCACTGGAGTTACAAAGTCTGACGATGGTGGTTATAAAGTCACCATTCAGCCCAAAGAAGGTGCAGCCGTAGTTGACACTGTCCCACCTGGACCTGAGCTTCTTGTTGCAGAAGGTCAAGAAGTTGCGGCGGGTGCTGCTCTGACTTCTAACCCCAATGTGGGTGGTTTTGGTCAGGTTGACGGGGAAGTCGTGCTGCAAAGCCCGACTCGTGTTGGAGGGCTGATTGCCTTCCTAGCTGCTGTTACCGTGACTCAAATCATGCTGGTTCTGAAGAAGAAACAGGTTGAGCGAGTACAAGCGGCTGAGATGAATTTCTAAGCCTATTAATTTTTGAGCCAAACTTTTTCTCCGCTGGGTGGGCGATCGCGCTCACCTTTATTTTTTGGGTATTAGTCAATGGTTAATGGTTAATAGTCAATGGTCAGTGGTCAATGGTTAATGGTTAATAGTCAATGGTCAGGGGTCAATAGTCAGTGGTCAGCGGTCAATGGTTAATGGTCAGGGGTCAATAGTCAGTGGTCAATGGTCAATGGTCAGGGGTCAATGGTCAATGGTCAGGGGTCAATAGTCAGTGGTTAATGGTTAATGGTCAATGGTCAGGGGTTGATGGGGTAGTTGGTAGTGATTAGTGATTCACAATTGACAATTGACAATTGACCATCAACGCGATGTGCGACTAATTTGCCCTCATCCCAACCCTTCTCCCACAGGATAGGGCTAGGGTGCGGGTTAGAACGGGTGAAAGTTTCAGAAAAGCCGCACATGGGGTCAATTAACGATTGACGATTGACCATCAACGATTAACGATTGACGATTGACAATTAACACCCTTCTAACTCTTACTCAACAAACCACTGACCTCTTTAGCTGTCATCAGTTGCTCAAAGGTGATGGGAATAAAAGTAATCCGACGATACCGCTGGCTAGTAATCGGATGGGGTCGAAGTTGTAAGGGTTCAAGGTCGAGTTTGTAATACAGCTTGTGACTCTTTTCGTTTGGGGACTCATCAGGAAAGAGTGCTTGACGAGAAACTTTGTGAATGTTGGCGATCGCGGCGTAATAGTGGATAGCGTATGCTTCTTCACCAAAGGCTTTTGTCTGGTAAAATGCTAACCACTTTGGTGCCCAGTGGCGTTTGAGCAACCGTTCAACGCTATCAACGGGAATGCGATACCAGTGGTGGTCGCGGGCGTGCTGCTTTGCAGATACCGTAAGGGTCGCCCAATCCTGCTGATTATTCACGATCGCTACCAATACTTCACCCCGTCTGCTCATATTGAATTCGTGTGAACTACCCCACTTTGACGCATCCAACGACTCTGACCCAAGCTACGACTACAGGTTGGCACGGTAGCCTTCAACTAGAGTTTGCCCGTGACCCACGCGGAACTCACCTGACTCGTAGCTTTGTTCAGGCTCCGCTCAAGGTGCAGCGACCATTTTACCCAGAGGGGGATGAGGTCTGTCATCTAGTGACCCTGCATACGGCGGGTGGTGTGGTGGGGGGCGATCGCCTGTCGCTCGATGTTACGCTGCATCCTCAAGCCCATACGTTGATAACCACCGCCGCCGCAGGAAAGGTCTACCGCAGCAACGGTCAAACGGCACAGCAAACG
The DNA here is from genome assembly GCF_014697545.1 of Oscillatoria sp. FACHB-1407. Classification (GTDB taxonomy): domain Bacteria; phylum Cyanobacteriota; class Cyanobacteriia; order Elainellales; family Elainellaceae; genus FACHB-1407. Next base: position 570,418 of record NZ_JACJSA010000001.1, on the reverse strand, counting down.
GTGCAAATTCGAGTGGCGGAATCTGCCTGCTTAGAATGGTTGCCACAGGAAACGATTGTGTTTGATGGGGCGCAGTATCAGCAGGACGTGCGAATTGACTTGGCGGAGAATGCGTTGTGGTTGGGCTGGGAGCTAACTCGTTTGGGACGAACTGCACGAGGGGAACAGTTTTTGAGTGGCATGTGGCGATCGCGCACTCAAGTCTGGCAAAACGACCAACCCATCTGGATCGACCCACAACGGGTTGAGGGTGGTTCAGAGATGTTGACCAGCTTGCATGGATTGGCAGGATGCCCGGTGATTGGTAGCTTTGCTGTCGTGGGGCGATCGCTCTCCCCCGAAATCGTCGAAAAAGCCCGATCCCTCTGGCAACCTGGTACAGGCGCGATTAATCGTGCCTCTTCCCCACTCCCCACTCCCCACTCCCCACTCCCTCAGATTGGAGTCACTCGCCTCACGTCTGGAATGCTCTGTCGCTATCGCGGACACTCCACCCTGGAAGCTCGACGTTGGTTTACTCAGGTTTGGCATCTGGTGCGATCGGAGTTGCTGAACCGTCCGGGTTGTAACCCTCGCGTGTGGTAGCGACCCTTAGGATATCTGCGAAGCAACGTGCCAATTGAGTAGAATACGGCTCTCGTTATACTAAATAAAATTCCTAATTTTTCTTTCGTGGAGATCGGGCGATGTCTCAACTCCAACTCACTCCTAAATCCCAGGTCATTTACCCCGACAGCGATGGTAAGCCGATGGCGGATAACACTAAGCAGTTTCGCTGGATTGTGGTGATTCAGCAGAATTTGGAGTGGTTATTTGCAGATAATCCAACGGTTTTTGTCGCTGGGGATCTCCTCTGGTATCCCGTTGAGGGTGAGCCTGGAATTTGTGCAGCCCCAGACACACTTGTTGTCTTTGGTAGACCCAAAGGCGATCGTGGTTCTTATAAGCAGTGGGAGGAAGACGGCATTCCACCACAGGTTGTGTTTGAAATTCGCTCTCCTGGAAACTCACAAACTGAGCTAAATAAGAAGCAGGTGTTTTATAACCGCTATGGAGTTGAGGAATATTATCTGTACGACCCTGACAACAATGATTTGAGCGGTTGGGTGCGTTCAGGAGACAACCTTGATGTGATTGACCCGATCGCCAATTGGATCAGCCCTCGCTTGCAAATCCGGTTTGATCTGTCAGGCGAAGAATTGCAACTATTTCGTCCCGATAACCAACCGTTTTTGAGCTATGTTGAAATTGCTCGACATCTTGAGCAAACAGAACAACAGCTGGAGCAAGAACGACAACGGGCTGACCAAGAACGACAACGGGCTGACCAAGCAGAACAACGAGCCGCAAACTTAGCAGAACGGTTGCGGGCACTGGGAATCGATCCAGAGCAAATTTAAGATTTAATCTCCGGTTTCTAGGCATTGCTGATCTTGGGGATGAAAACGATTTGTCTGAAGGAAGTGTGAGCGTCTCGCTCACGTCCGTATTAGGAAAACCATCCCTCTATTCAGCAACACCCTGATTTATAGGGACGCAAATCATACCATTTTAGATTTTGGATTTGCAATTTTGGATTGCCAGAGTCTTGTACGTCGAAGGCTTCAAGCCATCATGTGTCTTGTTCTCTATTTCAATTGGTATCAAATTACTCAATCGTTCCTGAAGAACTGAAATCTCAACTTCAAGAGCGATCGCCTCTTATCGCCACATTTCTGTTGCCACGTCTAAAAAGGCAAAAACCGCTTGAGATAATAAACTATTTTCCAGGGTGATTATTCCAATCGTACGTTCTAGAGGAACGGGCAAACTTCTCACCTGCAACTCCGGGGGAATTGGCTCTGCGGTGAGTCGCGCCATTACGGTTGCTCCTAGCCCCTGCCGTACCATGCTGATGATGGTCGAGTCTTCGCGCATCTCATAGGCAACGTTTAGCTCGTAACCAAACTTCAGCAGATGGTCGCGCACCACCTTATTGTGTTGATAGCTGCGGTGGTTCATGATCATCGGATAGCGAACGAGTTGTTCCCAGGTCAAAGGGATGTCATTTAAGGAATTGGGGGGCAGGAGTGCTACAAACTCATCCCGAAACAGTTCTCTTGCCTCAAACTCAGGGCTAGTAGGCAGTGAGGTAAATCCGACATCGACCTGACCCTCTCGCAACGCCTGTTCCGCCTCTACGTAGCGATCGAACTCCTCTAACACGACCCGCACCATCGGAAATTTGAGGCGAAACTGGGCAATGATCTCTGGCAAAACATGAGTCGCAATGCTGCGAACGGTCGCGACTCGCACCTGCCCACCCTGCAAGCCCTTGGCGAGATTTGCTTTCTTGTGAATCGACTCTAACGATTGCAAGATCTGTTGTGCGTCTTGCAAGATGTCTTTGCCTTCTGGCGTCAGAATCGCGCCATGCCGACCCCGCAGCAACAACACAACGCCCAGTTCGTCTTCCAAAGTGGCGATCGCATGGCTCACCGTGGATTGAGCTAATCCCAGTTCCAACGCGGCTGAGCTAAAGTTGCCGTACTCTGCCACCATAACAAATGCCTGGAGCTGAGAAATTTTTAATTTGCTAGAGTCAATCGCCATTGGTCAACCGTCAACCGTTAATCGTCAATTGTCCGTAGTTGGTGGTCATTGGTCATTGATTGTTGGTCACTCACGAATAACTAATAACGGGAACAGAGTAATTCTATACTCGTTAAAATTCCGGTGTACTGACCCAATCTACGGATTTCGTAGGGGCGTTTCGCGAAACACCCGTACAGCGATGGTCAGTTTTCAAGAATCATATCTGCATTCAGCAACGCTAAAATTCCTAGTTTTGTTGAAGCTCAGTAGGTCTATCTATGCACTGTATCAGAAACCAGAGGGTTAGGAATGAAATATCCATCGATAGCATCGATAGAAGTAATTTATCTTTTACTTTGATCTTCGAGTTGGCAATGTTTATGGTGAACTTATTGATATTGAAAGCGATCGCCCCATGAGTGTATCTGTCAGTTTAGACGTGAGTTCATCGGTGACTATTCGTCCCGCCAATGTAGAGGATTTGCCAGCCATTTTGGAGCTACTCCACCTCAAAGCTGAATTTGATGGATGCCCAGAATCACTAACAGCAACTCCTGAGCAATTGAAGCAGGATTTGTTTGGAGAAAATGTGCTTTCCTATGTACTTTTAGCAGAGGTGAATGGCTCTCCAGCAGGTTTTGCAACCTATCACCGTATTTATTCAACCTTCATTGCAAAGCCCGGAATTTGGTTGGATGATCTCTACTTAAAACCGCAATTTCGAAGTCAGGGAATTGGGCGATCGCTCATTCTAAAACTATGTGAAATTGCCCAGAAAATGGGGTGTGGCAGAATCGATTGGACGGTTGCGTTTGGCAACGATCCGGCGATCGCCTTCTACAAAGCAATGGGCGCAAATCTGATGGAAAGTGTTCGTTTATGCCGCTTGACTGAAGAGGCGATCGCTCAGAATCTTTCACAATATTAAATTAACTCAGCCATCACTCAAGAAGTCGAAGTTCTTTGAGAACTCCGACTTCTAAAGTTTAGTTTTTATCAAAATCATGGATTTAATTTTTGCTCTCACACTGTCATTTACACTGCTTCTGACCAGTGTTTTTCGAGGCTATTTTATTGCCTATCCTTTATTTGCATCCATGCTGATTTTTATGGCTGTGCTGATGCGTCGAGGTTTTTCGTTAAAAAGCTTGCTAAAAATGGCATTTCAGGGGAGTCAAAAATCCTTTTCGGTATTAAATGTTCTCTTACTGATTGGAGTTGTAACAGCGATTTGGATGGCAGCAGGAACCGTTCCAGCAATCGTCTATTACGGGATTCAACTGATTCACCCGCAATATTTTATTGTCGCTACATTTATTCTCTGTGGCTTTGTTTCATTACTCCTGGGCACCTCATTTGGCACCGTTAGCACCGTTGGAATTGCCCTGATGATCATGGCAAAAGGAAGCGGAATCAATCCTCATTTGGTGGCAGGAGCCATTATCGCCGGGGCATATGTGGGCGATCGCTGTTCTCCCATGTCCTCTAGTGCAAACCTGATTGCAACCGTAACTCAAACGAAGCTGTATACCAACATCCAAAATATGTGGAGAACGGCGTTGGTTCCGCTGGTTGTATCAGCCCTGATCTACGCCCTGTTGTCATTACTGAATCCGGTACAGATCACGGATCAAACCTTTACAACCGAACTCAGTCGAGTGTTTAAGATTCATGGGATTGATCTGTTGCCTGCGATCGCCATTCTTGTGCTCGCCATTCTCCAAATCGAGGTGAGGCTTTCCATGGTGATTAGCGTTGTTGTCGCTGGGGCGATCGCTCTGTTTTATCAACACTATCCACTGATAGACCTGCTGAAGTTTGCCGTAGTTGGCTTTGGCTTAGAAGACTCTACACCACTCCAAACCATTCTCTTAGGAGGTGGACTGCTCTCGATGGTGAAAGTCTCGATTGTGGTGGTTATTTCCACTGCATTCGTTGGCATTTTTGCTGGAACCCAAGCTTTGAAAAGCATTGAGCGATTTTTGGAGCGAAGCAGAGGGGGCGATCGCTTCTTAAGTACCTGCTTGGTCGGGATTGGCACGGCAGCGTTTGGTTGCACTCAAACGATCGCTATTCTGCTAACTCAGCAACTGGTCCAGAAAAAGTATAAAGAAAACGAAAAAGGTCACTACAAATTGGCACTCGACCTGGAAAATACAGTTGTGGTGCTGGCTCCACTGATTCCCTGGAATATTGCAGGATTGGTGCCAGCGACGATTCTCAACACAGATGCAGGTTTTATTCCTTTTGCAATTTACCTGTATCTATTACCATTGTTGAATCTCATCCACATTCGATTGAGCACGCCGCCTAAGTTGAGTCTATGCAATTAACGCCCCAGGAAAAGGATAAGCTTCTCATTTTTACTGCCGCGCTGTTGGCAGAACGCCGGAAAGACAAGGGGATCAAGCTAAATTACCCTGAATCTGTTGCCTATATCTCGGCTGCGATTTTAGAAGGCGCACGAGAAGGACGCACCGTTGCTGAATTGATGACCTATGGCACAACGTTGTTGAAACGAGATGACGTGATGGATGGCATTCCTGAAATGCTCCACGAAGTGCAGGTCGAGGCTACGTTTCCGGATGGTACGAAGCTTGTCACCGTTCACGACCCAATTCGTTGATGCTCAGCCAGTTGGGTATAGACCATGGGTTGCCTGTTCCTTAAAGGCTAAGACAGATGACCAGAGACACCCAAGTATTTATGAAATTGGGACTATAACAATGTCTACCTCAGATGCCAATAAGCGTCTCATGCGTCGCTATTTTGATGAGGTTTGGAATCAGAAGAACTTAGCGGTGTTGGATGAAATCATTAGTCCTGATCACATTCGATTTGAGGCAGGTGCTCCTCAAGAATTGCGAGGACCAGAAGGAGTGAAGCAGTTCATTCAGACCTACATGACTGCATTTCCAGATGCTCAACTCATCGTTGAAGATCTGTTTGCAGAAGGAGACAAAGTCGCAGTTCGCTGGCTATTTCGAGGCACGCATCAAGGGTATCTCAGAGATATTCCACCCACGGGTAATGTCGTTACCAATCCGGGGATGACGATCGCCCATATTGTGGATGGCAAGATGGTTCAGTATTGGACGAGTTGGGACACATTGATGTTAATGGCACAGCTATCTCTGTTGTAATTTCTAAATCTCTCAATCCGTATTTTTATTGGTGAGTAATTCTTTATGATTCCAGGTGAATTGTTCGTTGAATCCGGCGAGATCGAATTGAATGCAGGTCGTCCCACGGTTACATTAACTGTCGCAAATACGGGCGATCGCCCCATTCAAGTTGGCTCCCATTTTCACTTTTTTGAGGTGAATAAAGCTCTCAGTTTCGATCGGGATCAAGCGCGTGGAATGCGGCTCGACATTCCTGCGGGGACTGCCGTGCGGTTTGAACCAGGCGACGAAAAAGAGGTCACATTGGTTGCTTTAGCAGGAAGCCGAGAAGTGTATGGTTTCAATGCTTTGATCAATGGTGCTTTGGATAGTAAAGACACCAAATCCAGCGAGAAAAGCGAGAAATCAGAAGGTAAGAAGAAAGGCGACAAAAAGAAAAAGAAATAATCCCCAGATTTCCGGCTTCTTGTGAAAGTTAGGAAAGCATTTCGGCAATTCTATAGTGCGGGCATCTTGCCCGCGAGCGAGACGCCCGCACTCCTATTACCAGATTAATTTCTTAACCTTCAATAAAAAGTCAGAAATCTAAATTTGGCTGTTAACTTCATCTAACGATAATTCCAACGCCTCTGCGATTTGCTCAGAGGTCAATCCCATAACCTTGACGACGACTGCGAAAGTAAATGTCGAGGGCTTCAACCGCATAAATCAGGTAATCACGAGTGGGGTCGCTCTCGGTCATCGGCTCTCCATCCGAGTCGGGATAGGTTACGAATGTCAGGGGTCGATTGGTGTCGGTCATCGTTCAAACCCTCTTCGCCGTGGGGAATAGTCTCAACCTAACACGATTCACCGAGCCACACCTTAAATCGTTGCCGTTGTCGTTCTGCCATCCAGTAGGTGATCTCCCAAACATCGTCAACAGGTTGCTCAGTAAAGGATAGCGTTTGCATGTAGCCATCCCACAAAAACTTGCAGGGTGTAAGCAGACACAATAGTAGAAGCCGCAACGTATTCGAGGGATAATTATGAGACCCCCCATAACTCTACACATGTCTCGATTAGTATTCATGCATGTCTTAGCATCGCTTTGAATACTCTCGGTGTTCTAGTTATCGGTTGGTATTTAAGAGTTATTCAATTCTTTATTCGTATCCAATCTGCTGATGTTGACTCTGCCAGGTTTACATTTATTGTTTACGGTTTTTGGTTACTTCTGATATTTGCCGTTCTAAATCTGGTCATTGCTGGTTCTATCTGGTTTCTTGTCTGTCAACATCGTTATTCATCCGCTAGGGGACTACTCATTCTAAGAAGTACAACAGGATTTAGTGTGATTAGTACACTACTGATGATCATTTATTTTCAGTTTTATGGTCCTGTTTTCGCAATACAAGATTCAATCCGATAAACAACCCAAATTTTGATAAAAAAATGGGGCAGGCATTGCCTACCCCATAGATCATTCAGTCTGACAGAACGACTTATACCAGTCCTAGAAATTGTTAGTGCAGATCACACCCCACCGCCTACGGCACCTTCCCTTACTAAGGGGAGGTTGGGAGGGGTCAACCATGTAGCCTTGAAAGATTGAATTGGTACTACATCGTCAACAACTCTGCTGGAAGCCGTTTTAGGGCTAACCGCTCGTTCTCGATATCGACATAAATCGTGTCGCCATCATGGAACTCGCCACGCAGGATATGCTTCGCAATCTGGGTTTCGAGTTCGCGTTGGATAGCTCGCTTCAGAGGACGTGCCCCGAATACAGGGTCATAGCCCACATCGGCTAAGAAATCCAGTGCTGCATCGGAGAGCCGCAACGTCATCTTGCGATCGCCCAGTCGTTGGGCCAACCGTTCAACTTGCAGTTTGACGATCTGCCGCAACTCGGACTTCTGCAATCCGTGGAAGATGATGATCTCATCGATCCGGTTGAGGAATTCTGGACGGAAGTTGTTTCGCATCGCCTCCATCACCCGCGATCGCATTTCGTCATAACGGTTGTCATCGCCTGCTACATCCAGGATGTATTGCGACCCGATGTTGCTGGTCATGATAATGATGGTGTTTTTGAAGTCCACCGTATGACCTTGAGCATCGGTAACGCGACCATCATCGAGGATTTGCAACATGACGTTGAACACGTCAGGATGGGCTTTCTCAATTTCGTCAAACAGCACGACCGCATAGGGGCGACGCCGAATTGCTTCGGTCAACTGTCCGCCTTCGTCGTAACCGACATATCCCGGAGGCGCACCAATCAGACGAGACACGGAGTGTTTCTCCATGTATTCCGACATGTCAATGCGAACCATCGCCTCTTCCGTGTCAAACAGGTAAGCCGCGAGAGCCTTCGCCAACTCGGTTTTACCCACACCCGTTGGACCCAGGAAGATAAAGCTTGCCGTCGGACGATTGGGATCGGCTAACCCAGCCCGCGATCGCTGAATTGCATCGGCCACCGCCGTCACCGCCTCAGCCTGACCAATGACCCGATGATGCAACTCTTCCTCCAGGTTCAGGAGTTTTTGCATCTCAGATTCCACCAACTTGCTGATGGGGATGCCTGTCCACTTGGAGATAATTTCCGCAATGTCGGACTCGGTCACCTCTTCCCGCAGCATCGACTTGCCGCTGGTCTGCGTTTGAGCCAACTGATCTTCCAATTGCTCGACCTGCCGCTGCAAGTCGGTCAACGTGCCATACTTCAACTCAGCTGCTCGGTTCAGGTCATATTCCCGTTCTGCCTGCTGAATCTCGATATTGACGCGATCGATCTCTTCTTTGCGCTTTTGAATTTCGGTGATCACGTCTTTTTCCGCTGACCATTGAGCATTCAACCCGCTCTGAGTTTCCTTGAGATCGGCGAGTTCTTTCTCTAACCGCTCCAGGCGTTCCCGCGAGGCAGAGTCGCTTTCCTTTTGCAATGAGAGCTTTTCCATCTCCAATTGCAGGATCTTGCGATCGACCTCATCCAACTCTTCCGGCTTGGAGGTGATCTCCATCTTGAGCTTGGCAGCGGCTTCGTCTACCAGGTCAATCGCTTTGTCGGGCAGGAAGCGATCGCTGATGTAACGGTTTGACAGGGTTGCCGCCGCGACCAGGGAGGAGTCAGAGATTTTCACCCCATGGTGGACTTCATAGCGTTCCTTCAGACCGCGCAGAATGGAGATCGTGTCGGCTACGCTGGGCTGATCCACATACACCTGCTGGAAGCGTCGCTCTAATGCGGCATCTTTCTCGATGTACTTGCGATATTCATCCAGTGTCGTTGCCCCGATACAGCGCAATTCGCCCCGTGCCAGCATGGGCTTGAGCAGGTTGCCTGCATCCATTGCGCCTTGAGTTGCGCCAGCACCGACAACGGTGTGAATTTCGTCAATAAAGAGAATAATATTGCCACCGGACTCGGTGACTTCCTTGAGCACCGCTTTCAGGCGTTCTTCAAATTCCCCCCGATACTTGGCACCCGCAATCAGGGCACCCATGTCGAGGGCAATTAGCTTGCGGTCTTTGAGGGATTGGGGCACGTCACCACTGACGATCCGCTGTGCCAGACCTTCGGCGATCGCCGTTTTGCCCACACCGGGTTCGCCGATCAGCACGGGGTTATTCTTCGTCCGCCGCGAGAGGATCTGAATCGTCCGCCGAATCTCGTCATCTCGACCAATCACGGGGTCAAGCTTGCCTTGACGTGCCGCGTCGGTCAGGTCACGCCCATACTTCTCAAGGGCTTCGTATTTGCCTTCTGGGTTTTGATCCGTCACTTTTTGATTACCTCGAACTTGCTCAATGACGCTCTTGAGCTTGGCTTCATCGAGCTTGAACTCTTGAAACAGGCTCTTACCAAAGCGATCGTCCTTGGCATACCCTAGCAGCAAATGCTCAATTGAGATGAACTCGTCATCCATTTCTTTGCGATAGGCTTCGGCTCGATCCAACAGCGTATCGAGCGATCGCCCCAGATACACCGAGGTGCTGCTGCCAGAGACTTTCGGCTGCCGTGCAATAAAGGCTTCTGTATAGTCGCGCAGCCGTTGCACGTTGATTCCTGCTTTGTTGAAGACACTGGTGGCAAGCCCGTCCTGCTCTAGCAGCGATCGCATCAAATGCTCTGCTTCAATCTGCTGCTGATCAGCTTGTTTGGCCACATCGGGCGTACGGGCGATCGCTTCCCAGGCTTTCTCAGTAAATTGATTTGGATTGGTTGGTTGCATATTCGCTTTGAGGAGGGGACTAGAGGCTAGGGCTATAGCAGTCCTAAATCGATCGTGAAACCTACTTTTTCATTGGCCATTTGTCATTTGTCATTCGTCATTATGTGTATGACCACTAACCATTGACCATTGACCATTGACCATTGACCATTGACCACTGAGCATTGACCACTGAGCATTGACCACTGACCATTGACCATTGACCATTGACCACTGACCACTGACCACTGACCACTGACCATATCTCAGACTTCTTCATGCATCAAATAGGATAGCTATACATAACAACCCATTGCCTCAATTGTATTCAGATCTGGGCGATCGCTGGGGTCGGTGTTTACACCTTTAGGAAGGGGGGTTGCCGAAGAGAGTGATGGGGGGTGGGGGGTGGGGGGTGATGGGTGGATGGGTGGATGGGGTGATGGGGTGGATGGGGTGGATGGGGATCTGTAGGGGCGCAGCATTCGGCAGAAAGATTCTCGGTGAGACAAGGTATCTGTTGCCCGAATGCTACGCCCTGAACTGGAGCAGAGACAAAGGCGATCGCATCGCAGTGTAACGCATGAGTAGAAAATAGGGGCGATCGGTCTAATACCAATTTGAATATGAGGATGCCCCTAATTCATCCCCGGTTGTCGCCCTTACCAAGGGGGGACTACAGCAGGGTGGTTTCATATACACAAAGAAAAGTGAATTGGAGTTTAATCCCTTAATCTGCCCCCTAAATCCCCCAACTCTGGGGGACTTCAGACCAATTTCCCCCCAATTTTGGGGGGCTAGGGGGGCGAAGCAAAAATTCTTCACTTGTATGAAACCACCCTGCTTACCAAGGGGGACTACAGGGGGTCGTTAATTTAGCGAGTTTCACATTTGATTCGTATGACGAGTCTTTTGATCTCGTCGATCAGTTGTGGAGACTCATTTGAGAGTGTGAATCACTCATCCATCAGTCTCAGATACTCATGAGAGAGCGTTGATCACTCGTGAATGATATGTGATCACTCTTGGATGAGTCTTTAATACTCGTGAACGAGTCTTTGTCACTCATGGACGAGTCTCTGATACTCATCAACGAGGTTCAGAGCCTGGTGAAAGAGGAGCAATGACTGATGCATGAGTCTTTATAGCAGTGCTTCTTGTTGTTTCTCGTTTCCAGCTTCTAGCTGGAAATGCCTTCAAGTGGCTCTGCCACTCATATTCAGGAGGCAGAGCCTCCTCTGCAACATCCCAAGGCAGAGCCTTGGAACGAGGTAAATTGATTTAACAGGTTAAAAACACCTACTACATCAACAATTTCACCTTCTACACGAGGAGACGCGATTAATCGTCCTCTCGATGGGGAGACGCGATTAATCGCGTCTCTTCACCTATTCCCTCTCACCTCAACTCCATCCTGGCAAAATAGTCTTGCAACAACTTGTGCATAAACCGATAGCGACCCCCCACCCGCTGTAACAACAACCGCTCGGTGCAGTAGTTGAGCAGCAAGTCATAGCGAAAGGGAGCATAGCCATTTGCTGCAAGCACCAATCGAAGGGCAACGTGTTGAATTAATGCTCGTCCACCCCCTTCAAGAAAACCGAGCCAGATTAGAGGAGATAGTGAAAACGCGACGATTCTAGGGACTAGTTCAGGGGCAACAGCCATCGGAAGGAGAAATTCCAGTAGAAGCTTCAGGGATAGGGCAAGCAGCAGGGCGATCGCACTGACGATAACCATATTTTTGATCGAGTTTTTGATGCCTTGATTGGGCTGAATGCGGCTCTGGATATCTGCCTTCACCCTATTCTTCAGTTCAAAAGTCAGACCAAGAATCAACCCAAGAATCAGCATAGAAATCAGTGCACCAATCAGCCGATCCAGCCCAACCATCAGCCCAACCATCAGCCAAAGAATCAGCCAAAAAATCAGCCCAACCATCAGCCCAACCATCAGCAAAAGAATAAGCCATCGACAAAGTCGTTGAAAGATTTCTTGTACTTCGCGCGATGAAGGAAAAGAAATTGCTTCCACAGGATCGATGGTATCCAGCCCAACCATCAGTCCAATCATCAGTCCAACCATCAGTCCAATCATCAGCCAAACCATCAGCCAAACCATCAGTTCAGCATTCAGTCCAACCGTTAGTTCAAGCATCAGTCCAGCCATCAGCCAAACCATCAGCCCAGCCACCAGCATAAAACTCGACTGATACAACCATTTTTGGTGTTGGGTGATAAGGGTAGCGGGTTGCAGCTTCTCAATCAAAAACTCCGTACTTGACTCTCGATTGAGCATTTTCGCTACAAAGATCAGAGAACGACGGATGGTTTGCTGTTTGGGTAGGGGTTTTGTACCATAGGTTCGGCTCAATATCCCTTGATTGCGCTCGTTGGGGTTGGTGATCAACTCACGGTTCATCACCGCTTCCCAGTAGGTGTCGAGCAAGTATTCTACTTTTTGCCTAGAGGTAGTCTTGGCTTGCCATAACTCCAATGAAAAGGTTTTTTGAGTTTGTACCAAGCCAAACATCGACAAAAACAATGGGTTAGTCAGTAGATAATACAATGCCTTATTAGTTCGAACAGTTTGCCATAACCCTTGCAAGCCAAACTGGGTAAAATACCCCTTGATTTGCGCTGGAGTGAGGGGTTGCAGATAGATTGCGCCATACAGATTCAGGGGTTGCTGCACGACCTGTTCAAACTCTTCCCGCCGACAACAGATCAACACACCGCAGGGTCGCTGCTCCAGTTCTCCGGTTAACCAGGCGTTGATCGCTTTGGCACAAGCTTGCTGATTTTGCGGGGCGACTTCATCTAAGCCATCCAACAGGGGCAGCAGTTGATTGGTCTGAATCCACTGTTTTGCCAGGTCTTGCCGCAGTCCATATTTCTCTTTGAGTTCGCCCACCAGCCAATCGACAATAGGCAGTTTGGGATCTTTCCAGGAGGAGAGGTTGACCAACACGGGAATGGGTTCGGTGTTGTCGATTCTGGCTCGCTCTGCCAGTGCTTGCGCCAAATCGAGCATCATGGTAGTTTTGCCTGCTCCCGGTTTCCCCAAGATCAGCAGTTGGCGATTGAGGTCGGGGCGATCGAACACGTCCACAACGGAGGTGTTGGTATCCAGTGGCACAGGTGTTTGGTTAGGTTGGGCGATCGCCGCTGACCAGGGACGTTGTACCCGATAATCCTGCCGCTCCATGCCCAATGTTAGCCGCACGGTATTGTGCAACGACTGATCTAAGCGTTTTTGCACTTCATCTGTGACCAAGTTCAGCAGCTTAGTCTGAGTTAAGTCTCGTTTGGCAGTTGGGAGGGTTACTTTGTCCGGTTCCTCGTCGGACGACTCCAGTCAATCCCCATTGGAGATCTGAATCACCCGTTGTGCCAACTTGAGAAACAGGGCATCCTGCTCATGTTCGGGTAGCTTGCTCATTGGGTCTTTGAGCGAGTTTGCCGCCTGAAACACACTCAGCGACAACTGCTCTGGCCCCGTTTTGGGGTCAGGAAACTTAAACTTCGCCTCATTAAACAGGCAAGGACTGAGGATCACGGGCAAGATCTTCACGCCGTCCTGTTGTGCTCGATGCAACAACACGGGCAGTTCGCTGTTCTTGATATACTTCGAGGCTAAAAACGCCGGACTTACCAGCAAAATCGCCGCTTTCACCGATCGCAGCGTGGATTTGATTTCGTCATCCCAGCGATCGCCCATCTCTAGTTGCTGATCTGACCAGACGCTGATCTCGTCCTCCAGTGGTGCCAGATGCATCCGCAGGCGATCGAGAAATGGTTTGTCTAGATGGGCGTAGCAGATAAAAACCTGGGGCGGGTTAGACATAGAGAAAAGAAAGAAGACAGAAGAAAGAGGAGGTACTTTAGTTTTACTCTGCTTAAGGAGTTCTGTCTGTAAGGTTTCTCAGATCCCCGGCTTCTCCTTTGCGATTTTGATACCTTGATCGCACATCAATCAGAAGCCGGGGATCTAGCCTGAATTTTGGATTTTGGATTGTGGTGCGTTACGCTGCGCTAACGACACCCTACGCGATCGCCTTGCTCCACTCCAGGATTGTGGTGCGTTACGCTGCGCTAACGACACCCTACGCGATCGCCTTGCTCCACTCCAGGTCAGGGCGTAGCATTCGGGCAACAGATATATTGTCTCACCGAGGATCTTCCTGCCGAATGCTGCGCCCCTACGAATCCCCCATCAACCCCATCACCTCATTAACCCACACCCTCACGTCCCATCACTCCTTCCCTCTCGTCTCAAGCGGCAGGAAGATGGTCAACACCTCGCCCTGTTGGGGTTTTTGTCGGACGATGAGTTTGCCGCCCAATGCCTGAAACAAATTCTTTGTGACACTCAAATTGAGGCTCAAGCTGCCCGTCTCTGGCTGAAACATCAGCAGTTGACCGAGGGATTTCAATGTGGGGGTAAAGGGTTGGTTAGTTGCGTCTGTTGCATCGGAACTGCCAGAGCACCGGGGTTGCGACTGGAATTGTAACTTTAATTGGTGTCCTGCCAGTTTGACCCGCACCTGAATGTGGCTACCGGGAGGCAAGCTGTGAGTGATGCGATCGATTAATCCGGTTAGCACCTGTTCTAGCATGGTTGGGTCAACTACTACCATCGGCAGCTTTTGCGGCACGACGACTTCCAGGGTGAGGTCGCGTTGTTTTGCCTGCTCCTGCCAGCGAGGGACGTTCTGTTGAAACACCTGCCCCAGCGAGATGGCGGCCAACGGAGACAGGGGCGATTTCACCTCAGCGGTTTCCAGTTCCACCGCACGGAAGATCAGGTTGAAGCGATCGATCTGCACGGTGCATTCCTGGTCGATCAGTTGCAACCGCTTCACCACATCGGGGCTGAGGTCTTTGCGCCTTAGTAACAGGCGGGTCAGGGTGCGGATGGTGGCGAGGGGAGTGCGGACTTCGTGGGCGATCGCCTGCAACAATTCGGCGTCTGGACTGGCTTTCACCTGCGTCAGTCGGTCGAGTCGTTCCTGGTGGCGATTGATCTCATCGTGTAACGCAGCAACAGTGGCATTAGAAGCCTGTTGCCAGGAGGCAGTGACCGCATTGTGTCCGTTCGTGCCATTGCCATTCGGCGCATCTAAGGAAACTTCTGACGGCACACTGCCATCATGACGAATTTTTTCCTTGGGGCGTCCATCTCGCTCATCTTCCCACTCGTAGGAATCGGGTAAGTACGCCAGCGTCAACTGGCTAAACTGCATCACCGTTTCATAGGAGGGAGCGACGGGTTTGAACTGTTGCGTCAGGTCGTTCAGTTGCTTGAGGAACTGGGAGCCATTCAACATCAGGCGCGATCGCAAACACTGCCACGCCTGCCACACGACTTCTGGAGTAAAAGAGAAGAGAAAAGCGGGTTCCCCATCTAGCCCTTCGCCCAGTACCATCACCAACCCAAAGGTGGGAGTCAGCACCAGACAAAACTGTTCAGCGGAGAGGGGGTCTTCGGGCAACAGGGGCAGAGTTGCCATCGATAAATCGGTTACACAGGTCTGTTGATTAGCGGCGGGCAACAGTTGTAACGGCATCCAGGCAGACGTACGAAGCGGGTCTGCGGCAAATGTCCAGGTCGAAAACTGCGCTACCAGTTCGGGTTGCTCTAACACAGGCGCGGGACCCGATAAAATCACGCCTTGAAAGGTTTGCGCTTGAGACTCATCACGAAGGGATTGCTGAAGCAGAACGTTCAGTGCGGCGATCGCTCCATACCACTCTCGCTCGGCTCGCACTTGCTGCTGTGTTGGTGAACCAACCTGACGACCCTGAACCGTTCCGCTCAGGGCAATGACCTCACTCAGGGTTGGCAAATACCATTTATACACCTGACCCTTCCTCTCAATCCTGCAAACTCTAGACACCTACGAGGCAGTATACCCACTGTATCGCGGCTGTTACTTATGACGATACCTGGGATTCGGAAGGAGGGTGGGTCGTAGAACCGAACTGGGCGATCGCAATGTCCGACTTACAACGAATTTGGATTGGAGATTTGTGATTCTAGATTGGAAGCAGAAGCCACGAACACAAAATCCAAAATCTAAAACCTAAAATTCAAAATGGCATCAGCCAAACCAGTTGGATGCAGCACATCCAGGAGTGACCGTCTGGGGAATGTGGTGCTCAATCCAATCAGAATCTTCTTGTAGAATGCGTTCTATTCCATGCTGAATCAGGGATTCAATATGCAGCTTTTCTTCAGTGCACGTGTAAAGACACGCTGTGTCGATCGCTGTTTCCTCTGGATCATCAATCACAGCATAGTGACCCGGAATTCGACTCAACACGTAAGAGATCAGCCGTTGACGCACTTCTGGAATAGAGAAGGCTTGTTGGTAGGGATGGTAGGGGTAAGTTTCTAAAGTGTCTTCAATTTCTCTTACCACTACAGAAAGGGCTAAATTAACAATGGTTTTCATTTTCAAACTCCACCTATATCGGCTTCAAAACAAAAGATTGATTTTGCCAATGTGCTCATTAGATTAGTGCGATCGCTTCCGCGAAATAGTTTGAAGCAATGACTAATAATGTTTTTTCTTTGGGGGTTTGTGCTTTATAAATGTTGTTTTTGAGGTGGAATAGGCTAATCTAGTAGCCCATTCAGCTATATGAGATGAAATAGCTCCTTCTATTTCATCGATAGTTTCTGACAATCGTGAGGGAAAGAGAGTGAATCTGAATTGGCAGAAGAACTTCGACGCAACTCAACCTTTTCACTAGAAGAAAAGGACTTTTATCGATCGATTCCTGAATCTTGGTTGGGCTGTCTGAAAGGTAGGATTTCAGGATTTCTACTGAAATTATGACTCCTTTATAAAGGAATTCATCAAGTTGATCATGAAAAGTTACTAACCCTTTTCAGAACTTTATATAGCCGTATTTAAGCCATTGCCTCTGTCAAAGCTTGCTGACCAAAGCTATAGCGATCGCCACAACCATTAGGAGATTGAATTTGAGTCTTGCCGAAAGAGACGCGATAATCACGTCTGTCCTGTTGAGTGCCTTGTCTTAACTGAGGTGACTACGGCTATATATTTTGGTTTCTAAAAATCTCCTAAGTTTTAGAAACCATAGTTGAGGTTTTCGGACAGGCTGTTGGCAACTATTTTATCGGGCGGGTTGCCAACCAAACGGTAGAGTTGCCGTTGTAATGTCGGCTTCCCGTAAGTCGGCTCGCTCAATCACCGTATGAGTGAGATCAGCCCGTTGCAAGTTAGCTCCATTCAAGTTGGCACCCGTCAAATCGGCTCCATCCAAATTCACATCCGCCAGATTTGCGCCGATCAGGTCTGCCTCAGTCAAGTTGGCTCCCTTCAGGTTTGCGCCGCTCAGGTCTGCCCCAATCAAATTAACCCCTGCCAGATTTGCGCCACTCAGATCTGCGCCACATAGCTCAGCCAGACTGAGAATGGCTTTTGACAAGTTTGCCTGGGTCAGGTTTGTGTCCTTCAGATTGGCGAGGTTGAGGTTCGCTTCACTCAGATTGGCTTGACTAAAGTTTGCTCTGGTCAGGTTTGTCCAGCGCAGGCTAGCTCCGGTTAAGTCAGTTTGGTGGAGGTTGGCTCCAGTCAGGTTTGCCAGGTTGAGCAACGCATCGCGCAGATTAGCCTCGCTTAAATCTGCTCCGGTCAGGTCCGCTTCGCTTAGGTTAGCTTCCCGCAAGTGGGCAAGCCAGAGCACCGCCTTTCTGAGGTTGGCTCGGCTCAGGTCAGCCTCGACGAGAATCGCCTCACTCAAAATCGCCTCGCTCAAAAAGGCTTCGCAGAGATTGGCTTCGCTCAAGTCAGCTTCACTCAGATAGGCTTCACTCAAGTTGGCTTTGTATAGATTGGTTGCGATCAAGTTGGCTTCAAAGAGAATGGCTTTTCTCAGGTCGGCGTCTTTCAAATCAGTTTTGTTGAGGTTGACCCCACTCAAATCTGCGTCATTTAGATAGATTCGTCTGAGATCGAGAGCACTGAGGTCAGCACCGCTCAAATCATTTTGCATAGGATGGGTTCGGTGCCACTCGTTCCACAGGTTTACGCCCTGTTGGAGCAAAGCCAGTTGTTCCTGATTTGCCATAATGTTTATCCTGAATTACCCACCAATTCCTCTAAGAGTATTCCCGCAAAATCTCAATTCATCCGGAACGTTGTGTTACAAAACACAATGCAACCCCTGGTCGTGAGATGTTGCAATCCAAAATTCAAAATCTAAAATCCAAAATTGCCGCGAGACTCCTGAAGGTTCTGAACGGCTCTATACCAGTCGAGTGGTTGGCTGGGAGCAGTTGACTGGAGTGGCTGAGTGACGCGAATTACCCCTTCGCAGTTGGGAAAGTTGGTTAACTCGGCTTGCGCGGCTCGCAAGTCTTCTAGCTGTGCTCGAAATTGGAGTAACTCCTGGCGATATTCGGTGGAGATTCCCGGTGAGCCGATGAGAGGGGCGATCGCCCGGAGAGCCTGATTCCAATCGTTCTGGCAAACTGCCGCCTGTAGATTGGTTTGCAGCGCACTGAGATTCACCGTCTGAGCCTGAGCAGGAAGGGATAGGGAAAGTAGCGCGGGAATGAGAACAACGAGCGATCGCCTGAGGTGAGCCATAGCTATTCCTTGCGTTTAACGAAATACCCTTACTTTTTCCAGGGGCGATCAGATAGATCCGGGTGATGGAGTGAAGAGACGCGATTAATCGCGTCTCTTCACTCCATTCCCTCATACTCCTCTACTCCTCTACTCCCCATCCCCCACTCCCTACACCCCGCTCCCTATTCCCCACTCCCTACTCCCTATTCCCTCGTGCCCTGCACTTCCTCCCAACTTGGTATAGGTTAAAAGAGGTGCTTTCCCGGAGTGGTCTGAATGCAAACCTATGATGTGGTAATAATTGGTGCAGGTCATAATGGGTTGACGTGTGCGGCTTACCTGCTCAAAGCAGGCTACAGTGTGCTGTTGTTAGAGCGGCGATCGGTGCCAGGTGGGGCAGCGACAACAGAGGAGGTGATTCCCGATGCTCCGGGGTTTAAGTTCAACCTTTGTGCGATCGACCACGAGTTTATTCACCTGGGTCCGGTAGTAGAGGAACTGGAACTGACCCGCTATGGGTTGGAATACCTGTTTTGTGACCCGGTGACGTTTTGCCCCCATCCCGATGGCAAGTACTTTTTGGCGCACCGATCGGTGGAAAAGACCTGCGCCGAGATCGCCCAGTTTAGCGATCGCGATGCTCAAAAATACGCGGAGTTCACCGACTATTGGCAGCGTGTCACGAATGCTCTGGTGCCGATGTTCAACGCCCCTCCTCAGGCGGTATTCGAGATTTTGTCGAACTACAACGGCAACCGCATTCAGGATTTGTTTTCCGTTGTGGGTGGTGTGAACAAGGCTTTGGATTGGGTGCGGACGATGATGACCAGTCCAGAGGATTTGTTGAATGAGTGGTTTGATTCAGAGTTTCTCAAAGCACCACTGGCTCGCCTGTCATCGGAGTTTGGCGCACCTCCTTCGCAAAAAACATTGGCGATCGGTTCGATGATGATGTCCATGCGGCACCATCCCGGTATGGCACGACCCAAAGGTGGCACCGGGGCGTTGACCCAGGCATTGCTCAAACTGGTGACCCATCTGGGTGGAGTCGTGCTCACGGATCAACCTGTAAAGCAGGTGTTGATTGACGATGGCAAGGCGGTTGGCGTTCGGGTGGCAAACGGCACAGAATACCGGGCAACCCATGGCGTGATTTCTAATATCGATGCCAGACGATTGTTTCTGCAACTGGTGGATGCAGCGGATGTGGATGATGCTGACCCCAATCTGCGGGAGCGGCTAGAGCGACGCACGGTGAACAACAACGAAACCATTCTTAAGATTGACTGTGCTCTGTCGGAAGCTCCTCGATTTGAGCACCACAACCACGATGATTCTTATCTGATTGGTTCGGTGTTGATTGCCGACTCGATGCAGCATGTGGAATATGCCCACAACCAAATCACATTGGGGCAAATTCCCGATGCGAACCCGTCGATGTATGCGGTGGTGCCGACGATGCTTGACCCAACCATGGCTCCAGAAGGCAAACATACCTTGTGGATTGAGTTCTTTGCACCCTATCAAATTGCTGGTGCGGAGGGCACCGGGTTGAATGGCACAGGATGGACAAATGAGTTAAAGGAGAAAGTTGCCGATCGCGTCATCGACAAATTAGCGGAGTATGCTCCCAATCTCAAATCATCCATTATGGCGCGGCGAGTCGAAAGTCCGGCGGAATTAGGCGAGCGGTTGGGTTCCTACAAAGGGAATTACTATCACCTGGACATGACGCTTGACCAAATGATCTTTTTACGTCCGCTGCCAGAAATTGCTAACTACAAAACCCCGATTCAAGGACTGTACCTGACGGGAGCGGGAACCCATCCCGGTGGGTCGATTTCGGGGATGCCGGGACGCAATTGTGCTCGCGTTTTTTTAAGTTCTCAAAACAATCTGGGCAGAGCAATTGTGAAGGCAGGACAATCGATAAAGGCGATCGCTAAATCTCGGTTTGGCATTGTCTAGGTTGAATTTTTCTCTAGAGTTATGACAAATCGGGTTTTAATCTTGGGGGGTCGGGGTCGCATTGGTAGCAGTGTCGCCACCGATCTGATTCACCATACAGACGCGCATATCACCATCACAGGTCGAAGTGAGGATACCACCTGGAAAGACTCCTTCCCAGGCGATCGCACCGATTTTTTGCAGCTTGACCTGAGTGATGATGCTCGGCTCAAGCAGGCGATCGCCCAGTCCGATCTCGTGATCCACTGCGCGGGTCCGTTTCACTATCGGGACGGAAGCGTGCTTGACCTGTGCATCGGGCAGGGAGTGAACTATCTGGATGTGAGTGATAATGCTGGATTTACCCAACGGGCACTGAGTCGCAGCGACATGGCAGCGGCGGCGGATGTGACTGCAATTGTCAACTCGGGCATTTTTCCTGGTATCTCTAACAGTATGGTGCGCCACGGGGTAGAGCAGTTGGATGAGCCGGAGCAGATCCACCTCAGCTATGTAGTGAGCGGTTCGGGTGGGGCAGGCATTACGGTGATGCGAACGACGTTTCTGGGCTTATTGAAACCTTTTGATGCCTGGTTGAATGGAGCCTGGGCAAAAGTCAAACCCTATAGCGATCGCCAACCCATCCAGTTGCCTGCCCCCTACGGCAAAGTGCATGTCTACTGGTTTGAGATGCCCGAAACCTTTACCCTGGCAGAATCCTTTCCGGTTAAAACCGTTGTCACCAAGTTTGGCTCTGTGCCGGATTTCTACAATCACCTCACCTGGATTGCTGCCCACATCTTCCCAAAATCCTGGATTCGCAGCAAGCAGGGAACGGAGTTTCTGGCTCAGGTCAGCTTTCGCATGACCAGTGTTACCGATCGCCTCAGTGGCATTGGAGTCGGCATCCGTTCAGAAGTGACAGGCAAAAAAGATGGTCAACCCGCCGCTTATGTGTCAACCTTAGTCCACAGCAACACAGCGATCGCTGCTGGCAATGGCACAGGCAGCATCGCCCAATTGTTACTGACTGGGAAACTCCATAAACCGGGTGTGTGGGCAGTGGAACAAGCTCTGACGACGGAGTTGTTTGAACAGACGATGCAGAGCCGCAATATCCAGATTCATCACAGTTGGGCTAAAGCGTAACTGAGGATGATGGATTTAATCCATCGTTGCAGACTCAAACCCATCCAGGTTTTCTGTAACCTGTGGAGGCAGTTTTGCTCGTGTAGCTGCGACTTGAGTCGCAATGTGCTTTTACACTCTCTTAGGCAGGATACCGGGGTTCGCCCTTGCCTTCGGTTCACCGCTGAGATAGGGATACAAGAATGACCCTACAATAAGGAAATGTTAGATCTTCACGCCCACACCACCTATTCCGATGGCAGGCTCACCCCCAGTGAGTTAGTCGAAGCTGCCGCAAAAGCCGGAATCCGTGCATTAGCAATTACCGATCACGATACGTTGGCAGGATGGGACGAGGCGATCGCTGCCGCTGCTACCTGGGGAATTGAGATTGTCCCAGGAGTCGAGTTAAGCACTGTTCATCGCGATCGCTCCTTACACATTCTGGGATATTATCCCAACCCCGACCAGTTACAAGCACCACTGCGGGAGCGGGTTGAGGGGCGCAAGCGACGCGCACAGCAGATCCTAGATAAGCTGGCAGCCCTGGGTTATGTTGTTCAAATGCCATTCCTGGGTGAAGGGGTTGCACCCAGTCGTCCTCATATTGCAACAGCCATGGTAGAAGCAGGATATGTCAAATCATCCCGTGAGGCGTTCGATCGCTTTTTGGGGGATCACCAACCTGCCTACGTCCACTACGAAAAATTCTCGATTCAGGAAGGAATTTCGTTATTGCGCTCCTGTGGGGCGATCGCTATTTGGGCACACCCCTATCTCTATCGTGGTGGCGAAATTGAAGAAGTGTTGTTAGAGCTGATTGAGGCTGGACTACAGGGAGTCGAGGTGTATCATCCAAACCACACTCCCAGTCAGCGACAAACGCTGGAGAAATGGTGTCAGCAATATGGGCTGTTGATGACGGGTGGCAGTGATTATCATGGACCGGCTGAGTTTGAAAATCAGCCGTCTAATACGTTAAATATGCTGCAATTGCCGATGGAGTTGCTGTCTCCGCTCAAGCAAGCTGTTTACGATTTGCAATAATCTTTCTACTTTTGAGCTTCTTCTACTTTTGAGCTTCTAGGTGTTGCTGAATGCTGATAGGATTCTCCAGGACTTGCTCTCGTTGATGAGTGGTTTGGCGGTTAAAACTGGTTGAATTCAGGTGTTGCCTAGCCTATTGGAATCCTTTGCTAGGGGCGCAGTCCTCACACCCCCTCTGTCCTCAATAAAGTGGGGGTTACTGTAGATTTGGCGTACGTCGAAGCTTCTCTTATGTCGATATGTAACTGAATATACTAAGACTTTAAGAAAAGCTTAGTTTTTCAGAATTTTATAGAGATACCTATTATCCTTATAGACATAACGATAAATAAAGCCAGCCAAGCCTTTCATAATATGGCTGGTACATAAAAAATCAGACCAAGCTGTTACAGCTTGGTCTTAGTGTTTTTACTCCTAGTGTGTATATAGTTTTAGTCAGAAAGCCTACGACAAAGGCAATGGCTCAAATCCCGGTCTTTAGATAGGCAATTGTGCTTCTTGTCGTGAGGGTTGCACAGTCGCGATCGCCCCACATAGTTTTTCTAATGTTGAGAGCACTTGACCTTGTTGCAACAGTTCCATTGCCAGCGCGATCGCCGCTTCTATGCTGGGAGAACAACCACACCGCCACAGGTAAAAGCCACTATTCCAAATCACAGATGCGGTTAGCTCAGAGGACTGACCATGCAGGGTATCGATCATCTGGGCGATCGCCTGTTCTGTTGTCTCTAAAGTCACGTTGACGTTGGTGAACCCATGGTCACGAGAATGGAGATGCAGGCGTTCAATGTGAATTTCAGAGTGGATTTCAGGTGCATCTTCAACCCAACGACGTTGCCCCAACCCAATGATGGCAGTACGCTCCCGTGGCAGGTCACAACTGCCCTCTAATCCCTTAATCATGGTGCATTGATTCACACCTCGGAGTGTGAGGGCATGGCGGGTCATCTCCTCGGTTGGTGGATGCACAAATCCCGTCACTACATGCGCCTCTCCCATATAAGGGGACCACATCAACTCCAGTGTGGCAAAGGGAGGTCGCTTGCCGATCTGCTCCCGGTAGGGCACCAGGGCTTGTGCCAATGGAAAGTGGGTGGGCAGATAAACAAACCCCAATCGAGTTTGCTCAAACACCTGTTGCACCTGGTTTAGCGTAAGAGATGCCCAGTTGACCCCCAACCCTCGCCAGATATCCACCAGGGGAACTCCCTCTTTAGTCGGCATCCGATCGCCCCCATGCAACACCACCGGGCACCCCACCGTTGCGAGCATCAATGCCGTTAAAGGGCTGAGCGGTACGGTGCGATCGCGCCCATCATAGGGAGAGCACAACACCATTACCGGATAGTCGGCTTGAATCGGTTGCAATTTAGGACCAAGCTCCTCGTAGGCGTCTAACATCCCTGCTAACTCTTCTCCGGTTGGGCGTTTGATGCGGTGGGCAATCATAAACGCGCCAATCTGAGCAGGCGTGGCTTCCTGCAACAGCATCATGCGAGTAGCATTGGCTGATTCCTGCCGATCCAGCTCCTTGCTCGTATGTGGACCACTGCCAACTTTTTTAAGTAGATCCCGAAATGCGGTGCTCATGGAAGGAGAAAAGAGAAGAGAAGAGAGAAGAGAGAAGAGAGAAAAAAGAAGAATGAAAAGAGAAGAGAGAAAAAAGAAGACATTAGGGAACAAGCAAAGAAGCAGGGATGAAGGATAAAAACTGATTTATCAATTTTCCCAGTCTCCACTATCCTTGTAATGCCACTCCTGCCTGGGGTACCAGTAGCTTGAGGACGAGATTGTGGAAGTGCTGGATGGGCGGAATTTCAAGGCGATCGCGGGTGGTTACTAACACAATTCGTCGGGTGAGTGGAGGGTCAGTCAGGGTGTCGCTGGAATTGGGATCAGCGGCGATCGCCCGTACGGTCAGGGTTGGATCGGCGTAGGCTTCTACGAGTTCAGATTCTGCCAAAAGGGTAATCATCTCGCTCTGGCGGACAACACCTCGAAAGGCATCAGGAGTATTCAATTCTAAAGCAGAACGGAAGTTCAAACCGCGACGGGTAAATTGTTCTTGCACAATACGTTGCATCCCGTAACCATCCTTGTAAACAACCTGAGGATATTGGGCTAACTCCTCCCAGGGCACCGCTTCAAAATGAGCCAGGGGGTGATTGGCTGCCATCAGCACTTTGATGGGTTCATCGTAAAGTACCTTGACCACCATTTCAGGGCTGTTACTCAGGAACCGATTGTGCATCACGATCGCCACATCGACTAAGCCATCTTTCAACACCTTAAGGGCGCGATCGCTGCCCAGCGCAGTGATCCGCAGTTGCACCTCTGGGTAATCTTGACAAAACTGTTGCAACACAGGCGGCAGGTGGTAGGCGCACAAGGCATGAATTGCCGCAACACACAGTTCGGGTTGTTTTCCTGTCCGCAAATCGGTGAGTTCTTGGGTGGCATTTTGCCATTCCTGACAGATCTTGCGAGCACGGGGCAAGAAGCGATCGCCCCCCAGCGTCAGGGTTGCCTGAGCACCTCGATGAAACAGGGATATCTCTAGCTCTGTCTCTAAACTTTGAATTTGGCGACTGATGGTGGACTGTGTCAATCCACACCTTTGAGCTGCCTTTTGAAAACTGCCCGTCTCAGCCACCGCAAGGAATGCTTGCAATTGTTCTAAACGCATGTCCCTTGATCATCCAATCCCCGTTCCGTTCTGTGAAGTTAGCGGATTTACCGACTGGGTTTGGTAATCTTTGATACATTTTCCTCACCACTCTCGCAAGGCGATCGCCAACCCGCGCGAGAGGTCTGCTTTGAGGTTTTGCGTCTGCGATAGCTCCATCAGCCGATAATGAGCGGTCTGAGAGTCGAGATGCTTGAGAGCGGCGATCGCATGGAGTTGGACTCCCATATCCGGGTCTGCCAATAGCTGAATCAACGGCTCCAGGGCAGTTGGTTCCCCCAGTTGCCCCAAGCCCACTGCCAGCAGTTGGCGGTTAGCTTCGGTCTGCGTGACCGGGTGACGCGATTGCAGCAACTCAATCAGAAATTGGGCAATCTGATGTTTGAGCGCAGGAGAGCTGACCTGAGTCAGGGCTTGCAAGCTAGCTTGAATGATGGATTGAGCACTGGAACTCGCCGTTTGATGGCGTAGAAACTGTTGCACAGCGGCGATCGCTCGGCTCGTCTCCATCCAGCCCAACGTTTGCAAGAGGGTGAGTCGTAGGGGGTCTGGGGTGTGGGGCGACTGCAATACGTCTGCCAGCGCATCCACTGCCGCTTCGGTTCCCAGGTGACCCAGGGCGATCGCCGCTTGTTCACAAACTTGAGCGTTCAGGTCAAACAACAACGGTTGAATCGTCCCTACCAGATCTGTTTCGGGTAACGCATCAGCCCGCAATCCCAACCCTGTCACCGCTGCTACTCGAACTGTTGCCACGGGGTCAGCCGTCGCCCGCATAAAAACATCGAGAATTCGAGGGTCATGAAAATTGGTGAGGGCATCAATGGCGATCGCCCGAATGTTTGCTTGAGGATCGTCTGCCGCTTGCAGTAACAGTGGCACACTCTCAGAGTGGGGCATTCGGGATAGGATCTGTACTGCCCAACGACGGGTCTGGGGTGCGTTAAACAGGTCAGTCAACGCTGCGATCACCTCAGCGGGAGAGCCGTTTTGCGCTGCCTCTGCCCCAATGCTGGAGAGCGCGACCGCAATAATGCCAGATAGCTCCTCGTTTTTGCAGGTCTGGAGGGTTTGTACTAACGTCGTTATCACATCGGGATGGCGAAACTCTCCCAGGATGCGTGCTGCAAACCACCGCACCTCTAACTCCGCTGTATCATCCTGCAATCGGCTAATCAGTGGAGCGATCGCCCGGTTGCCCAACCCCGGAAAAAGTTTTGCAACATCCCAACGGCTCTGAAAATCACCCGACTCCAAAATCGTCAATGCCAGACTCAAAACCTCATTCAACACCAAGTCCACCGCAGCAGAGGTAGCGGATGACTGCTGCCAAACGACATCCTGTAGGGAATCAATCGATGATGTCCAATTGGATTGGGCGATCGCAGTCTGGGCTTGCTTGAGAAGAGAGTGAGGATTCAATGGTGTCACAGTGCTGTTAAGTGAGCATGGATATAATCTATCACTTGAAGCATTGGATGATTTAACCTTTTATCTCAAACATCCTTAATGAGTGAGGAATTCCAGAAGTCCCGTTTTTAAGGGGTTTGAGGGATCTAATACCAGATTAAATTGTGATCAAGGCAAATGTCGGTAGGGGTGGGTTTTACAGATAGGTTCTTGGGTTTGCCGTTAGTAAACCGCTAAACCCGCTCCTACGAGCATCCGCATTTGCACTGGAAACCAGTTAAATCGGTATAACGGCGTCAGTCCTATCAGTTTAAGAACCTGGCGAATATAGCTTTGGTCAGAAAGCTTAAGGCAGAGACAATGGGTCAAACCTGGATGCTGGGAAAACTTCCTGACTTGCCTCCGCCCCATCGAATATGGCTGCGGCTATAAATTCGCGGTTATCAAAGCCAAGCCTACCGACCTGGACTCCAGAAGATACGGGTTGTAATGAATCGACCAGAATCGGGTTTGCTCCTATAGCAGCGGGCTTAACCACCCAAAATCCTTATCCCGAATTTACGTTGGTATCAGGCTTTTTACTTGTCTCGAAGAGCCGGAAAGGTGATTTTAATCAACGTGCCGTTGCTGCGATCGATATCGATTGTGCCGCGTAACTGACGAGTCAAGCGACTGACCAGTCTTAAACCCAACGTGGTTGTTTGATGGATGTCAAAAGTGTCGGGTAAACCAATACCGTTGTCACAGACGCTGAGTTCGTAATATGGGTCAACGGTGGGAGGTACTTCTCTTGCTGGAAGCAATACTCGCCCGCGAATCTTGATCTCTCCATGCTCTGTTGGAAAGGCATATTTCAAGATGTTGGTAATTAACTCGTTGATGATCAATCCACAGGAGATAGCAATATCAATGTTTAGGTCAACTGGTTCAAGGTCAACCATGAGTTGAATCGAGGACGGTTGCACCTCGTAGGAGTCCATCAAATCGTCAGCGAGACTCTGGACATAACTCACGAAATCGATATGAGCCAATTCTTTTGATCCATACAATTTTTTGTGAATTAGTGCCATGGCTTGTACTCGATTCTGACTCTCCTGAAACAGGGTCTGAATCTTTTCATCGTCAATCGAGCGAGCTTGTAATCGCAGTAAGCTACTCACAATTTGCAAGTTATTTTTAACTCGATGGTGAATTTCTTTAAGCAATACTTCCTTCTCTTCAAGAGAGGCTCGAATCAAATCTTCAGCCTGTTTTCGTTCCGTCAAATCAACTGAGATGCCACCGATTCCCTGCAACGTTCCATCTGAGTTGTAGAGCGGAAATTTAGCTGAGAGAAAAGTATAGGAGCCATGCTCGTGTGAGATGACTTCTTCTTGCCGAACAACACTGCCGGATGCAATCACTTTCTGATCGTTTACTTGTAATTGTTCTGCAATATCAGATGAAAATAACTCGTAATCTGTTTTACCCAGTATTTTGTCTTGCGATATGTTGATGTTGTCTTCTACCTGAGCATTAACGATTAAATATCGCCCTTCTAAGTCTTTGAC
Source organism: Oscillatoria sp. FACHB-1407 (assembly GCF_014697545.1). Lineage (GTDB taxonomy): Bacteria > Cyanobacteriota > Cyanobacteriia > Elainellales > Elainellaceae > FACHB-1407. The sequence goes on along the minus strand of NZ_JACJSA010000001.1, from coordinate 542,147 downwards.
ATAGATTGCAACTGGAGCACTGTCGAGGATCGATTGCAATAAATGATTTGTCTCCCAGAGGGCTGCTTCAGCTTGTTTGCGATCGCTAATGTCTTTGCCCATCGAGATCACCCGACGCTCTCCTTCCAAATCAATGATGTCGGCAGATATCAGCAGAATTTTGGGCTGACCAGATTTGCAACGAAATGTCATTTCATAGTCGCGAACCCATCCCTGTTCTCGTAAAAGCTGGAGATAACGATCGCGATCGCACCCATCTTCCCAAATATCCAATTCGCCTGCGGTGTGTCCAATAAACTCGTCGCGTGAGAAACCCAATAATTTTAAGGTACTGTCATTGACATCTGAAAAGCGTCCACTCTCCAACGTAGCAATCACCATCGGGTCAGGGCTACTGTGAAAAACCTTGGTAAATTTCTCCTCAGATTCGTGTAGGGCGAGTTTGACTTTGGCGAAGGATTGGCGCAGTTGCTCTGCCATCTGATTGAATGAGTGCGCCATCACGTCCAACTCTTGAATCGCTGAGTCAGCATCAATTTGCTGATCTAACTGCCCGTCTGCCATGGCTCGACTGGCGCGACACAGTTGCAGGATGGGTTGTGCGATGCCTTGAGTTGTGACCCATCCAAAGGCGATCGCCCCTACCAGTGCGAGTAAACACAGCATGACGGTAGTTTGAGTGTTGGCGGTTAACTGTGCCGTGAAATCGGATTCGGGAATGACTACGACGATCAACCAATCCAGTCCGTAGGAGTCGGTGAAGGGAGCCACCTGCAAAAAGTGGCGATCGCCATCAATGTAAAATTCCAACTGTTGGTTGCGTTGGATATGGGCAAGGGTGCCAAAATCCTTTAACAATTGTTGAGCGGTTTGGCGGGTCAGGGGGTCGCGGCTTGCAGTCATTGCCAGACGGGCGGGTCTTTGTTCTGGTCTGATGATGAAGGGATCTTCCAGGGTTGAACTCGCAACCAGATTGCCCGATCGCTCCACGATAAACATCTGCCCAGATGGGCTGAGGTTGATTCTTCGTAAAAAATGATTGAGCTGAGCCAGACTAACAGTGGCGTTTGTCACCCCTATCACCTGGTTGCTCTCAAAATCGTAAAACGGTCGAGCCGCACTAATGGCTAACCCTGCCGACGAAAAGTAGGGATAAATGTCAGTCCAGATCAGCCCGTTAGCCGCAATTGCCTTTTGATACCAGGGGCGAGAACGGGGGTCAAATGATGTGTTAACTTGCAATAACTCGGTGCGATCGCCCTGATCGTTCGTTGCGTAGGTGCGGTATTCCCCTTGAGTTGATGCATCCCGCACCCGAATCACCAGGGAGCCATCTTCGGTGCGATCAACTGCCCAAATGTTGCCCTGTTCGTTACCAAAGGCGATCGGGCTGAGATCCTTGAACTGACGCATCTGCCGCCACAAATACTGCTCAATTGTCCTGGAACGGCTCCAGTTGACCTGACCTAGCTGCACAGCTTCCGTGTTGAATTGTGTCACCGTCTGCGGCAGTTGCATATAATGAGTCAAATGTTGGTGAATCTGATTGGTGACTTCATTGCTCAACTGTTGAGCAACAGAATCCACCATTTTTTGACCGTTGCGCCATGAAAAGTAGCCTGTTAACCCAACTGCGATCGACACTTGCAGGACAAAGGGGACAATTAACACGGTTTTTAGTGTGGGTTTACCAGACACTCTAAAAGTCTTCATAGATGAGAAGTAATTTAGTGACGGCTTTTTCAGGAATTTAAGCGGTTGTAGAGGCAGGACAAGTAGTTTTTCAAGTTTTGGGATTCAATTAATTCCGGACTGATGCAGTTAGATCCCCCAACCCCCAAAAATGGAAATTTCGGGAGTCCCCCTTTTCAGAGCTACGGTGTACACATAAGTCTCCATAGCTCCCTACATCCCCCAATCTTGGGGGACTTTGAGCCTTGTCAAAGGTTTTGCCCCGATCAGAAGCACCTGGACTTGGAACCGATGCGAAGCGCGCTTTTGGGTTAACCCAAACACCTTCTGCTAGGGGGGTTGGGGGAGGCAGTGGCGTCCCCCAATCGGGGGTTTGGGGGAAAATCCCCCAATGTCTGGTTCTCGAACTCATTGCAGTAACCGAGTGTCTCATTGCAAAGCAAAGATGTGTGTACACCGTAGCCTTTTAAGGAGGGCAAGGGGAAATCAAAAGGTTAGGCTTCAAGTACGTCAGTCCTATAAGTTGGTCAAGAATGGTTTCAGATACCTGGATTGCAGATGACTTACATCTTGTATAGCCCTACGCCTATGCATTAGGACATAAGGGGGTGTGAGAGCTGCGCCCCCAGCCAGGGGTTCCACCCCTGCACCCCGTTCTAACCTTAGTGAGTACTGCTATACCTTTCGCTATAACCTAATACTGCCCAATACTGCCCACAAATCAATTGAATGCGTCTGAGAGCCATGCAGTCCATGATTGCGATTTAGGATAGAAGAAGCTCTCTCTTGACGTATCGCATGATCTGGCAGGAAATTTCTGGAAACTGGGTATTGGTGCCACCACGTCCGATCGCCATTATTCACTTTTTGGGAGGGGCGTTTGTGGCTGCTGCTCCTCAAGTTACGTACCGCTGCTTACTGGAATTTCTGGCAGAAGAGGGGTATGCCATTGTCGCAACTCCGTTTGTTAACACGTTTGACCACACGGCGATCGCTCGTGATGTACTCAAATCGTTCAACGCGGCATTGGACTATCTGCAAAGCCAGGTCTTTAAGAAGCGGTATCTGCCGATTTATGGGGTGGGACACAGCATGGGCTGTAAGTTGCATGTGTTGATTGGCAGTCTGTTTCCCCAGGAGCGGGCTGGCAACATTTTGATCTCGTTTAACAACTATCCGGCGCGGCGATCGATTCCATTTTTTGAGCAGTTTTACCAGTTCGCACCCAATCTGGCAGTTGAGTTTACTCCGTCGCCAGAGGAAACCAACGACCTGATTGAGCAGCAATATCAGGTGCGCCGCAATTTGCTGATCAAATTTACCGATGATGACATCGACCAGACCAAATCTCTGACGGAGGCGTTGTTGAACCGCTTCCCCAGCATGACGGCTCTCAAGATTCTGAAAGGCAATCACCTCACTCCCCTGGGGCAAGATGTGAAGTGGCAGACGGGGAATGTATTTACGCCATTGGATGCGATCGGGCAGTTTGTTCGACAGGAGGTCTATCGAGATTTTAATCAGCTGAAGCGAGATATGTTAATGTGGTTAGCCCCGACCCGATTTTGATTGGGGGAATGAAGGGTTGAAAAGAACACTTGAATGAAGATTGCGGACGTAGATTAAAATTGCGGCGAAATCCAATTTTCTAGGGTGAGATCGTGGTAGAGATCAGATGAGGTTTAGACGACCCCACTATGAATCAATTAACACTGGAATGGGTGGAAGCGGGTAAAGCCAAGGTGCAAATCCTGGATGACCATCGCCCCACAAAAAATCCTGGAACAACCCGAATTGGGCGCGATCCTGTCCGATGTGATGTGATCCTTCCAGACCCAACAGTGTCGGGATTGCACGTTGAAATCTTTTTTGATGTGCCGCGCCAGGGGTTCTTTTTACGTAATCTACGCGACACTAATCCTCCAGTGATCAATCGGCAGCGGTTGACACAAGGAGAGGTGATGTTACAAAAGGGGATGAGCTTCTACCTGGGGCAAGTTGAGTTAAAGGTGACTGCGATCGCCCTTGGCTCGGTGCCCCAAACCGTGATCGTACCACCCGCCCAAACTGTTGCAACTGCAACTGCGACTGCACCCACCGCCTATCCTCCGGCAAAGCCTCAAACGCCCAGCTATGGCTTGATGTGTCCCAAGTGTCAGCAGGTATCGCCTTACGATCGCCTGGGGTCGGGGTGTCCCTGGTGTGGTACGTCGTTAGCCGCTGCGGCCAGTGTGTTGATGATTCCGGGAGACAAGTAGTGGGCGAGTGAAGTTAGATCCATTCCTTTAAACCCTATCCCTATGCAAATTCAGTTGACTTGGGACGACCCAGCAACCGGGGAGCGGCGATCGCCCACTTTTACTGTTCCGATTGCGCTGGGGCGTGAGTTTGCCCGAATGCCTGTTGCATTGAATGAACAGCGGGTGTCGCGAATTGTGCTGGATAGTGGTCAGGTGTCCCGCTTCCATGCGCTGATCGAAGCAGATGGTTCTGGTCTGGTGATCACTGACCAAACCAGCAGCAACGGCACGTTCGTCAATGGCACTCGCCAAAACCGCAGTTTTATTACCAATGGCGATGTGATTCAGATTGGGCCTTATCACCTCACGGTTTCCCTGACATCACGCCTCGTTGCCAGTCCAGTTGCTGATTCGACCATTCTGTTTCACCCGGAGACGGGCAATCCTACCCCGGCACCCCCTGCTGCGATTACGGAACCCAACTTTCCACCACCGCAGTTTCAGGCACCTCTGGTATCGCTGCATCAGTTGATGGATTTGGGTTTGCCGATGCAGGAATTTGATTATGTGGCGATCGGGGCAGGGTTGGGCAGTTTTATCTGGGTTGATCTGTTGCGATTGTGTGGAGCCAGTCCAGGGCAAATTGCGGCGATCGGCATGGAGGAAAAGCCCTATGCGCGTTATCGGCAACTCTGTTTGAATTCCCAAATTCCCTATCACGAACGGTTGCGATCGAACTCGGACTCTTGCCCCGACAATATTTGGGGTTTTCCCAGCTATGCCTTCCGGGAAGCGTGGCACGACTTTCGTCAGGGCAAGATCAATTCTGCGCTGAAATATCTCTGGCAAGTGTTCGGTGAGCCAACGCTGGCAGAAACTTACACGCCTCGTTCTGGAAACGTCTTTGCCTCGATTGACCGGGAGGTAGACCGCATTGGGTGGAATGCTATTTTTCGCTATGGGCGGGTGCGAGCCATTCGCAAAACCGACGATGGACGCTATGCGATCGCCTATTCTCGCTCTACGGCGAATCGTCGCGATCATGCCTTTGTGATTGCCCGCTATGTGCATCTGGCGACCGGATATCCTGCCATTCAGTTTCTCCCGGATCTGCAAGCCTACCGGGAAAAAACGGGAGATTTTAAGTGCGTCATCAACGCCTATGAGCCTCACGATTCGGTGTACGAAACCCTCGAAAAGCAAGGCGGAACGGTTCTGATTCGGGGGCGGGGGATCGTTGCCTCGCGTGTTATTCAGCGGTTGCACGAAGCTCGTCAGCGTAACTCTAAGATCTCGGTATTACATCTGATGCGATCGCCTAAACCTCAGGGCAATCGCTTTGGCAATGCTCAACGGTTGGTCAAACACCACTACGAACTGCAACCCTTTAACTGGCCTAAAGCTTGTTGGGGTGGAGAGTTGCGTGCTCTGCTTGAAGCCGCTGATCCGCAACAACGACTGCGGTTGCTGGCAGATTGGGGTGGTACGACCACTGCCGATCGGCGCGACTGGCAGGCGATCGTCCGGCAGGGGTTAGCACAGGGATGGTACAAGATCGTGTTTGGCGAAGTCGAGATGGTTGAAAAGGCGGATCAGGGCACGATTACCACCATTCAGGAACGCGAATTTAAGGGCAAAATTCAACTCCAGGCAGACTTCATCATTGATGCAACGGGGATGGATGCCAAGGTGAAAAACAGTCCCCTACTGGATGACCTGCTCACTCACTACAACCTGCCTGTGAACCCGTTGGGTCGTCTCACCGTTGCCAACGACTTTGAGTTAGCGGAGATGCGGACGAACCCAGGACGGTTCTACGCGGCAGGAGCCATTACGCTGGGAGGCCCCCATGCTGCTGTCGATAGCTTTTTGGGATTGCAATACGCCGCTCTGCAATCGGTCGATAGCCTCGTTGCGGCTCGTGCTCCTGGCTTGAAATCATTGAATGGGGGGCGATCGCTCCTGCAATGGGTGAAGTGGGTAGCGAATCAGGCACCCTGATGGGGAAAGGATGAAGGATGAAGGATGAAGGATAAAAAGGGAAGAGAGAAGAGAAAAGCGAAGAGAAGAAGGAAAAAAGAAAAGCGAAGAGAAGAAGGAAATTATGAGGGTGTCCTGTTGGAATACGGAGGTTATGGAGTCATTTGAGCAGGGGCACCCGTACTTGGTACAGATGCAAAGCGAGCCTTACTACTGTTCCAACACTCCTTGCAGAGGGAGTCTGAGGGACGCGCTTCGTCTCTTAGCCAGGGGGATTGGGGAACTTTTCCCCAAGGCTTGGTTCTCAAATCATTCTCCGGTAGCCCAGCATTCAACCTAGAACGAACAAAATTAATCAACCACCATGAGCGCAATTGATTGAACGATCGCCCCAAATCGACTATTTTAGGACTTCAATACAATCACTAATCTGGCTACCTATGAACCCCACTCTGACTCAATTTGGCGAACAGATGTCTCACCTGACTGGGGTGCGGGCGATCATGAAAGACATCATTGAAACGCTGCGAAGCTCCAATGGTCGAGAGTTCATCAATTTGAGTGCAGGCAATCCGGTGATTTTGCCAGAGGTAGAGCAGTTGTGGCGAGATTGCACAGCGGATTTGTTAGCCAGTCCTGAGTATGGCGAAGTGGTCTGCCGATATGGCTCCAGTCAGGGCTATCAACCGCTGATTGATGCCGTGTTGGAGGAATACAACACGCGATATGGGCTGAATTTGAGCGATCGCAACATTCTCATTACCCCCGGTAGTCAATCCCTCTATTTCCTGGCGGCGAATGCGCTGGGTGGCTACACCACTGATGGTCGGCTCAAGCAAATCGTGCTACCCCTTAGCCCAGATTACACAGGCTATGGCGGTGTCACCCTGGTTCCCGAAGCGTTGAAAGCCTACAAGCCGACCCTCGACATAGATGAAGCTGCCCATCGATTCAAGTATCGTCCCGATTTCAGTCAACTCGAAATCAATGACAGTACGGGTTTTGTGCTGTTCTCCCGTCCCTGCAATCCAACGGGAAACGTATTAACTGACGACGAGGTGGCAAAAATTACGGCACTGGCGGAACCCTACAATGTTCCAGTATTTATCGACTCTGCCTATGCGCCTCCCTTCCCGGCACTCAGCTTTACCGAGATGACTCCTGTTTTTGGCAAAAATGTCGTTCACTGCACGAGCCTCTCCAAGGCAGGGCTTCCCGGAGAACGAGTTGGGATCACGTTAGGCGATGAGCAGGTGATTCAATACCTGGAAGCCTTTCTGACGAATATGTGCCTGCATTCCTCCCGCTATGGACAGGCGATTGCTGCCCGTGCCATTCGCTCTGGTGCACTCACCGAAATTTCAGAACGAGTCATTCGTCCTCACTATCAAGCCAAATTCCAGGTGATCGAAGCGGCTCTGGATCAGGCGATGCCCAGTGACATTCCCTGGTTTCTGCATCGAGGAGAAGGGTCGATCTTTGGTTGGCTGTGGCTCAAAGACTTACCCATGACCGATTGGGAGTTTTATCAAGAACTCAAACAAGTGGGCGTGATCCTCGTTCCCGGTAGTGCCTTCTTCCCAGGCTTGCAAGAATCCTGGCGACACACCCAGGAATGCTTCCGCATAAGCCTCACCGCCACTGACGCAGAACTCGAAACTGCCGCACAGCGACTAGCGCAGGTGGTACAACAGGTGTATGGGCGACTACCCGTAACGGTTTAAGTGTCAAGGTTGATATGAGTAACAAGGACAAAACTCTTCAAACCCAACCTCCCTCTACACCTTCAGGGTGGATCGAGATCGGCAGAATCGTGTCCGTTCAGGGTTTGAAGGGTGAATTGCGAGTGTATCCCGATTCCGACTTTCCGGAGCGATTTGAGCAACCGGGAAAGCGATGGTTGTTGCGATCGCCCACCGCCACCCCAGAACCCGTGGAACTTGTCTCCGGTCGTTATCTAACCGGGAAAGGGTTGTTTGTCGTCAAATTGGCAGGCATCGACGATCGCAATCAGGCTGAGGCATTGCGAGATTGCGCCTTGTTAGTGCCAGAGAGCGATCGCCCCATGTTGGAAGAAGACGAGTTTCACGTCCTCGATCTGATTGATCTGCAAGTGTTTGATCAGGCAACCGGAACGTTGGTCGGCACAGTAACCGATGTGATTCCCGCTGGAAACGATCTGCTGGAGGTCAAACTCGACCAACCCCAGGGCAAATCTTCAACGGTGCTAGTTCCCTTTGTGAAGGCGATCGTCCCCGTGGTGGACTTGGAGCATCGTCGCATCGAGATCACCCCTCCACCCGGTTTAATTGATTCCCCTGCCGATTCATCTGATGCGGATCAGTAGAATGTGTTCGGCTTAGCTGTAACGCATCAAGCCCTTAAGCAGCACGGGTTATGCTTTGCTAACCCATCCTACGAGAAATCATGTTACCGATGACTGCCCATAAAATGGTAAGGCATCTGCCCAGTGGGGGCGTTTTTCCTGTTGCCATTGGGCGTATGCCAGTTCTAGCAGACTGGTAGCCGATGATCCCAGATTTGCCTCCGTCGTGATGAGTTGATAGGGGCGATTCCACTCCTTCAACACCGCTTGCCAGCGATCGGGCGTGAGAGTGGTATCCGGGAAGAGAACTGTAACATTTGGCAGAACCGCTAGTTTTTCAGATTCCTTGGGTTGCGTTGGCTGAATTGAGTAGATCGCCGCAAAGATTTCTCCCCGTTGAGCGGGCATTTCCACCGCAATATCAATCGGTTCTGAGGCTACCTGCCGCTGTTTTGACCAGGCAAACGCCTCCAACGTAGAAATGGCAAACAGGGGAATGTCAAGTTGCTGTGCCAACGTTCGCGCTGCAACGACTCCGATGCGCGTTCCGGTGAAACTTCCTGGTCCCCTGGCAACAGCTATAAACGACAGATCTGACCACTGTTGCGGATGAAGGAACTCGTTGAGGTGGTAGTGCAGGTGGGTCGAGAGTGCCCGTCCTAAATCCCAGGTTTGGCTACGGAATTCATGCTCAAAGTTACTCAGTGCCAAGCCGAGTTCTGGGCTAGTGGTGTGCAGGGCGATCGCGTACCTAATCATGAGTGCTGAATTGAGCGTCAATAGTCATTCGTCCATTGTCCATTGTTCATCACCTTTAGAGCATTACCCTTTACCCTTTACCCTTTACCCTTTACCCTTTACCCTTTACCCTGACCATTGACCATTGACCATTGACCATTGACCATTGACCATTGACCATTGACCATTGACCATTGACTATTGACCATTGACTGCTGACCAAACCTCAACTTTTCTCCAAACTCTAATCGTGCCATCTTGACTACCACTAGCGATAACCTCATCGGACAAGAAGGCGATCGCTTCTACCGCAGCAGTATGTCCAGTGAGGGTGCTGATTAGCTTGCCCTGGCTCAAATCCCACAATTTAATTGTGCTGTCATGGCTTCCCGTTGCCAAAGTTTTGCCGTCTGGACTGATGCTGAGTGACGTGACTGGAAGGAGATGTCCCTTGAGGAGGTGTTTTACCCCTCCCGTGCGGAGGTTACGAACCTGCACTGCCATATCCCACCCGCTGCTAATGACGGTTTCGTTGTCAGGATGGAGGGCGATCGCCCCAATCGCGGCGGCATGACTCGGTAAGGTTCGCAGTAACTCCTGAGTGCCCAGATGCCAGATCTTGACGGCTCCCTGAGCATCCCCACTGGCGAGTCGTTGACCGTTGACACTGAGGGCGATCGCTTCAACTGCTGCCTTGTGCCCCTTAAAGCAGAGCAGGGATTCCCCTGTCTGCCAGTCCCATAGTTGTATCGTCTTGTCTCGACTGCCGCTAATCACATGCTGTCCGTTGGGATGCATCACGATGCAAGTAACATCGGCACGGTGCCCCGAAAGCGTATGCAATAACTGACCCGTTTGACGATTCCACACTCGAACGGCGTCATCCCAACCTCCAGCCGCAACTACCTCTCCATCGGGGCTAAGGGCAAGCGTGGCGATCGCTCCAGGGGAGGAATGGCTTTGTAGTGCTTGCTGATTTTCAATTAAAGTCTGCAAGTGCTCCTGATTGGTAATATTCCACAGGTTCACGGTGCCCTTGTTATCACCGCTAATCAGAACTTGGTGAATCGGGTCAAACACCAGAGCATTCATGCCAGCTTGAGGAGGGGCGATCGGAGGGGTGAAGGTGTACGCATCCCACTGTTGATTTGGGGCAGATTGAAATTGTGCCATTGCCTCAGCAGGACTGACCGATGGGCTGACCAACGCACTCACCATATCCAGATCCTTTAATACCTGAGCCGCCGAACCGTAACGTTGGCTCAAAGAACTCTGCAACAGTTTGTCGATCACTTTAGTAAGGCGATCGCTCACCTCTCCCGCTGCACTACGCCAAAACCAGGCTCCCACAGCACTGTTATATAAATCAAAGGGATTCAGCCCCGTCAATAGGTGAATGCAGGTGACACCCAACCCATACAAATCACTGGCAAACACCGCCTTACCAATCAGTTGCTCTGGGGCTGCATATTCAGCACTGCCCATCACCGTTCCCGTTTTACCCAGCGTCGATTGAGAGGTGACTTTAGCTGCCCCATAATCGACTAATACCAGCTTTCCATTGCCTCGTCGGATCAAGTTCGCAGGTTTTACATCCCGATGAATGATCTGGTGGTCATGGAGAAATTGCAGAACAGGTAAGACTTCTCGCAGGAGTTGTAAGATTTGGGCTTCATCCCAACAGCCCTCCTCTGCTAACTGGTGCAACAGGTGGCGACCCTCCACAAATTCCTGCACCACAAATTGTTGGCGATCGCGCTCAAAGTAAGCCAACAAATCCGGTAACTGTGGATGTTCGCTGATTACGGCTAACTGCGCGACCTCTCGCCGCAACTTTTCTGCTGCGACCTCATCATCCGCCTGAGTAAACGCCTTTACAATTCGTCGTGGATCGAGCAACTGCTTCGTATCCAATGCCAAAAACGTGCGACTGGAATTGCCACCCCCCAACGCACTAAAGCCCCGATAGCGATCGCCCAACAACAACCTCGCCCCGCAGCTTTGACAAAACCGCGACTTCTCAGGGTTTTGAGGTTTTGGACAGCGCGAGTTGAAACAATACATCGAAAACCGCTATAAGGTGTTGTGACGTCTTTTTGATTTCTATTAAACCGTTTAGGAAAGCAACGGTAGGGTAATGTTAATCCAACTGGTCACTATTCTTTAACGTAGCGATCTTTTCTAAGGACTCTTCAAGTAATTGATCAAAGGTCATGCAATGAAGTAGTTTACTGTTAATAACCGTCTTACTTGATCGCCATCGAAATCTCTGCATCAATCCAGATTCATGAACGAAATGATCTCTTCCAATAACCAACAAGCCAGTGTAGCTAATCTGACGACGACCAAAATACTCCTCAAACCTGTTCGTTCTCTCTAAATCATCTAACCTGTAATACCAATCAACAATTTGGCTCACCCCATGCTCGTATCTAGGAGACCACTCATAACTACTATTGGCTATGTCAGAACTTCTTCCCTTTCGCTTAAAAATACTATCTCTATCAGCATCTTCAAATTCAACAAAAACAAACTTTTTCTTTTGCTTGTCAGCGACTACAAAGTCAGATCTGAACTCATTACCAAATAAGTTTAACTCAGGCTTATAGTAAGCTGGCTCTAGTCCGAAATGCCAGGACCCTAACAGCAAAATTAAGTTTGGGCGGGCCGCGAAGAACTTTTGTAAACCGTTTTCACCACTTTCTTTAATTGCTGGGTTCTCCTTCAAAAAGCTCTCAAATTCCTGAAGCTGCGTCTCACATTCCTTGATATTAAAGTTATAAGAAATCAGATTTATCACTGATAATCTCTCTTTGCACGGTCGATAATATCGATAATTAAAAAATCCTTGTCTATCTCAGTAAACAATAAACGTATAGTTGGATCTACTCTGACCACCCATGTTTCTAAACCTTCACCATTTAGCTTATGCAATTTATGTGGTTTTAGGCTCTGTTGATTGTTAATATTCAATAGCTTTATGATTTGAGATACCTTGTCTTTTTGATTAATTGGCATCGTTTCATAAGCCATTAATGCTTTTTCACGGAATTTAACAGCCATTCTAAATCTTCTTGTAAGCTAAGTAATTAACGCATCCTAAGATCCACTATTATCATAACCTCAAGAATTGCTTCTTTTCTATTGGGCAAACTGGTGAAATCCATCGAAACCCCTCTTTTCCCAACCTTTTCGTTCAGTCACGCTAATCGCCTTCCTCCACCCCTTCACCCTCCTACTCTCACTTCCTACTCCCTACTCCCCATTCCCCACTCCCTACTTCCATGCCCATCTACTTATACTGGGGTGACGACGACTTTGCCCTCAACCGTGCGGTGACTGCTCTGCGCGATCGCACCCTCGATGCCGACTGGGCAAGTTTCAACTACGACAAAATCTCCCCAGAACAGCCGAATGCCGTCGTTCAAGCCCTCAACCAGGCGATGACCCCACCCTTCGGCAGTGGCAGTCGATTGGTCTGGCTAGTCGATACAACGGTTTGTGTCCGATGTTCTGAGGATTTGTTATCAGAGTTAGAGCGCACCTTGCCTCTGATTCCAGAAACGACAGTGTTGCTATTGACCGCAACAAATAAGCCGGATGGACGCATTAAATCCACTAAGCTGCTCCAGAAACACGCTGAAATTCGAGAGTTTGCGGCGATTTCTCCCTGGAAAACGGATCAACTGGTGACTCAAGTCAAACAAGCGGCTCAGGAGGTGGGGGTTAAGCTGACCCCAACCGCAACGCAGATGTTGGCGGAGGCCGTGGGCAATGACACCCGACAGCTATTTAGTGAACTGGAGAAATTACGGCTTTATGGGGGTTCTGGGTCGCAACCCTTGAGCGAGGAGGCGATCGCTACTCTAGTCACAGCTTCGACTCAAAACAGCTTGCAACTGGCAGATGCCATTCGACAGGGCAATACCGCCAGGGCTCTGACGCTGATCTCCGATCTGTTTCGTCGCAACGAAGTTCCACTGATGATCGTCAAGACGCTGATTGGTCGCTTTCGTACCTGGCTGTGGATCAAACTCATGACCGAGTCAGGTGAGCGAGATGAGCGAGAAATCGCACGAGCAGCAGAAATCAACAATCCCAAACAAATCTACTTCTTGCAAAAAGATGTGAAATCGCTGTCCCTGGAGGCTCTGTCTCAAACTCTACCCATCTTGCTGGAACTAGAGTCCGGATTGAAGCAAGGAGCCAATGAATTAGAGCTATTTCAAACAAAAGTGATTGAGCTATGTCAAACAATGCGGAGATAGTTACTACTTGCCATCAGTGGGAAAGGTGTAAGATGTAACCTTACTTTTCTGCTTTTTCCTTACTTTTATCCTCACCCTTCTGACGATTTAATTCCCTGATCCCCACTACTCACTTTTAAGACGACTTCGCTTCATAATAGTGAGTAAAAATACTTTCCACCCTTCTCTTTAAATTGATGGAGGGGACTGGAACTTCCCTTGCCTAAAATAGTTCAAAACGATATAAAGCCCTCAAATGCGTCTTTAGTGTCTCCAGTCTAGAGCTGTTACCGATTTAACATCCTAATATGATCAACTCTCTGCGCTCATCCCATCGCGTTTTCAAACGATTGTTGGTGCGATCGCTTCTAACAGGTATGGCTTCCATCGTGGGTCTACTGGCAGGATGGGTGCCTACGTTGCACCTTTCACAAGATGGTTCTGCTGCTGTAACGTTGGATCGTGCGGCTTATGGTCAGTCGGTCGCTAACATCAGCAATGAAGAGATCCAGAGTTATGCTCGCTCGGTCTTGGCAATTGAGCCAATCCGCCAAGCCGCTTATGATGAGATCAAGCGGATTTTAGGCTCTGGGCAAGTGCCACCGATCGCCTGCCATCGCCCCAATAGCCTGAACAACCTCAGCCAAAACATCCGCCAAATCGCTGTAAACTATTGCAACCGAGCCACTCAAATTGTTGAGAGAAACAACCTGACCATCAACCGATTTAATACAATTACAGTCACAATGCAGTCTAACCCCAGTTTGGCTCCGGTGATTCAACGCGAGATCATGCGGCTCCAGCAGGGCAATCCTTAACTCAAATCGATCTCCGTTTAACACCATGCCCCGGTTTAACCCCTATACCCTGCAAATGCAAATCACCCGCATGTTTGAGCAGGGGCAGTCTTTCTTTGCGACGACCAAGGTTCAAGATTGGCTGAGAGAACGCAAAGAAGACCCAAATGCCTATGAGATTCTGTTTCATCAGCACCCTGCTCCGCCCGGTTCAGGCTTGGTGATGGTGGTCGAAATCGAGTTGCGCCGTCGAGATGGGCAACCTGTTGACCCATGGCTGCAACAGGAAGTCAATCGACACGCATAAAGGAGGCGATCGCCCATGATGCCGAAGTTTGCAAGCACGATCGCGTGGCAACAGGCAGAACAACTCATGCAACCCGTTTTTATTCGGGTCGTTGACAACCTCCGCAAGGAGCTAGACCAGTCATCCTGGCGTGGCACCTATCAGGAAGTGCCAATTTGGGCAGAGAATACCCCTGACGACATCAAAGCAACGGTGACTACGCTGCAAAATGAGTTGCAAACTGCCTCTCCAGAACGCCGAACCGAGATTCAAGCAACGCTAGCCCAACTGCCCCAGCCTCATCCGGGTTACTATCTCTGCTTACAAAAGGGCGATCGCGAGGTGACAGTTGACCTGTGGCAACTTTGCTATCAAATCTGTTTCCGCAACTATAACCCTGTTGTCAATTTGTCCGACAATCCCACCGTTGATATCGATACAAACTTAATTGAAGCAGACACAGGCGAAGTGGATTGGGTTTCTTTAGATAACAAAGCCAAACAAGTTATCTCCCAAATCTTTACAACCTTGCCCTCGGTTAACTGATATAGCAACCAGAGGGTTGGTTAAGACGGGGTGTGGGGGTGGAACCCTGCACAGTGGCAGTTGAAGGTAGCTTTAAGTTTGGTTAGTCAAGGCATGAGAAGACACTTGATAACCGTCCAAATAGGGAAAAATCGTTTGAACCAGGGTAGTGATCGTAAAGGGTTTTACTAAATATTCATCCACCCCTAAATCGATCGCTTTTCTGATATCAGCGTTGTCCGCCTTAGCAGAGAGAAACACAATTGGAATTGATGCGGTTTTGGGGTTGCACCGAAGTGCCTGTAAAACACCAAAACCATCTAACTTAGGCATCACAACATCGCAAATGATCAGATCTGGTAATAACGTTTGAGCCTGTTGCAGACCAATCAGACCGTGCTCTGCGCCGATCGCATGAAATCCTGAAAACTCTAATATGGCTAACAAATTCTCTCGATTAAATCTGTCATCTTCAATCACCAAAATAGTCTTCATATGCAAGGTTGATAAGTTAAATCGAGGCAATTATTTAAATAGAAATAGCTGATGGGTTGCAGGGGCGATCGCCCTTAATTTGCCTGATAACTTGGACAGCATTGTTTAACAAAGCAAGATTTTGAAACGTTACTCCTTCTTTCTCTCTAATCGAAGGAGTTCCCGCTTAACCTAGTCTCGCTTATGACAAATCGTGGAGACGATCAATACAAATAAGGTTTAAAGACTGAACTTAAATCTACTAAACCCGACTTCATGACCTGCACCATACAGCGAAACACTTCTAAAGTCTGCACAATGCTATCTATAAAGTTGAAACGATACCCCAAATAAAACATATCCAGCTGACCCTAATACCGCATCTATCTAGAGGGATAGGGTGGGTAAAGAGAGTAAGTGTGCAGGGCAATTCAACGCCCTTGCTAAAGGTGGTTTAGCCTAAAACCCTAAATTAAACAAGTGTAATTTGCTACCATCAAAATTTTAAAGTACGTAAATAGGTTTGTTTTGTGAAGAAAAGTGGGTAAACCTTATTAAGCGTTAGCTTAAAAGTGTGAATAAAGTAGGAATTAGTTAGGAAAAGTCAATCTGTAGTTCAGCTTAGTGCGATAGTTGGGGCAAAATCATTGTTTGATCCAATTTTGCCTAAAATCCAAGTCTGACAAATG
This sequence comes from Oscillatoria sp. FACHB-1407, assembly GCF_014697545.1. Taxonomy (GTDB): domain Bacteria; phylum Cyanobacteriota; class Cyanobacteriia; order Elainellales; family Elainellaceae; genus FACHB-1407. The sequence continues at coordinate 526,153 of NZ_JACJSA010000001.1, read as the reverse complement.
ACGGCACAAGAAGCATTAAATATTGTTAAGCAACTCCTGGAACCGAAGTCCTTGAACTCCATTCAGGAGATTATTTTTCTGGAATCTTGGGTTGGCAAGCTATATCGAGAAATTGCTCTTGAGGCAGGGTATGACCTGGATTATGTTAAAGAAGTTGGCTCCCAATTGTGGAGCTTGCTTTCAGAAGCTTTAGAAGAGAAGGTTACTAAGAAAAATATTAAGCTCATTCTAGGGCGCAATCAACTTGGAGGAATCCCTTTTCAACCTGCAATTCAAAGTTCTAATCGCATTGAATATCCGGGTGGTGCTGTCCCACTTCATTCCAGTATTTATATCCGTCATCCTCTCATCGAAGATCGGACTAACATTGAAATCAGTCAACCGGGTAGCTTAATTCGCATTAAAGCAGCACGCCAAACCGGAAAAACATCCCTCATTTATCGCATTCTCGCCCAGGCAAAACGTAAAGGGATACAAACGGCGATGCTTAACCTACAAATTGCAGACAGCCAGTTGTTCCGTCAGCTCAACAAATTCTTACGTTGGTTTTGTATTAATATCAGCCGTCAGTTGTATTTGGAACCCAAAATAGACGATTTTTGGGATGAAGAAGTTGGGAGCAAGGTCAGTTGTACAGTCTACTTTCAAGACTATCTGTTGAAGGAACTGAACAATCCTCTGGTATTAGCCATAGATGATGTCGATCGCGTCTTTGAATACCCCGATCTCACGCAAGACTTCTTGTCCTTATTGAGAACCTGGTATGAGACAGCCGCAGAACAACTTACATGGCAAAAACTGCGATTGGTCATTGCTCATTCAACAGAGGCATCTATGCCTATAAAACCGAGCCAATCCCCATTTAATGTTGGTTTGCCTATTCAACTGCTGGGCTTTAATCGATCGCAAATCTATGAATTGATGCAACGATACGAATTAGAGCAACTTGACATTACCCTATCCGATTTAGAACCCCTGCTAGCTTTAATTGGAGGACATCCCTATCTATTACAATTAGCGTTTTATCACCTCAAAGTTGAAGGTCTTTCGTTAACAAACCTATTGCAACAAGCCCCCACTCAAGCCGGAATTTATAGTGGTCATTTGCATCGACATTGGAATTCACTACGTCAACAACCAGAACTGTTAGAGGCGTTTCACCATGTCATTACTGCCTCTCGTGCAGTGCAACTGGACGCAGCGATCGCCCACAGGCTTGAAGGTATGGGGTTAATTCGTCTCACTGGCAACGAAGTCAGACCCAGTTGTGACCTGTATCAACAATACTTCAGGTCACAGCTTGCTAATTTACAATTAGCCGAGATCCAGAATGAATAGTTATGCATATCAAGTTGGTGGCAGCCTTAGAGTGAATGCTCTCAGTTATGTTGTCAGACAAGCTGATACCGATCTCTATCAGGCATTACGGGCAGGAGAACTGTGTTGCGTTTTGAACTCCCGCCAAATGGGCAAGTCAAGTTTACGGGTTAGAATGCGCCACCAGCTACAGCAAATGGGGGTGGTGTGTGCCTCGTTAGACATGGCTCGAATTGGGAGCCAGCACATCACGCGATCGCAGTGGTATAAGAGTATTGCATTTGAACTCCTACATGATTTTGGACTATTAACAGCAATTAACTTCAACCAATGGTGGAATAACCACAATCGTTTTTCAGAACTACAACGATTGAGTTTATTGCTTGAAGAAATTCTGATAGTTCAGTTTCCACAAGCATCGATTTGTATCTTTGTAGATGAGATTGATAGTGTTTTTGATTTGCCATTTACAGTTCACGGTTTTCTGACACTCATTTATGAATGCTATAAAAAACGGGTTTACTGCTCTGCCTATAGTCGATTAACCTGGGCGTTGTTTGGAGTCGCTCACCTGCATCATCTGGTGGGTTATGATTCGCCGAACCAGAATTGGGTTGGTCAAAACTCAGTGAGCCAAAGTTCAGTTGATCCAAGTTTGGTTGCTCAGAGTTTAGTGAGTCGGCGTTCAATGGCTCAAATAGATACCAACGATACGGATGTCTCTTTCAATACTCCACGATTACTGGAGTTGCGAGGGTTTCAGGAGCACGAAGCCCAACCACTCATCGCAGGATTGTTAGAGTGGGTTCATCACCCCCAGGCTGTCTTGCGCTCTATCCTGGCGTGGACTGGAGGACAGCCTTTTCTCACACAAAAAATCTGTCAATTGGTGGTGCAAGAGAGCCAAATTTCAGTGAATCGATCCTTTTTCCCACCGGGTACTGAGTTGCTCTGGGTAGAGCAGTTGGTGCGATCGCACATTATTCAGAATTGGGAAATGCAAGATCAACCCGAACATTTGCGGACTATCCAAAATTACTTACTACGCAATAAACGCCAGGCACAGCGGCTATTAGAGCTATATCGCCAGATCCTGCGCTCTTCAAATGTTCCAATGGATCACACCCTTGAATCAACAGAGCTATTGTTGTCAGGTCTGGTTGAAAGTCAAAAAGGAATGCTACGAGTCAAGAACTCAATCTATCGAGAAGTGTTTAACTCTACTTGGGTCGAAAAACAATTAAGAGAGTTATGCTCCTGTTCCTGATGTAACAGTCCGAAATCGATCGTGAAACCTACTCTTTCATTCGTTATTCGTCATTTATGTATGACCAGCAACGATTGACCATTGACCCATGACGATTGACCATCGACCCATGACGATTGACCCATGACGATTGACCATTGACCCATGACGATTGACGATTGACCCATGACGATTGACGATTGACCCATGACGATTGACCATGACCCATGACGATTGACCATTGACCATTGACCATTGACCCATGACGATTGACCATTGACCCATGACGATTGACCATTGACCCATGACGATTGACCATTGACTACATCTCAGACTTCTTCATGAATAAGATGTCTGTAGCATCTAAGCGTTGATAGTTTCCAGATCCCCTTCAACCTGTTCCTGGCTAAACTTCTCGATTTCTTCCCGATTTTTTCTCTGAATATTCACGTCCTACCTGTACCGTGATGGGCAACCATGAGGGAGATTCATTATGGGAATTCGTAGACGGACATTATTACAAGTAGGTGCTGGTGCAGTCTTAGCTACAGCGGCTCATGCCTGTGTGCAACCCTCTTCAACTCAGGCTCCTCAAACCGAATCAACCGCTGCTTCCGGTTCTAGTTCCGAAAATCCCGGAAAGATCTCAATTGGATTCTGGCCTATTGCCTCTGGCTTGCCGCTGTACTTGGGGGTTGAGAAAGGCTACTTCAAAGAGGCAGGTTTAGACGTAGAAGCGGTAAAGTTTGCTTCTGCACAACAAGTTGCAGAGGGGATTATTGCAGGACGATTACAAGGGTCGGGTAACGGGACGGCATCAGGAGCTTTGGCATTGGCTGAAATTGCCTCACCTGGCTTGTTCAAAATCTTTGCCTCCAATCCCAGCAATGTGGACTATGTCTTAGAACAGTTCATTGTGGCTAAAGACAGCCCAATCCAATCGATCGCCGACCTACAGGGTAAGAAAGTAGCTTCAGGTCCAGGCGCACAAAACAAGGCGATCGCCGAAGCAGTCTTAGAGAAAAACGGTATCACTGGGGTTCAAGTGATGCAGCTTGAAATCAAACAGCACGTTGCGGCGATCGAAGCAGGTCAAATTGATGCTGCTTACACGCTAGAGCCTACAGGCACCGTCGGCAGCATGAAGGGAATCACCCGCATTCTCGAAAACGGAGTTGTCGCCAAGTACATCTTAGATGACCCCAAAGCACCCTGGTTTGGTGGTTCAGCGACTTTGAGCACCCAATTCATCAATGCCTATCCTGAGACGGCTAAGGTCTACGCCGAAGCCTATCGCAAAGCGATCGAAGACATCCGCAATGATCCCGATGAGGCGCGGCAATATTTAGTCGGCTACACGGCGATCGAGGGTGATCTGGTGCAAAAGGTGCCTCTCGCTGCTTACACCATGTATGACGAGTTCACACCAGAGGATGTCGGCTATTTTCAAAAGTTCTTTGATTTCATGACAGACAAAGGTGTATTTTCCCGCACAGTCGAAGTGGAACCACTGCTCTATAAACCTGCTTAACCTCACGCGAGTAACCCGTCATGGTCAAGGTTGATGCTGAAACCAAAATCGCCCCACCGACAACTTGTATCCGCATCGAAGGATTAAGCAAATCCTTTGCTGGACAACCGCTTTACGACAATTTCAGTCTTGACTTACCCAACAATGAGTTCATCTCGATTTTTGGCCCCAATGGATGTGGTAAGTCCACGTTGATCAACATGATCAGTGGCTTGTTGCCATTCGATTCAGGGCAAATCTGGATCAACGACAAGCCAATCCGGCGTGCTCGCATTGGTTATGTCTTTCAAAACTATCGAGATTCCCTCTTTCCCTGGCTGAGTGCCTTTGATAATATTGCCTACCCCCTCAAAGCAAAAGGGATCTCGGAGCGAGAATGTCGCGATCGCGTTGAAAAACTCATCGCTACGTTTGACATCCGCCTTGATTTGCGGCGTTATCCCTATAGCTTTTCCGGTGGACAGCAACAACTGATCTCAATTCTGCGTGCTCTGGTTGCTGACCCGGAAGTTTTGTTCCTGGATGAACCATTCTCAGCGTTAGATTTTGAGACAACCCTGTTTGTCCGTGACAAGCTGCAAGAGATTTTCATGACGGCTGCTCTGCCGATGTTAATGGTGGTTCACAATCTCGAAGAAGCGGTCTATCTGGCTGACACAGTTCTGTTGCTGAGCAAGCGTCCAACCCGTCTGGTAGAACGAGTTTCTTTTAAAGCCCCCCGTCCCCGCACTCCCGATACCCTGTCATCTCCAGAATTTGTCGAAGTAAGCCGCCATTGTCTAGACATCTTTCGTCAGGAGATGCGCAAATGACTGTCGTTCGCCCATCTAGCCCTACTCTTCGGGCATTGCCTCTACAGGCGATCGTTGATAAGCTCTTGCCTCTGTTAGGCGTGCTGTTGTTGTTTGTTGTCTGGTGGTTTATTTCCATCTCCGGGTGGGTCAACCCGGTATTGCTGCCAACGCCGATCGCTACTCTTGCGCGGCTCTTTAGCGAGATCTTTGGCGGAACCATGATGACGGATTTCGCCGCTACTGTGTTGAGAACGTTTCAGGCGTTTCTCATGGCAGCGGTCGTTGGAGTTCCCCTAGGGGTTGCGTTAGGTAGTTCCGAGAGGGTCTACCGCAGTGTCGAGTTTCTCATTGATTTTTTTCGCTCTACACCTGCCAGTGCTCTGATCCCGATGTTTATTCTGTTTTTTGGAGTCAGCGACATCTCAAAGGTCATCATTGCTGCGTTTAGTGCGCTGTTGCTGATTTTGTTCAACAGTGCCTATGGTGTGATGAATGCCAAGCGATCGCGCATCCTAGCCGCAAAGGTTATGGGTGCCAATCGCCTGCAAATCTTTAGAGATGTGCTGTTATTTGAAAGCTTGCCCCAAACTTTCATCGGGCTTCGCAGTGGTATCAGTATTGCTCTTGTGATCGTGATTGTGGCAGAGATGTTTATTGGCACTGAGCAGGGGTTAGGGAAGCGCATCATTGATGCTCAACAAATTCTCAATGTTCAAGACATGTATGCCTCAATTTTGATCACAGGCATCCTGGGCTACTTTTTGAATGTGTTCTTTCTGCTAGTCGAGAAACGATTCATTCACTGGAGTGGCAAATAGCAGCTATGAGGCTTCTTCTTTGTTTGGGGTGCCTGTCAGTCGAGGTAATTGAATCACATAGCGATAGCCTGTTTCTGCGGACCCCTGGATCGTGATATCACCGCCATGGGTTTGTGCCAGACATCGGCTAAACATAAGCCCCAGGCTTTGCCGAGAGATATCAGGTTTTGGCTCTGCGTCTTCCAGGTGTTCTGAAGATGAATGGTGAAGATTAACCTCATCTATTCGATCAAGTTCGACTGCGCTTACAAATTGGCGATCGCTACTTATGCCACTCCACTCTCGAAGAGATGAGTGGAGAAGTTGATTAGAGCGTAGTTCTGCCTGAGGCAAGCCGTCACCCAACCAGGGGTGCGATGTCCAAACGGCAATATGCAACTGGTCGCGCTTATGAGCTACATGGATACGAATAATGCTATCTGCGCTGGAAGCCTGAATCACATTAAATACGAGGTGATAGAGCATCTGGCGCACTTTATCCTTGTCGAGCAACCAGACCCGTTGCCCAGGCTCGACGGTCAAGCGAATCTGTTGTTCGCGTCGCTGAGCGGATTGCCCTAATGTGCTAAATGCCTGCTGGCAGAGCATCTCAATATCAACGGCAGTGAGATTCAGGGGCTGTTGATCCGTGGCTAATGCGCCCACCTCCAAAACCTCATTCACTAAGGTCAATAAGTACTGACCACTGTTGTGAATGATGTCCATGTATTCTTTTTGCTTGTCGGTCAATGGACCGTAGATTTCCCGGTTCAACACGCTTGCCATACCCAGAATCGAGGTTAGGGGTGTGCGTAGCTCTTGGGTCATTTGAGTGATGAGATCGAGCTTGACCAACGCTAGCCCTGACAGATTGGGGGACGTGGAAGGCTTAGAACTAGAGGGCAGAGGCTCAGGTTGCTCTGGCTGAGGAGGGGGATTTTGGAGGAAACGGTTGCGCTCAAATTCGCTCATGCTCCAACGAGCGACTAACTCTAACAGCTCAATCTCCTTGGCTGTAAATTGGCGCGGAGCTAAATCGAGAATGGCAAGTGTGCCGATGCAGTGCCCACTGGAGGTGACCAAAGGAACTCCCAGATAGGCTCGGATACCATAGCGTTGAACGAGAAGACTGGCAGCAAAAGCAGGATATAAGGTCGCGTCATCGATTGCTAATACCTGACGGCTCTCAACAACATGGGTGCAAAAGGCTTCTGGTCGAGCCAACTGACGCGATGACGCAAGATCGTTCATCAGCCCAATTCTAGATAGCCCGACCGCAGATTTGAAAATCTGGCGATCGTGATCGATGACGCCCAGAATGCAGATGGATGCATTTAGAATGTGTGCGGCGGTTTGAGTGGCTTCCTCAAAAACGGGTACACTGCCGTTCTCCAATAATCCAAGCTCTTTTAATATCCTTAATCGTTGTTGCTCTCGCTCTAGGTTTGGCATATCATCTACACGGCAAAATAGTCTTCCTTCAGGGCTTAGCATCACAAACCCATCTCCCAATACGCACAGTTGCAATTCTCTAATCAGGTTAAAATAGTTGCTCTATATACCCAGAGTTCCCTAACTTTTTGGATTACCAACAGAGCAAAAAAAAGATTGGGATGACAGGGATCTTTCGTTGGAATTATGCAAAGACATGCCCGTGAGATTCGCTTACTATCGTGTCTCCGATGCTGTTTTGACATTACCAAACATGATTAAAACGGATTATGAATTAAGAAAAAGGTTGCTTCCGTAAATCTACAGATATGAGATGTTACAGTATGCTCAATTCATTGCAATAGAAAGCAGTTCACCTACGGGGTAATCGCTCTTTTGAGATAAACCCAATGATGTGGCAGTGAGTAGAATAGGATGTAACAAATTCGGAACTCAAGTACAACTGAGTGTTGCCTTTCTCTGTATAGCTCTGCGCTAACTGTACATGACCCCACCCCAAACGCCTCCTCAACCCCCTAATCAACCCAAAACTCTGTTGAACGTCATTACCCAGGCTGTTCAAACGGTTCAGGCAAAGATCAACTTCTCAAAACTGATTCTCAAGCCTAATGCGAGAGTGCCAGAACTGTTGGTGCAAGAGGCAGAGTCACCTAAAGCAGAAACCTATCCGCTTTTGGGAGAGCGATATGTGTTGGGGCGCAGTTCTAAATCCTGTGACATTGTGGTGCGAAATCCCGTTGTCAGTCAGGTTCACCTCTCCCTGACGCGCATGGGAGGACGGAATACTCCCTTTTTAATCAAGGACGAAAATTCCACCAATGGCATCTACCGTGGCAAACGCCGCCTCAATACCCTGGAGCTACGACACGGAGATGTGTTGACTTTAGGACCGCCGGAGTTGGCAGCTTCTGTGCAGTTGCGGTACGTCGATCCACCTCCCTGGTATGCCAAGGTTTTTCGGTATGGGCTGTATGGTTTTACCGGGGTGAGTGCTCTGGTGGGGCTCTGGGTGGGGGTGCAGGGGCAACGCTTTTCGGTGTATCCGTTGCCAGAATCGGTTCAAGGTCCGGTGGTGGTCTATGCACGCGATCGCCAGACTCCATTACGTGAGCCGCGCAACCGTGCCCATATTGAGATGCAACGGTTATCAGATTTCTCCCCTTATTTGCCTCAGGCAGTGCTTGCCTCTGAAGACTCTCGTTATTACTGGCACCTGGGCATTGATCCGATTGGTATCTTGCGTGCCCTGGTGACCAATATTCGAGGGGGTGAGATCCGGGAAGGTGGAAGCACTATCAGCCAGCAATTGGCACGGAGTATTTTTCGGGAGTATGTTGGCACCGAAGATTCAGCGGGGCGCAAGCTGCGGGAAGCAGTTGTCGCTCTCAAGCTAGAAACCTATTACAGCAAGAACTATTTGCTATTGATGTATCTCAACCGTGTCTATCTGGGTAATGGTACCTATGGGTTTGAGGATGCAGCACAGTTCTATTTTGGTAAGTCAGCACGTGATTTATCGATTTCTGAGGCGGCGACGCTGGTGGGTATTCTACCTGCTCCCAATGCCTTTAACCCGGTGCAAGACTACGACACGGCAGTAGAGCTACGGGATCGCATTATCAACCGTATGGCAGCACAGGGCATGATCACGGCTCAAGAGGCACAACGGGCAAGGCGATCGCGCATTGAAATTAACCCTGCTGCTGTTGAAGAATTGCGCAGCACGATTGCTCCCTACTTTTATAGCTACGTCTTTGACGAGTTAGAAACGCTATTGGGGGAGGAGCTTGCTCAAGAGGGCAATTTCATTGTTGAAAGTACGCTAGAGCCTCGCTTTCAAACGACCGCAGAGACTTCTCTACAAGCGGCGATCGACAATAATGGAGCCGCTGCTGGGTTCTCGCAAGGAGCGTTGGTGACACTCGACTCCAGCACAGGGGGTGTGCTCTCCCTGGTGGGGGGATACAACTTTCAGGAGAGCCAGTTTAATCGAGCAACCCAGGCTCTACGCCAACCCGGTTCGACGTTTAAGGTGTTTGCCTTCACAGCGGCGATCGAGCAGGGCATCTCTCCGGGTCGATCCTACTCCTGCGATGACCTGGAGTGGGGTGGACAGGTGTTTGAGGGGTGCCGCTCCAGAGTCAGCAGTATGGATGTAGACACGGGTCTAGCTCTTTCAGAAAACGTGGTTGCGTTGAGAGTGGCTCAAGATGTGGGGCTAAATCAGGTTGTCAATATGGCTGATCGGATGGGCATTCAATCTGAACTCAATCCGGTGCCCGGACTCGTATTAGGGCAGAGCGAAGTGACCCTACTGGAGTTGACTGGAGCCTACGGAACGCTAGCCAACAACGGCAACTGGAACCGTCCCCATGCAATTAATCGAATTTTGGACAGCAGCGACTGCACTGACCCCAATAACCCTGAAACCTGTCGAGTAATTTACGATATCGCGACCGACCCCCAAATCAATGTTCCTGTCTTAGATGCAAGAATTGCAGGCACTATGACTGACCTGCTTCAGGGAGTCATCCGCAATGGCACAGGGCGTAACGCCTATCTGGGCCTGGGTGAGGCGGGTAAAACAGGGACCAATAACGATAATCGCGACCTCTGGTTTGTTGGCTATATTCCCAATCGCAACATTGTTACTGGAATATGGTTTGGAAATGATGACAATACCCCAACGTCAGGGGCAAGTGCTCAAGCGGCTGAACTTTGGGGTAACTATATGGGTGAAATTGTGCGATAAAACACTTATAAATGACGTAAAAAACTCAATTAAACAGGCAAATTCTAATGGTTATGTAAATCTATGAAAAGCTTTAGAAAAGCACATGCCTGTTTGGTTGATATGCTACTGCCATTTGTCAGAAGATCAGCTATGATCACAGCGAAGTAAAGTTTGGTAATAGCCTGAGGAATGTTTTATTAACGTTCCCAAGGGTACTGCCTAACTCGCCCCTACATCAAATTTGGTTTGGAGAGGATCGTGACTATTTACGTTGGCAACCTGTCTTTTCAGGCTACCGAAGAGGATTTGCGCGAAGTTTTTGCCGAGTATGGCAAAGTCAGTCGAGTAAGCCTCCCTACGGATCGGGAAACAGGCAGAAAACGAGGTTTTGCTTTTGTCGAAATGGAGGATGAATCGAAAGAGGATGAGGCGATCGCCGACCTCGATGGGGCTGAATGGCTTGGTCGAGAGATTCGAGTCAATAAAGCTAAGCCTCGTGAAAATTATCGCGGTTCTAAGAGTGGCGGTGGTGCTCCCAGAGCTTAGGCTTTTTAATCGCCATACCTGATTGCAATACGTCACCATAGCAGCAATTCGAGAAGCCTGTAGGATGTTCTCGAAATTGCTGCTAGTTTATGGTGACTGCTAGCCGATTTAATGTCGGTGGTAATGCTGTTTGGAATTTGAGGTCTGGTGCCGTGGCACTTCGTTGCCGATGCCAATTCTTTATGCCTCATATCAGGTAGCGATAACGCCAACAGAGCAATTTACCAGGATGACGAGATTTGAGATCATCTCGATGAGATCATCTCTAGAAGATCGTCTCTACAATGGTTCTATTGAAACTAGATCCATTCATGTCACGATCGCGCCTTCTAGTCACTATTGTCAGCATCCTCCTTGCGTTGGGATCGTTGCTGTGGCTAGCTGACGTGCTGATTCGGCTATATGCCAGTCTCTCTTTTGTCTCGCCGCTGTTGGCCAATCTAGTCCTGGGAGTTGTGTTAGCTCTCCTGACGACGTTGATAGCAAGCTTAATTTACTATGCCGTTTTGTTTTTGCGTCCTCCCCGTCGCAAACAACCCGCAAAAACGTTTGTTGAAAAAACAGATGCGGCTACAGAAACACTGCGAGCCGTAGAACGGCAAGTTGCCCAGATTCAAGATGAGGTCGTTCGGCAAGCATTGCTCGATCGTTCGCGTGAAATCCAGGCGATCCTATCTCAGGGACCGTTGCATTTGCTAGTGTTTGGTACTGGGTCAGCGGGTAAGACGTCAATCGTGAATGCGATCGTTGGACGTATGGTCGGGCAAGTGGGCGCACCGATGGGAACGACCACTCTCGGAGAAACGTACTCCTTTCAGTTAAGAGGATTGGAACGAGAGATTTGGATCACAGATACCCCCGGTATTTTAGAAACAGGGGTTGCAGGGACTGAGCGAGAACAACTCGCCCGTCAATTGGCAACAGAAGCCGATTTACTGTTGTTTGTTTTGGACAACGACTTGCGTCAGTCGGAATATGAGCCGTTGCGATCGCTTGTAAGAATTGGGAAACGATCGCTCATCGTTCTCAATAAATCTGACTTATATACGGAGGCTGATCGAGAGGCAATTTTGGCTCGATTACGGCAACGAGTCCAGTCAATTGTTGCGGCTGAAGATGTCGTGGCGATCGCGGCAAACCCTCAAGTGGTTGTTTTAGAGAATGGCGATCGCTTTCAACCAGAACCCGATATCTTGCCGCTACTGCGGCGGATTGCCGCCATTTTGCGACTTGAAGGTGAAGACCTGATTGCAGACAACATCCTATTGCAATCGCAACGCTTGGGTGAAGAAGCGCGTCGGTTGCTAGATGCTCAACGATTACGGCAAGCCGAGAAGATTGTCGATCGATTTCAGTGGATCGGAGCGGGTGTGGTTTCAGTCACTCCCTTGCCAGGAATTGATCTGTTGGCAACAGCAGCCGTCAACGCTCAAATGGTGGTGGAGCTAGGTCAGGTGTATGGCTGTGAACTCAACATTGAGCGAGGTAAAGAACTAGCATTTTCGCTGGCTAGAACCCTGGTCAGTCTAGGAGTTGTCAGAGGGGCGATCGAGCTTTTTTCGATTGCTTTGCAAACAAATATTGGTACCTTTGTCATCGGCAGAGCCATTCAGGGAGTGACAGCTGCATATTTAACTCGCATTGCAGGCAAAAGTTTTATCGAATACTTCCGCCGCAACCAGGAATGGGGAGATGGTGGCATTACTGAAGCTGTTCAGATGCAGTTCCAACTGAATCGCCGGGATGAGTTCATCAAGGCTTTTGTTCAAACGGCGATCGATCGTGTGGTCAAACCTTTGACCCAAACTGATTGAGCATCCAATGAGACTAAACAACACAGTACAGCTGTAGTTACATTCGACGGGGCGAAGGCAAGGCAGAAAGCTCCTCATAATCAGTGGTTGACCCAGTGCCTTTGTCCTAATACCGATTTAAAGAGTTTTGCGAACAAATCAGAGTTACGGAGGGGTTTGGCACTGCCAAACCCGTACAAGCATGCGTCGCCTTTTCAATTCAAATTGGTATAAGTTTTCTGATCAAAGCTATATCCCTCTTTAATCACTTTGGATGGAGAGTATTTTTTTGAAAGCCTTCTAGCTTCTAGCTAGGAATGTACGCATGGAGGCTGGGTGCATCTGACGGTTAGGGGAGTGGCGGTTAAAACCGCAGACTTCGGCGTGAGCTCAGTCGAACGCTACCAGAACAAAACCTGCCTTGTATGTTGAGAGAAGGTGGCAGACCGATTCTGCCTGGGTCAAAACCGCAGCCTGCGTCGGCGGACTTCGATCGGATAGCCGCGCATTCATTCGCCAGGTTCAATTCCCCCATCACTAGATGCACCCATGGAACCGTTGCTTTAGGAGGCAGAGCCTCCGTCACTCTATTTCCAAGCAGGAGCTTGGAAACGAGGTTTGTATGAGATTTGTTTACGAAGAGAGTGACAGAAGAGGGATATAGCGATCGCCAAAACCATTAGAGCATTGAATTTGAGCCCTGCTCCGAGGACTGCGATTAATCGCGTCTGTCCTGTTGAGTGCCTTGTCTTAACTAAGGTAACTGTGACTATGACTCTCCTAAATCATGCACGAAAGTTAAAGAGGAATTGGGGCTTTGTCTCCCGGAAGAGAGCATTGTCCCTCCGCCCCCTCATTCTCATCAGTCAAATAGGACTACTACAGGTGATCAAAAATTATGAGATTTGGGGAAAATTAATTATTAAACTTTTGTGTGTGGTTGTATGGCTAACCAGGCAACCATTCACACTCTCAAAACCGATTCATGCAAGAGGTTCTCTAAACAGAAAATCGTCAGTGGAGGGAAGTATGAGACTTATTACTCTAGCAGCTACTTTTTTATTGACCCTTTTTTGTTTCATTACACCTGCTCAAGCGGCTAACCCTGATCATGTCAAGCAACTCCTTGAACAACGTTCATGTATTGGATGCGATCTCAGTACGGCTGATTTAAGGCACAAGGATTTAAGAGGTGTCAACTTGAGTAACGCTAACTTAAGCCACGCTGATTTGAGTAAGGCAGATCTAATGGCAGTGAATTTTAAGGATGCGAATTTGAGTGGAGCAGATCTTAGTGATGCGAATCTTTTAGTAGTTAACTTAACGGGTGCAAATTTAGAAAATGCCACCTTGAAGAACGTTAACCTCAACAGCGCAACAATTTGCAACACAATTGGACCTGACAAAACATTGTCTAAGCGCGATTGTGTGAGTTGAGAATTGTTGGTAGTTTCTTTAGAAGATAATGTTTCTGCTGAGAGTGGTGTAGCTCACACATTGCAGAAACATTATCTTCAAAGTATTACTTTCGTTAAGGATAATAATTTCAAAATTAGTTGCGCATCGCACTGAATGGGGAGGAGTACATCTTTAAGTGGTGTCCTCTCGTAATGTGTTTGAAGTATCTACAAAGATCAATATAAATGATGGGTTTTAAGTATAGTAAATCTCAAAACCCATCTTGATGTTGGACACTCTGATGAATGCCACAACTTGCAAACGTTAACCTCTTGACGAAGATTTGACTCTAATGGTAAGGCTGCATTCGGCTAACTAAAGACTGTAACCTCTCCAACGGATATTCAGCCATAAAACTATCCCAAGAACGGGCTATCCCATTCGTTGTGTAGACATAAAGCACTCCTTCTACTTTTCGGCTGGACACTACTAGACCAAGAGCTTTAGCCAGATTGAAGCACTGAGTAAACTCGTCAGGATTCATATTTTGAAATGAGTCTTTAAGTAAAAAGTTTGGAGTAACGATTGTAACAAGAATCTTGGGGTAATTTCATGTACCTATAGGCGTTATTTTTATCACAAAGTATGTGCAATGAATAAGAGTTGATATATCGACTGAACTGACAAGACAAGATTAAAAATTGCGGGAATATCTTGACAAAATGCTTTCTTGATTTGTAGAACTTCTATAAGCCCACTACATAGGTGAGCAAAGCATCTTTTAGTTAGAGCTACTGACTATAGACCTAGTGCATAACAGGTCGGCAAGGTTAAATTTGTGGAGGCGCAAGGGTTGATTTGCAGGGTTCCTGCGGAGAGTCAGAGTCTTTGTCTGCCGTTCGACCCAACCAAAGTTCCACTGTCAAGCCAGGGAAGAGAAATTTGGCTACTTTCCATTCAAATTGATTGAAGAGGGATACCGTGACTCCGCAGACCTAAGAGTTATTCTGCTACTTTAAATGGCTACAGACTTGGGATAAATCAGGTGTTAAGTTGCCGGAATCAGCTGCCCCACCAATGCACTCTTCATAGTCTGCTCGCCCAATGAGTCTAGGGTTGAAAATAGACACTCCAAACCAAACGGCGATAATTGTCGCAACACCTATTCCCACTAGAGTTACCGGGTCTTTACTCATCTCTTCTGCCCTAGCTCTACTTCAAGTGTGAAATGAGTAGTGCTTTTCTTCCTCTAACTTAGGAATAGGGATGCTGGCTTCTGACAAATCTTTTATGCTTGGCGATTTAAATCGCAGCGATAGAAGCAAAACCCGCCGACGCGGGTTACAGAAAACCTTGATGCATCGAGTCCGTGAAGGCAGACTTCGATCGGATAAGCGCGAATTCAATTCGCCAGCCACAACATAGAATATCAGAGGTTTCAGAACTTTTGTCAATCAGCCAGGTAAGGGAGTTGGGTGTGATTATTATCTCTGTAAATGGCTTCTTCCTGTTAATACAGGTTCTCTCCAGGAGGTGTTAGTGTTCCATACAGAAGCTCTCTAAACACACACGATTTGAAGGAAGTGAAATACTTATTGAGATCTGAGTGTAGCTCTAATGTTGTAATTGCGGTTATTAATTCATCACTCAAACACTGGTTTGTGTCTAACGAAAACATTCACTCAGTTTGAACTTGTTATCGATCAAAATTCTACTGACTGGTGTGTGAATTAAATACCCGTTGAGATACTTTGATCTGGAAATAAGCGGGTGATGGGACTCGAACCCACGACATTCAGCTTGGGAAGCTGACGTTCTACCACTGAACTACACCCGCAATATTCTAAGAATAGCATCTACTGAAACCTTTGCAGTAGCAACTATTGATTGGGGCGATCGCGACTGCTTAGCCTGCCGTTTCTGCCTCATTTCTGCCCTAAAAGGCGTTTGATTAGTAGTTCAAGTGTATTAATCCTGATAGAAAACTTATACAAAAGGGCATACTAATCCGGGAAGCGAATCAATTTGCAGGAATAGAGTAAATTACACGGTCATCTGCGTTTGCTCTAGCATCTACAAACCGGCATCTACAAAACTGACTCTAAATTTTTTAATTGCCTCGTCCTTAGAGTAGTCGAAGCTCAAGAATTTTTAGCTCACATGCGACTGATTGCATCGTCACGCAAACAGCATATTTCAAGAACTCAGCGCAGGACGTTAGGGTTGAGAGCAGCATTGATAGGGGCAATTTTGATTACGATCAGTGCTTCTGCTGGCGTTGTTCATTTTTCCTGGCTCATTCTATCAAAGCGTAATGTTGATAGCATTATTACTCAAGTTAATCAAGAGTTAACCAGGGGTACGTTTCAAGAAGTTGGTAATATTTTTAGTAATGTTTCATCGACTCAAAATATTATTCAACGGGCATTCACTCGCAATCTCGTCAATCTCCAAAACCCCAGGGAAAGAGAAGCCTTTTATTTGAGTTTGTTAGAGGCAAACCCAAGTTTTGCTGCGATTGAGTTTGGCTATCGCAATGGGGATTATTTTGGAGTTCAAAATACTCAGGATGACGAGATTAATGTCATCAGCCGTCAATGGAATCCTCAAACTCAGCAATCTTCCAATACAACGGTTAGTTATCAAGAAGGTAGCTCGGAACTGCGTGTAATGGGCACTCAAGAAATAACCGATCAATACTATTCCCCCAGACAACCCTGGTATCAGATTGCAGCTCAAAACCTGAATCAGTTGTCGTGGAGTGATGTCTACATGTTTCGAGCTACCCGTACACCGGGAATTAGCTCGTCAATGCCATTAAGGCTTCAAGGCAAGTTTATTGGTGTCATTAATATTTCATTTGAGTTAAAACAAATCTCACAGTATCTTCAAACGCTGGATCAAGAAGGTAAAAGCATTATTTTTATTGCAAATTCTAAAAGTGAATTAATTGCGACGTCAGATGCACAGGAAACAACTTACATTATTGTTAATGACACGGTTCGATTAAAGCGATTAGAAGAGACAAACAATTCCTATTTGCAAATTGCTGTTCAGACCCTAAGAACGAATCAAGCCTCAATTAGCAGCGTGACCGCTGAACGAACTCTTACGTATCAGGATGGACCCTTCGGAGAGAAATACTTCATTTCTTTAGCCCCAGTGGGATATTTAGATTGGGTAGTGGGGACGGTTATTCCAGAATCAAACTACCTGGAGGGAATTAATCAGGCTAATACAAATACAACGATTGGGTTGGCGTTAGCTGCATTAGGGCTTGCAACGTTGATGAGTATTGTTGCCTCCCGCTGGATTACAACCCCAATTCGCAAACTCAGCACGGCTAGTAGTGCGATCGCCTTGGGCGACTTAAACCAAGCGGTTGAGGTTCAAGGCATCCGAGAACTCAACGTTTTAGCGCAGTCATTTAATCGCATGGCAAAGCAACTGCGAGAGTCTTTTACAGAACTGGAGAAAACCAATGAAGCATTGGAACAACGGGTTGAAGAGCGAACCGTTGCCCTCAAAGATGCTCTGCACAATCTTCAACAAACGCAAGCCCAACTAGTTCAAACAGAGAAGATGTCGAGTTTGGGTTTGATGATTGCTGGGATTGCCCATGAAATCAACAACCCGGTGAACTTCATTCACGGTAATTTGTGCCACGCTCATCAATACACACGTGATTTGTTAGCTCTGGTTGACTTTTGCGAGAAACATTGCGTCCACGCTTTCCCTGAGATTGAAGCGCAGATTGAGGAGATCGACCTTGATTTTATTCGTGAAGATTTGCCAAAACTATTGAATTCAATGCAAATTGGAGCCGATCGCATTCGAGAAATTGTCAAGTCTCTGCGGGTTTTCTCTCGGCTTGACGAGGCAGAGGTCAAAGAAGTGGATATTCACGAGGGTATTGATAGCACCTTGATGATTTTGCACAGTCGATTACGAGCCAAACCGGGATATTCGGTGATTGAAGTGGTTCGAGAATATGGTCAGTTGCCGTTGGTGCAATGCTATGCCGGACAGCTCAACCAAGTGTTTATGAACTTGCTGACCAATTCAATTGATGCACTGCATCAGAGCCAGCAAAGGCAAGTTCATCAATCACCGGAGACGTTGCCATATCAGATTCGTATTCGTACCGAGGTTCTAAACTCTGATTGGGTCGCCATTCATATTATTGACAACGGTGCAGGAATGACCGAGCAAGTCCGCTCTAAATTGTTTGATCCCTTCTTTACAACCAAACCTGTCGGGCAGGGAACCGGGTTGGGGTTGTCAATCAGCTACCAGATTGTTGTCGAAAAGCACGGTGGTAAGCTCTATTGTTGCTCCGCTCCTAATCAAGGGGCAGAATTTGTTGTTGAGATTCCGATCAAGGCGCACTTCAATCATGAAGATAAGCTGGCTAAGTACCCTCAGTAACCTCTCTTACACGTTTTCCTGAGTATGATAGTCAGTGATATATTCTGCGCGATCGCCCGCTTCTGTTGACGACAGGTGAGTTTTAGGATGTTTAACGCCACTGAACTGCTAATAGATGCTTTTGTTAAACAGCTCAAAGACGGCTACCAGCGTACCTATGGGGGTTGGAAGTCTAACTATGAAGACATCATTGGTTGGGTAGGGTCAATGGCGTTAGAGAACATTGCCAACAGCGATGCGCTCTACCACAATGTTGAACACACAATTTTGGTAACGCTAGTCGGTCAAGAGATACTTCGAGGAAAACATATCCGCGAAGGAGGAGTGTCTTGTGAAGATTGGCTACACTTCATCATTTCCCTGGTATGCCATGACATTGGTTACGTCAAAGGCGTTTGTCGCAACGACCGAGAAGGGTGGTACGCA
The DNA here is from genome assembly GCF_014697545.1 of Oscillatoria sp. FACHB-1407. GTDB lineage: Bacteria > Cyanobacteriota > Cyanobacteriia > Elainellales > Elainellaceae > FACHB-1407. The sequence continues at coordinate 507,691 of NZ_JACJSA010000001.1, read as the reverse complement.
ACGGGCAAGGCGGGTGAGATGATCAACCTGCCGCCTGGTTCCTCAGATGCGGCGTTGACCCCTTATCATGTCGATCGCGCCAAATTGTTTATCGATGAGCGGTTTGGCGGACACAGCCTGATTAATGCTGAAACTGTAAAGTCCAACATTGAGTTAACTCGCTTTCCAGTGCCCAAAGCGGAAGACCACCAGGACACAATGAATTTTGCAGGTTTGCTGCGAGCATCTGATCTCATTGGTCAATTGAGCGACCCCCGCTATCTCAAAAAAATTGGGGCACTGTTTTATGAATTTGAAGAAACCGGAGTGAATAAGGCGTTGGGCTATCGTCATCCGGGAGACTTGCGCAAAAACTACCCCAAGTTTTATTGGAATGGGGTCTATCCTTACGTTAAGGATGGCTTACATTATCTGGAGTTAACTCAACAGGGCAAGCAAATCATAGCCAATCTCTATTCCAACGTGTTTGTAGTGGAACACGAGCCATCCAGTGTTTAGGAGATTGCTGAGAAAGAATCTACCAATCGGTCTTCGGTAGGGACATTTTGCGAAACGCCTGACGGTATAACCGTAGCCACATTCGATGAGGTGGAGGCAAGCTAGGAAGCTTTCCCAGCATCAGGATTTGAGCCGTAACCTTTGTCCTAAGCTTTCTGACCAAAGCTATATTTTGGTTCCTGGAAAATCTTCTTAGCGTTAGGTTGGGTTCGAGATTGGCGAATGAATTCGCGGCTACTCGAGCGAAGTCCGCCGACGCGGACTCCAGAAAATGCAGGATTTGACGAACCGACGCAGGTTGATTTTGCCCCCGATAGCGGCGGTTTTAACCGCCGAAATCCTTATCCCGAATTCAAGTTTCTTAGCGTTAGCTTGGGTTCGAGATTGGCTTTGCAGTCTGGCAAATCGATAGCCCAGCTATCTAGGACGATAGGCAACACGAGCATCTAACCCAGAGCGTCTCAAGTCTCGCGAGAGGCTCTCTGCTTCTGAGCGGCGGGCAAACGACCCTGCTCGGATATAAGCTCCCCGTCGAGCACGAGGGACGATGTAAGCGTCGGGAGCAAGCTGTTGAGCTTGAAACAGTTCTGCCTCATTGATGCCAGGGATCACGACAACATAGGGATTGGTTGTAGAGACGATTGGGGCATTTAAACCGACAGTGTTGCCGGAAGATCCATAAAAGTTATCGTAGGGAACTGTTGGGACAGGGGGTAAAGTTCGACCAGTTAAGCTGCCCAGACCCAATGCTCTCAGAGTTTGGGGTCCAGCAATACCATCTGCGTCAAGTCCATTGGCAAGCTGAAACCGGAGGACTGCCGACTCCGTTTGATCACCATAGATGCCGTCTACTGGGATGCCAAGGGCACTTTGAATGGCTTCGACTTCCACACCAACGTCGCCACGCTGATAGATTTGGGCGATCGCCTCTGTCGCCCAGCTACAAACCGAAAGCACAATAGCAAGGTTAAGAATCTTAAACCACAGCGATCGCGTAATAGAGCGGAGTTGAATAGACGCAGGTTGAGATCTCATAGCATTTTGGATGAAATATTGGGGCTGAGCGAACTGGCTTAAGTTGAATTTTCATTAGACAAATTTCATTAGACACAGATGTAGCAGTTTTTCCCTCCTGATGGCAATCCCATTGGGAGTTCTATTTGGCGAGAGACTTAGCGATCGAAGAGAGGGGTAGTCCGGGCGGATACGTGTCATCGTCCTTGACACGAGTGATGGTGGTGTCTGAAATCGCAATATTAAGGCGTTCACTCACGGCTCGAACGATATCTCCGCGATCAATCACTCCTGCAATGGAGCCTGCGGACGATAACACAGGAATAGAGCGCAATTGGTGAGTTTCTAGCAGGTTGATGACCATTGCCAGGGAGGTCATTTCTGTCACGGTGGGAATGTCGTTCAAGGGGTGGGCGATCGCCTCTACAGGGCTATCCCAGTGGCTCTTTTCGAGATGGCGCAGTTGATTCACATCAATCATGCCGCGATAGCGTCCATCCGAAACAGCAAAAAACAAAGGAGAGGCGGTTTCCCGCGACAGGTAATTCTGAGTGAATTCATTGATGCTTAAATGGGCATCAATCACCCGAAAGTCACGGGTCATAGCCGTTGAGGCATGAAGCTGAATGAGTGCCTCTTGCAGGTCAGATACTTGCATGTAGGTTGTGGCATTGCGAACCACAAACCAACCCAAAAACGCGATCCACAGATACCAAAGGTTAGAAGACGTCAAAAACCCAATTGCACAAGAGAAGATTGCTATCCAGCCCAGGGCTTGTCCAATTCTGGCTGCCCAGCGGATGCTCTTAAGGTGATTCCCTGTTAACTGCCAAATAGCGGCTCTAAGCACCTGCCCGCCATCCAGAGGAAGACCGGGGATCATATTAAACAGAGCCAAGACCAGGTTCAACCACGCCAACTCCTCCAGAATAGTAGCCGTGGGATCCGAGAAGGCAAGCAACCGCACTGTGAGAATGAACAATAGAAACAGCACAAAACTCACCGTGGGACCAGCGATCGCCACTTGAAAGGTCTGATGGGGGGTTTTAAATTCATCCTGGTCGATGGCAGCGATGCCCCCAAACAGGAACAGGGTAATCGAATTTACTGGAATCCCGTGCGATCGCGCCACAAGGCTATGCCCCAGTTCATGCAACACAGCGGATGTAAACAGCAGTAGAGCCATCACAAGCCCCGCTATCCATGTGACAGAGGTACTCCAATCGCGATCGCGCCATACCCAACCGCCATACCACAGGGTAATCAACGCCAGAATATAGAACCATGAAATGTCGATGAATAGCGGAATGCCAAAAATAGAACCGATACGCCAACCCAGTTTCATGGTGCTCTGCTCCACAACATTTACTTTATTGCCCGCTTGGCTAGCATCTTCAGTAAGCCCATGGGGCTACAGTTATAACCACAAGTCCTCTCAGACCCCTAAATCCCCTAGCTTTGGGAACCTTTGAGCCTTTGTCAAAGGGGCTTGACCCGATTAGAAACACCCGGACTTGGAACCGATGCGAAGCGTGCCTGTGGGTGAACCGAAACACCTTCTGCAAGGGGGGTTGGGGGAGGTTTCCCTAATGCCTGGTTCTCACACGCTTGAAACAACTATGCCTCGGATCCGCAACCCGGATTGACGTTATACCAATCTAAACGGTTCTTGGGGCAAATGTAGGAGGCGTAGGGGTAGGTTTTGTCGTGACGTTAACAGTAAGGTAATAGAGTTATTGCCTTTGTCCTCAGCTTTCTAACCAAAGCTATATATTTTAAGAAGTTTAATCTGCAAAACATAAAGAGGCACGAGAATCTCGCACCTCTGCTCACTTCGAGTATCTTTAAATGGGTTTATGTTGTATTGGCCTAAGAGCACCGCTCTCACACCTTCACCACTGTCACCTCGACAGGGTGGATTTGGGAACCTGGACTAGATAACCCCAGCGTTAGCTAAACCCAAAATGAATCCAGCCCCAAGCAAATGTCCAAAACTAGCCGTTGCCAACAATTCTGGTAAGCCAAACCCAGTAAACATAGCCGGTAATTCTACTGGTAATGCAGGACCCACACCCCGCTTTTGAATGGCATAGTAGCCAATGGCGATCGCAAACAGGTTGCAGGCAATCATGATAAATGCAACCTTGGGCGACCAGGTAGCGGTGGAAGCGACAGCAAGTACTAAAGTAGAGTGAATCAAGGTTTATTCTCCTAACTTTAACGAATGGTGGCTATAGCAATCGAAGAGTTAATTAGGATGAGGTGCAGGGCTACCTCTGGTTGGGGGTATCCCCATAACCTTCTGTCTTAATTGTTAAAACGGTTGCTATAAACGATGGAAAAGAAATCACAAGGATTATAAAAAGTAGCTTGCTTTAAACAACGTTTTGTTTGAAGAGTTAACATAGACCGTCAAAACTGATACAAATCTATGTAGTCTCTTATTCCTTGAAGCCGTTGGTATAAACTCTGATAGCCCCTGTTAAATGTAGTTTCTAACGATTTCTGGGTTGACCCAGAACGTCTTTGAGCAATACAAATGTTTGTAATTAACCGTAAATGAAAGTAAAGATTTGTGGAATTACCCAGCCTGAACAAGGGAGGGCGATCGCGGATTTGGGAGCCAGTGCTCTGGGGTTTATGTGTGTGTCTCAGTCGCCTCGGTTTGTCACGCCTGAGCAGATTCAAACAATAATTGAGGCATTGGATGGGCGATCGGTCGATCGCGTAGGGGTATTTGCCAATGCCTCAATTGAAGACATTAAACGGGTCGTGGCGATCGCTGATCTCAATGTCATCCAGCTACACGGCAGCGAATCTCCCGACTTTTGTGCTCAGTTGCAAGTTGCTCTGCCACAGGTGTCCCTGATCAAAGCATTGCGAATTCGGACAGGGCAAGATTTGCAGCAAGCCGATCGCTATCAACCCTGGGTTGCTGGGCTGTTGTTAGATGCCTATCACCCCAACTTATTAGGAGGGACGGGCACCACGTTAGACTGGGCAAGCCTGAAAGCGTTTCGTCCCAATCGCCCCTGGTTACTGGCGGGTGGCATCACTCCAGCCAATGTGGCAGAGGCTCTGAAGCAAGTTAACCCAGATGGCATCGATCTTTCGAGTGGCGTGGAGCGATCGCCCGGAGACAAAGATTTGGAAAAAGTAGCCCGATTATTCGAGGTGTTAGAAACCATTGAGCCACACCAACCCCAGGGGACTAGCATGGCTCGATGAACTGATGCCTATTCAACGTGAGTTCGGGATCAGGTTAACTAGTTGGAACTTGGAATCTGGTCAAAGGTGCAACAGGACACAATCGGAGCAGGGGCGATCGCCCCTAAATCTGCTTGCTCCAGTAACTCCGTCCAGGCTGTGGATGTGCGCGAGTCACCCGGATTGTGCTGTTTCAAGGTTGCCAGCAGTGTTAACGCCTCATACCAGATGCCATTAGCCGCATACACAGAGGCTTGCTGTAATGGGGTAGCGGTGCTGAGTTGCTGTTCTAACTCGGATGAAGGGGCGATGCGTTGCACGGAGCCTCTGACAAAGACGGATGCCGAAGGATGAGCCGCATCACAGTAAATTGAAAACGTCCAGTGATAGGTCTTGCCTACTTCTAGCGTCCGTTCTGATGCGTCCAGAGAGACACTGATGATACCAGATTGCGTTTCAAGCGCACTGGCTCTGGTGCGATAGACGTAATTATCTTCGCTATCTTGCAGAACGAATTCGACGGGAACATCGTCGGTCAAGGTATTGGGAATGTGGAACCAGAAGGTGGGGCGATCGAGGGTTGTTAAGCCCCAAACCTTGCCATCCGAGGTGACGGGGGTCAAAGCAGTCAAAGTCTCGTAATTGCGGCATGGACCTCGACTCGCTCCGCCTTGCCGTCTGCCGGAGGGTGCGCCCTGATCTAGGGGAGGTTGAGGTGCAACGAAAACAACCTGTTCCTGATTGAGGGGATCACTGGTTGCCCTAGCCGAACTTTGAACAACGGCAGTTAGCAAACTCGTCAAAATTAAACCGAAGCTACAAACAGAGCGCATAACGTGAAATGGGGGCTGAATAGCAAGCATCGTTGACCTCTAGCAAATGGAAATTAGGTTCGAGGATCGGTATCGACGAATTTGAATCAGTGCAGCCTGTTAAGCATATACATGAGCGTTACTTCAAACAAATATCGGTCCAAACCCAATATTGACCAAGCAGCTATTAGACATTGTTTCCGGAATTGTTATCTCTTGTGTGCTTGATTCTCACAAGAGCTAAAAAAGCAGATGCAATCCTGTATTTCTAGTGCCAGAAGAAATTCCAGGGTTGTCGGAATGACTCTCTAACACCTAATTTGGCACATCTATTTTCTAACTCACCTATAGAGAACTTATATTTTTCTGTTATTTTTTTTACACGAGCCTACATTAGGATAACGCAAATAACTGACTAAGTCTGTAAGAATCAGCGTCATAGTGCTACGCACAAAGCCGAGGACAGAGGGTTATGGGATCTGCGCCCCAGACAAGGGTTGGAACCCCTGTATGCCTGATGTAGAAATGGTCATGATTGTCAGTATCACCGGAGCAGTCATGAATAGGACAACAGAAAAATCAGTCATGGGTTGAAAGATACTGACGCTGTCTGGTAATTAGCTTGTATGGCTGGAAAAACAAGCGGCACGAATCATTTTCTGATTTGTAAAACACCTGATAAGTGTCCCGTTTCGGAGAATTGACCTGAAGTAGAGAAAGATTTGTTCTTGAGGTAGACCACCATACCAGTAGTGGTGGCGAATGCTACAGCCGCTGGAATCAGAGGCACCCACCCTCCCTGAGTGATCAGGAGAACACAAGTTCCGTATAGAACCGCACCCCCTCCGATCGCCCCAATCACCACCTGTCTTGGAGACAGACAGAGCGCAAGCCCCCCTCCAACCAGTGCCCAGCCCAAAATCCATAGACCCTCCTGCCAACCTGACCAGACCCACAACAGCGATCGCCCATCTAGCACTGCACTGAGGATCTGGCTGACCATATGTGCCTGAACGAATACCCCTGACAGTTCTCGAAAGGCATCAGACCCGTAAGGCGTTGCCCAATAGTCTCCTGCACTTACAGCCGTTACTCCAATCAGGACAACTTTGCCCCGGAGTGAATTGGGTTGAGCCGGATTTTGCAGAAATTGAGTCAGAGTTACTTGATCCCCAATTTTGTCAGGATGAGGGAGAGCCCGGTAATTCAATAGAATCTGATTCCCTCCTGCATCAATGCTTTGGTAGCCACCGGAGCGATCGCGCAGGCGAGGAAACTCCGTCTCACCAATCTGGAGATTTCCGGTTGGGGTGAACTGCGCCGAGATACCCATTGCGTGCAGGTAGGTAAAGGCAATTTGGCTGCTGAAGGAATAGGCCGTGGCGCAGGGAGAGAGGGGGTCGGGGGTCATCGAGAGGAGGTGCCGTCGGAGCACCCCATCCTCGTCCTTGAGGAAATCGCTAAAGCCAAGACGGGTTTTAGGCACTTCTGGTGGTGGAGCCACGCCAAAGGAATCGACCTCCGCATCTCGGCTCTTACACACAGCAATGAGGCGATCGCTCTCCCGCAGTTGGTTTGCCAGTTGGGGCTGATCGGCATCCACCGGAAAATCGCGATAGACGTCCAGCCCAATCACTTGGGCATCTGCCTGTTCTAGTTCTTCTAAAAGGCGAGTGAGCGTGGCATCCGATAGGGAACTGCGTCGTTGATCTTGCCCCTGCGCCTGGATATCCGCCTCATCGACCGTGATGATCAACAGGCGGGGATCAGGTTCCTCATGGGGGCGAACTTGCAGCAAGTGGTCTAATGCCCGTAGCTCTAGCGGCTCTAACCAACCCATCCAGCGCACCCCTAACACCGCCCCAGTGATGGCAAGACTGGCAGCCAGTCCCTGCCAAACTTGGCGACGACTGGGTAGGTATTTAGTCCAGCGTTGCCAGGGGGTTGTAGCGGGTGTGAGGTGACTGGGTTGAACACACCAGTCCTTCCAGAAGACAGGCTCCTCGGCAGGGTTTTGGCACACCACCGGAAGCCAGGTGGCACAGGGAAAGTCATGCTCGATTGTCTGGAGATGTTCGCGGGCTTGGCGCACCGCCTTGTAGAGCGACTGACCACTCGCGAAAGCAGGTAAAACTGATGTGAGGAACTCTTGCGCCACCCGATCGGGGACGGGTTCCCGCATGACGATCACCTGGGGAATGTGGAGGTCAGCCAGGTCGTGTGCCAATTCCAATCCATCACAGGAGTTGAAGATAGCGAGTTTTAGCCCGTTGGCGATCGCCTGTTTAAGCCCATAGCGCAGTTGCTCAATGCTGATGCTCTCGGTGGCGTTGAGTTGCATCTGTCCGCCTTGATGGCTGGAGCTATGTCCGGCGAAAAACAGAATATCCCAACTGGAACCCCACAGGTGTTGGTTCAGGGTTGCCAGGTCAGGCTCTACTAAAAAGCTGAGTTCCGCATGGGGCAGTGCTTTTAAAAGTTGGCGATCGTGCTCAGTATCAATGCCATGCGCGTTACCCAAAACTGCCAGAATTCGGACGCGATCGCTCGTTCTAGGGAGGTCGGACTTGATTGACCGTCGATATTCAAACGGGCTCAGGGCGATCTCCGCGTTGGGGTAATCCTCCAAAAATTGCCACAGACACCAGGGCAGGCGTAACACGCCGTTGTCTTCAGCCGTGATAATCAGTCGGACTTCATCACCGGGGTGTAGACGAGTTCGCAGGCTGCGATCGATCTTGCGAAACTCTCTGGCATCTAACCAGCCATTCAATCGCACCTGAAGTTCCCGACAGAGTGCGAAGAACTCTGTTTCTGAGACGTTGGTGACATCGTCTTCAATGATTTCAATCTCTGGAACAGGTGCGGCAGGGGATTGTCGCCAATTTAGCCCGGCATACAACGCTTCATACAGCGATCGCCACTGACGATAGAGGTTTTCTAAATCGGGCGCGGCGGGTAAGCTGCCAGTAAATTGCATGGGTGCTCTACCCGCCTCCCAAAGCTGAGCAATGACAGAGGGAAACCCCTGCTGCCAGTTGCCTCTGCCCAAATTTAAGACGACTAACTGCCCCATAGTATTGGCGTTGTAGTGTTGGAGATAGCTAGGGCACTAGCTAATAAAGTGTTCGGTGACAATGGTTCCATTTAACTCGATCTGCACGATAAATTCCCACCCTGGCAGACAGCGAAATCGCTTGAGTTGAATGTAGTTATCTTGTTGGCGCGATCGCGTAAATTGTAACGGTTGAGATGCAACTGAAAGTAACCGCAGCGACACATCTGCTGGTAGATACACATCCCCTGGGGTGGGGCGTAGTTGCACCTGGACTTCTACCCTGCCGTCGATTTCTGGAGTCAGCGAGATCATCAATACGGCTGACTGCGGTTGGAACGTCGTTTCTAATGACACTAATTTAACCCGCCGAATGCCTTCTGCGGTTTCAGTTCTCCGAAAACTATACGCCAGATTGGCTTCTCCAAAGAGCGATTCCAGCGATTCCCAGCCTGCTTCAAATACATTCTGAAACCACTGGCTCAGGCGTACCGGGGTAGAAGTGTTGACAGTAGCAAGGGCAGGTGTGTCAGCCTGGGGAGCCATAGCCGGAGTCGAGCGATAGTGGCTGAGTAAGCGCGATCGCCATTCTACGTTTTGTAACAGCGATCCCCATTGCTCGAAGGAAACCATTAACCGGGGCGACTGAAGCATAGACATTTCTTGTGAAATTTTGGGTGAGAGTTGTTCTAATAGCAGTTCGGCTTGTTCGATCGTTAATTCGGGCAACGGTGGTAATACGCCTCGCGTTACCTCTTGGGCATTGAGTTGACGGATGACCCACAACACATTCAGATCGGCAATCAGCGCATCTGAAGGGAGTGTGTAGGTGCGATCGCCCGCTTCATAATGAGCATTGGCTTTAATTTGGTGGTGACTGGTATAACCCCAAAATCGAATCCAACCTTCGTCCGGGTTGACTTGAGCAGCGAGGTAATAGTCGCCTGCCCAACTGGGAATATCGACCCATTCTTGGGGGGTTCGCAGTTCGCTCGTGTCAATCGCCTCGGATGGAATTAACACCAAACGAGTGTGATCGAGGGTTAGGGCTACTCCATTCATCACTTCCCATAATTCGGGCGATGTTGAAGGATCGGCTATTTGAGCTGCTTCACACGACTGCGACTGAGCCGTGTCGCGCCACCAGTGCAGAAACGTTTCTACACAGAGTTGATTCAGATAAGCGTTCCATCGGCTTGCAGCGGTAGAGAAAGCTTGGCTTTGTTGCCAGGCAGTGGACTGCACCGTTGCCGGAATTTCTAACCAAAGTTGAATTGGTGTCTCAAAACCCGAAAGCATCTAAACTCCTTTGGTGAATGGTGGCGCGTTGTGAAAGTAGCTGTACAACCATTCTTCTAATACATCGTTCATATTGCTCACTACGTCTGAACTGAGAGAAATATGCAAGGTTTGCTGGCTCCAACTTGCCAATGCCAGCAATAATATTTCTCTGGTTTTAGATAAACGCCGAGAAACCGCATATTGCTTGATTCCTAGCTCTTGAGCAATCTGTTGTTGGGTCAGTTCATCCCCGTAGTAAAGCTGCAACAACTGTTGAGCCTGGGTGTCCATTTGTTCTAACTGATTGAGCAACACAGTGTTGATTTGCGATCGCTGTGAGTCGCGCACCTCTGCTTCTTCGGCAGCAATCAGCAAACTGAGGGGAGCATCCGCCATAGGGTCAGGCAAATCATCTTGCAGTTCTCCTTCATCGAGTCCAGGTTTGGGCGCATTGAGGGATAGGGCAGACGGGTAAAGATAGGCACGTGCCCGTTCGGCACAAAAACTGAGCCACTGTTCCATCACTTCAGGGCTACAGGGAAGCCCAGGATCTTCGAGTTGCAGGCGATCGCGGTTGTAAAGGTCAGCGATCGCCTCCCAGGTTGACCGTTCGGGTCGGCTTAATTGTCGAGTTGCTGTGCCCTTGGATGGCACATAGATGGTCTTAAAGCAGTTCCAGGCGAGAGAGTATTGAGCTACCTTGTGGTTGGGTAGCCCTGCCTTGCTTAATGCATCTGCAAATCGTTTTTGGCTGAGCTTGCGGAGCAATCCCCAGTCAGAACAGATGTCTGCTTCCTGGCGTTGGCGCAGCGTGTCGCGAATGGCAGTGCCAAAGGCAGCACTGGCGTAGGCTTTGAGGCTAGACCCTTGAGCAGCACTAAAGCGATTGAGAATTTTAGGCAGGTCGGCGATCGCAATTTGAAAGCAATCGGACAGCTTATAGGGCGTGCTGGTAAAGCGATTGATCATCTTATAGGCTGCCCAGTAGCACGATTCTTGCAGATAGGCAGACAGGTGGTTAGCCGCAGATCCAGTGGGATTTTTACGCCAATGCTCATGCCAGTGCAATGCCCAAATCCCTTCTGATAGCTCTCTAACGGTTGTAGCGGCTTGCTGCAAGCTGGCTTTCATGCTGCGCTCTAGACGTGGGTCCGCAAGCCAACCACCAAAGCGATCGCCAGCAAACTGTACAAAGGTTGAGAAGAGTTCAATAAGGTTTTGCCGATGGCGCATGAGCTGATACAGGCAACACGTCTAGCTACAGGTCTGGGCTGAATCTGATACCGATTCGAGATTTGCAATTTTGGGTAGAGAAGTCCTGTGGTTGGAGGCTCTTGGCCTCGCTATGTGTAGGGGTTAGACAAGGAATTAAAAGAATTCACCCATGACTTTGCTGAATCCTTACTCTTACAACTGTAATCCCAACTAAGTATTGAATCTAAGCCAGGGAATGCGTCTAAGAGCTAATTCATTCAAGTCAATCTTAAGCTCTAAGTACTGCTATTCACAGATAGGGTTCGGAAATAAAACAAGGGGGTGTGGGGCTGTGCCCCCATTTCCCCTCTGTCCTTAATGAAGTGGCGGTAGCCATAAATCAGCTCTAAAAACTCTATGCTACTCCCTTCTTGGTCTTTGCAAGACTGCCGACTTCTGTAAATGGTAATGATTGAACCAGAGGAGGGTGAAGTAAATCTGTTACAAAACAGTAAGACCCTGGCATTAACCCACCTTATGGAATGGAATTACCTACCTATTTACCTACCTGCTTCCTTATCGTCTCAGAATTCCTGGTCTCTGGATCAACAACACTAAGAGAACCAGGGGGATGCCTGACACACTACCCTTACCCTGAAATAATGGTTGTAGGTGGGATGTCCTGTTGTTGATATAGGTTCGGTGGTGTGAAGAACGGTATATTGCGTAGACGCAAGTGGTTGCGGCTTTTGGGTTATGTGTTAGTAGGAGCGATCGCCTTTGGTGGGCTGAGTGGAGCTTGGGCGAGCGGTGTGACGCTGTCTGCGGCACCCGTGGAGGTTGCTGATATCTCATCCGATGCGACTATTTTATCTAATGCGACAGTAGCAGCCATTAATCAACAGATCAGCCAGGGTCGAGAGTTGTATCGAGCCGGACGGTTTGCGGAGGCGATCGCAGTTTGGTCGGGGGCAGTCGATGCTAGCGGAGATCAGGGCAATACCTTGCAACAGGTGGTGCTGTTGAGCTATCTGTCGCTGGCACACCAGCAGATGGGGCAACTGGATCAGGCAACTGAGGCGATCGAGCGGGGACAACAGGGGTTGCAAAATTTTGGAGGCAGTCGTTCTGACCTCCGCTACGATGCGGCGTTGGCTCAACTGCTAAACACGCAAGGGAGCCTTTATTTCACGCAGGGACAGGAGGAGGAAGCTTTAACCACCTGGCAGCAAGCCACCGCTGCCTATGCCAGGGCTGGAGATGAAACCAATCGCATCAACACCTTAATTAATCAGGCTCAAGCCCAACAGGCATTGGGGCTATATCTCCAGGCTCAACGCACCCTTACCGACGTGGAGCGATCGCTGCAACAACAGACTGACCCCGATCTGCAAGTAGCAGGCTTAAACAGTCTGGGCAACGTGTTGCGGCTAATTGGCAACCTGGATCAGTCGCGTGACGTGTTGCAACGGGGTTTAGAACGTTCGCAGCAAGCCTCTTCTCAAAATCGCAGTCTGATTTTGTTTAGCCTGGGAAACACAGCACGTTCTCAGGAGGATTGGGATGCAGCTCTGTCTTTTTATCAGCAGGGGGCAAGTCAGGCATCTCCACTGTTGGCGGTGCAGGCTCGGTTGAATCAACTCAGTCTGCTAGTGGAGACAAAACGATTCGCGGCGGCTGAGACGCTCGCCACTCAGCTTGCACCAGAGCTAGAGCAGTTACCTATCAGTCGCTCGACCATTTACGCTCGGATCAACTACGCTCAAAGCCTCACTCGACTGACTCTCCGACAGCAGGAAACCGCATCCATTGATACAACTACCGCATTCACCAGGGCAGCACAACAGTTAGCATTGGCAACCCAACAGGCTCAAACCCTTGGTGATGTGCGGGCAGAGGCATACGCTGAGGGGCACCTGGCGGGAGTCTATGAGCAAACGCAGCAATGGGCGATCGCCCAACGCCTGACGGAGCAAGCCCTGTTGTTAGCCCAGGCAAATAACACTCCGGATATTGCTTATCAGTGGCAATGGCAATTGGGGCGCATTCTCAAAGCTCAAAACCAGCCAGAACGGGCAATCATCGCCTACAAAGCTGCCTACGAAACTCTGCAAACCCTCCGCAGTGACTTAGTGGCGATCGACCCCAGTGTGCAATTTTCGTTTCGAGAGAGTGTCGAACCTGTCTATCGAGAATATGTCAACCTACTGCTGCAAGGGAATGGAGATGAGAGAACCAAACTAAAGCAAGCCCGCGAGGTCATAGAGTCGCTGCAACTGGCAGAACTGACCAATTTCTTTCGCTCAGCCTGTCTAGAAGGGCAAATTGTTGCATTGGATCAGGTCGATCAGACTGAAGCGGCTGTCATTTATCCGATCATTCTGCCAGACCGTCTAGAGATTATCTTGAGTCTGCCAAAACAACCTCTGCAACGTTACACGTCGGCGGTGTCTCAGGAGCAGATTGAAACAACAGTCGAGCAATTTCGGCAGGCCCTGGAACGACCGTTTACCACCCCTGAAGGTAGACAGTTGGGGCAACAGATTTATCAGTGGATGATTCGCCCAATGGAATCGGTGTTGGCTCAAAATCAAGTCAAGGTGTTGGTGTTTGTCTTGGATGGAGCGTTGCGAAATGTGCCCATGGCAGCGTTACATACGGGGAATGGCTACTTAATTCAAAACTATGCCGTGGCGATCGCCCCCGGTTTGCAACTCTTGAACCCTCAACCTCTGCGTCAACAGAATCTGGAGGTGTTAGCGGCTGGGTTGACCGAAGAACGGGATGGATTCAGTCCATTGGATTATGTAGGGCTTGAACTAGAACAAATTCAAGCCAAATTACCCAGTCGCATTTTGCTCAATCAAGCCTTTACCAGCACTGCATTGCAAGACCAAATCAACACAGTCCCCTTTCCCATCGTTCATCTGGCAACTCATGGGCAGTTTAGCTCTAACCTGGATGACACCTTTATCCTCGCCTGGGATAAACGCATCCTGATTGATGAGTTGAGTAGTCTATTGCGTGCCAGTGATGAAACTCGCCCAGTCGCGATCGAGTTGTTGGTGTTGAGTGCCTGCGAAACTGCCGCAGGTGACAAGCGAGCAACTCTAGGTCTGGCAGGCATTGCGGTGCAGGCGGGTGCCCGAAGCACACTCGCTTCTCTCTGGACGATTGATGATGCATCGAGTGCCCGCTTGATCAGTCAGTTCTATCAAGAGTTAGCAACAGCCAACGTCACCAAAGCCGAAGCCTTGCGACGAGCGCAATTGTCGCTTCTGCAAGATGCCGATTACAGACATCCGGTGCATTGGGCGTCCTACGTATTGATTGGAAACTGGTTATAGGAGAAGGCACACTATGACAATCGTCGTTTGTAATCGTCATAGTTAAACTGACGAATTAACTCAAAGGTGCCGTCACGGCGAATGATACCGATCGATGGATGCTGAACACCGTTAAACATTGAGGTTTTGACCATCGTGTAGTGGATCATGTCCTCAAAGACGATCGCATCTCCGATTTGCAATGGCTTGTCAAAAGCGTAATCGCCCATGCCCATCACATCGCCTGCCAAACAGGTTGCTCCACCCATGCGATAGGTGGGTTCCCCATCTTGAGGTTGACGTGCTCCTTGGATGCGCGGTTTATAGGGCATTTCCAGGCAATCGGGCATGTGGGCTGTAAACGAAACATCCAACATGGCGATCGCAGGTCCCGGTGTTTCCACTAAATCAAGCACGGTGGCTCGCAGAAATCCCGTTTCCCAGGCGATCGCTGAACTCGGTTCGATGTAGATCTCTAAATGGGGATAACGAGCTTTGAATTGAGTCATGACTCGGATAAAGTGCTCAATGTCATAGCCCTGACGGGTCATCAGATGTCCACCGCCCAGATTCAACCAGCGAATTTGCGGGAGGTGATGCCCAAAGAGTTTCTCAATTTGTTCAAGAGTAGTTTCTAAATCCGCTGCATCGCTCTCGCACAGGTTGTGACAATGCAATCCCTCAATACCCTCAGGCAGCTTGCCACTCAAATTTTCGGCTCGAACGCCTAGACGCGAGTAGGGTGATGCGGGATTGTAGATGTCGTGAATCACAGGGGAGAATTCGGGATTGATTCGCAGTCCGGGTGATAGTCCCGCAGAGCGTGTTTTTTCTCGATAGTGCTCCCACTGAGTCAGCGAGTTAAAGGTGATGTGGCTTGCCCCCTGAATCAGTTGATCAAACTCATCCGGTCGGTAGGCAGGGAGATATAGATGCAGGCTGCCTCCCAATTTCTCGCGAATCAGCATCGCCTCATACAGTGAGCTTGCCGCTGCACCGGATAGATAGCGTTTCACGATGGGGAATGCACTAAACATGGCAAACCCCTTTAAAGCCAGCAACACCGTAATGCCTGCCTGTTGTTGCACCGCTGCAATTTTCTCCAAATTCTGGATCAGCTTTTGCTCCTCCAATACATAGCAGGGGGAGGGAATGTCAGAATAATTGATCATTTCAGTGACTGGTAATGCTTTTAAGGTAGAAACGGTTGAAAGTGATTCAGTTAGGAGTACGCCCTTGCCTCCTTAAATTCCTCCATTTCTGGCTAACGTGTACACAGATCTCGGTTGAGATAACAATCTTCTGCACGATTCCCCTAAATTCCCCTTAAAAGGGGGACTTGGGACTCCGGTTCCCTCCTTTTTAAGGAGGGTTAGGGAGGATCAACCCCAGCATTGGTCAGAGTAGAAGACTTGTGTGTACGCCGTAGCCACTTCCAGGGGATTCAATCCGTTTCCCTCCAAAGTTGAGCTACGGTGTATACAGATCTCTCCTGAGATGTCAAAGCCTTGCACAATCCCCCTTAAAAAGGGGGAGTTACGATCCGGTTCCCCCCCCTGGGAAAAAGGGGGTGGGGGACCTTTCAACTTGTGTGTATACAGTCGTCAAAGTTGGGGGGTGGGGGGCAAAACTGATTCAACGGCATAAGTCTTGTCAGTGACTAATCGACAAGCTCGACAGAGCTATCAAACTCTTCGTGCCAGGGCAACCCATAGGTGCCCAACTTCTCCATGAACGGATCCGGATCAAACTGCTCCACGTTAAACACGCCCGGTTTCTTCCACTTGCCTGTGACGACGAGCAGTGCGCCGATCATGGCGGGAACCCCCGTTGTGTAAGCGATCGCCTGTGCGCCAACTTCTTGATAAGCAGCCGCGTGATCGCAATTGTTGTAGACGTAGTAAGTTTTTTCCTGACCGTCTTTAATACCGCGAATGTGGCAACCAATGGAGGTTTTGCCTTGATAGGTTTCGCCGAGCGACGAGGGTTGGGGCAACACGGCTTTCAAAAACTTGAGGGGAACGATCTCATGCCCCTCATAGTTGACTGGTTCAATGCTCGTCATTCCCACGTTTTGCAGCACGCGCAAATGGGTAATGTAACTGTCGGAGAAGGTCATCCAAAAGCGGGCTTGTTTGATGCCTGGAATATGCTTGACGAGGGATTCCAATTCTTCGTGATAGAGCAAATAGGATGGTCTTGGACCAATCTCTGGGTAATCGATCAATTGCCGGATCGAAAAGGGTTCTATCTCAACCCATTCGCCATCTTTGTAATAGCGTCCATTTTGGGTAATCTCGCGGATGTTGATTTCAGGGTTAAAGTTCGTCGCAAACGCCTGTCCGTGGTCGCCCGCGTTGCAATCCACAATATCCAGGTAATGAATCTCATCAAAATGGTGTTTTAAGGCAAACGCCGTAAAGATTCCCGTGACCCCCGGATCAAAGCCACAGCCTAATACTGCTGTAATGCCTGCTTGCTGGTACTTTTCGTGATACGCCCACTGCCATTTGTATTCAAACTTTGCTTCATGGGGTGGTTCATAATTGGCGGTGTCTAGATAATCCACTCCGGTTTCAAGACAGGCATCCATAATGGATAGGTCTTGATAGGGAAGTGCCACATTAACCACAATATCCGGTCGAACATCGTTGATCAGAGCAACAACCTCTTGGGTGTGGTCAGCATCCACCTGAGTCGTTGATAGGTTGACCTGAGGGTAGGTCTGACGAATTGCAGCCGCGATCGCATCACATTTCTGCTTTGTTCGACTCGCCAATACAATCTCAGAAAACACCGTGCTGACCTGAGCACACTTTTGGGCAACAACATTGCCCACGCCTCCTGCGCCAATGATGAGAACTTTAGCCATATTCCCCTTTTCTTAGAAATGAGTTGTCCACAGTCGCCTCACGAAACATAAGTCGGTTGATTTGAGGTGCGGTGCGAAGCATTTCCCCCTAAGGGGGGTAACCGCCAATTGTCTCACATCGTGTCTAAGCTGCAAATGCAACCAATAGCCAATATTGGCTAAGCCACGACCACTAGCTCATTCTAAAGCACTCATCTGTGGATTGAGGGAATGGGGAGTAGAGGAGTAGAGAGGGAGGTGGGGAATAGGGAGTGGGGAGTAGGGTTAAGGAGGATGCCCGAGTTCTTGATAAACCCCTTACAAGGAATCTAACGTGCTTTTCTAGAAACCGGGAATTCTGACCATTGACCATTAACTATTAACCATTAACTATTAACCATTAACCATTAACCATTAACCATTAACCATTAACCATTAACCATTAACCATTGACCATTAACCATTGACCATTGACCATTAACCATTGACCATTAACCATTAACCATTGACCATTAACCATTGACCATTAACCATTAACCATTAACCATTAACCATTGCCCCCTGCCCCCTAACAAAATGCCAAAATGAAATAGAACTCCTCCCTAGCTCTACTACCCCCAATGCCTACCCGCGAAGAAATTCTGCAAACCTACAACCCCAGTGGAATCGGTCTGGATAATGGCAACCTATTAGGATTGCCCTTTGACTATGACTCTGCCGACTTAATTGTGTTTGGCGTTCCCTGGGAAGTGACCGTCTCCTATGGAGCAGGCACCGCCAACGGACCCCAGCGCATCTTAGAGGCATCCCGACAATTAGACGTGTTTGACTTCGACTATCCCGACGGTTGGAAGCACGGCATCTTCATGGCAGAAATCCCGGCTCACATCCAGACGCAAGGCGAAACATTGCGGCAGAATGCAGCGCAGATCATCGACTATCTGGAACAGGGCAACGCGATTGCGGAAAATCCGGAGTTATTGCAGCAACTTCAGCAGATCAATCAAGCCTGTGCCAACGTCAACCAATGGCTGTTTAAGCAAACCCAGGCAGCAATGAACCGGGGCAAGCAGGTGGCGGTGATTGGGGGTGATCACAGTGTGCCGCTAGGATTTTTGCAAGCACTGGCACAACGTTATTCAGACTTCGGCATTCTCCACATTGATGCTCACGCTGACCTGCGAGATGCCTACGAGGGGTTCCAGTATTCCCACGCTTCGATTATGTTTAATGCCCTACAACTACCCCAAATTTCTAAACTGGTGCAGGTGGGTATCCGTGACCTTTGTCACGACGAAGTGAACCTGATTCAGCAATTGAATGGACGGGTATCTGCCTACTATGACCCCATGTTGAAGCAGAAGCTTTATGCAGGTATTCCCTGGCTGGAACTGTGCAAACAAATCGTGGCAGAACTGCCATCTCAGGTCTATATCAGCTTTGATGTAGATGGACTCGATCCCAAGCTTTGCCCCAACACGGGTACCCCTGTGCCGGGTGGGTTAGAGCTAGAGCAGGTGTTTTGCTTGTTTCGAGAAGTGGTTCACAGTGGACGACAAATCATCGGCTTTGATCTGGTAGAAGTGGGAGATGCTGAATGGGATGGCAATGTAGGAGCACGAGCCGTGTATAAGCTCTGCAATTTGATGGCACTATCAACTCGTGGCAGTTAGGGAGTAGGGAGCAGGGAAAGTTCCCTGAGCAATTGCGCACATCCTGTTAAGATCCACGGACTGTCGGGTAGAGATAGGTTAAAACAATACCTTAATCAATACCTTAATCAAGACCTTAATCAAGGTGCACTTCCTGTTGTGAATTTTCCCTGACGATTTGATTTGGGGATGTATTGGCTAATATCCCTGTCAACACGAGGCGCACCTATGTTTAAGAACTTAAAACTTGGAAAAAAGTTCACATTGCTGTTGCTGAGCGTCTTTCTTGGCAGTTTGTTGTTGAGTAGTACTGCCTTTGCTTATGTGCTGAATCAAAATGCTCAAGATCAGCTGATGTCAAAGGCTCTGGTTTTAATGCAAACCATGAACTCAGTGCGGCACTACACCAACACTCAGGTCAACCCAGAGCTAGAACCTCGGTTAGAACAGGAGTTTTTGCCGGAGAGTGTGCCTGCTTATGCGGCTCGTGAAGTCTTTGAAAAGCTACGAGAGGAGACAGCCTATCGAGAATTTTTTTATAAAGAGGCGACCTTAAACCCAACAAACTTGCGCGACAAAGCAGATGCATTTGAAACAACTGTGGTCGAGCAGTTTAGAAACTCCCCTAAGCTCTCTGAACTGCAAGGATTTCGGAAATCAGCAGGCAATAATCTGTTTTACGTTGCTCGTCCAATTCAGATTAAGGAACAAAGTTGCCTCCAGTGTCACAGCACCCCATCAGCGGCTCCAGCCAGTATGATTGAGCGTTATGGTGAGGCTAATGGTTTCAACTGGCAGTTAAACGAAATTGTCGGAGCGCAGATGATTTCTGTTCCCGCTCGGCAAGTTGTTAGTAGTGCGGCTCAAGCTTTTCTATTACTCATGAGTATTTTGTTGGTGGTGTTTGCGATCGCCATTTTTGCTGTCAACGCTCTGTTGCGCCGCTTTGTTGTGCGTCCTCTCAGTCGCATGGCACAGGTTGCAGAGGTGGTCAGCACTGGAGATATGGGGGCTGAGTTTGAATACTCTGCGAAAGATGAAGTGGGAGATATTGCTAAAGCCTTTAACCGAATGAAGGTAAGCTTGAGCATGGCAATGCAAATGTTAGAACAGCCTCAACAGTATAAAGATTAAGCATGAAGGTGTTGAGTGCTGAATACGCAGGATTGGTAGGAGATCAAGAATGCAAACGACTGGGGTTCATCACATTGCAATTATTTGTTCCGATTACGCCCGCTCCAAACGCTTTTATGTCGATGTGTTGGGATTCACAGTGATTCGAGAGGTCTATCGCGAGGCTCGGCAATCCTACAAGCTTGACCTCCAGGTCGGCAACCACACTCAAATTGAGCTATTCTCCTTTCCTAAGCCTCCGCAACGAGTACAGTATCCCGAAGCTTGTGGTCTGCGGCATCTTGCCTTTGTAGTGCCCAATTTAGATGAGGCGATCGCTGACCTGACTGCAAAAGGCATCGAGGTAGAACCCATCCGTGTAGACGAATTTACCAATAAGCGGTTTACCTTTTTCCAAGATCCGGATAACTTGCCACTGGAGCTATACGAACTCTAGGCGGACGAAAGTTTGTACGGTTTCTCAATGGATGCAGACCATAGAATATTCTTCCCAGGCTCCTGATTCCCAGGAAACAGTTTTTTTAACGGTTGGTCTTTATATCTTTAAGTTGAAAATGCGACAGAGTTTGATGCTTAAATTTTGCAATTTCTCCATATACCGAGTCAGAGACTGGCTGCATTGGGGTGTAGACACCGATGTGGCAGGGCTATAAATCTTGTGCTATAAATTGTATGCCGAAAGCTAGATTCGAGAAGGGGCTTCCCAGTCAGACAATTGGAGTTAAATTCATTCCTTAATAGAAATTAAGCGTGGTAGCCATATCTCAATCGATCGCAACCCTCATCCAGCAAATCCATGAAAACGAATCGGTATTGCCGTTGCGAAATGAAGCCTGCCGATCGAGATTTTATTTGCATCCTCACGAAACGTCTAAAGTATTTCTCTTTTTACATGGGTTTACAGCTGCGCCTTACCAGTTCGATCCCATTGGTCAAGCGTTTTTTGAAGCTGGCTACAATGTGTTAGTGCCGCTCCAACCCGGTCATGGTCAAGCGGGAGAATGGAATCGCCACAACCCACCCCCACTCCCCACAGATATCGATACATATCAATGGTTCCTATTGGACTGGCTAGAGATTGCACAGTCGTTGGGGCAGCAGGTGATCGTTGGAGGACTCTCTACTGGGGGAACGTTAGCTGCCTGGTTAGCCCTGAATCATCCTCAACAAATCGATCGCGCCTTGTTATTTACCCCATTTCTGGCTAGCCGTTATCGCTTGTTTGACTGGCTCATTCACTGGTTGCCGATCTACTTTGAATGGTTTAACAAAAATGCGTCCGGTAACTTTGGGTATAAAGGCTTTTACGTTCCGGCATTGCGAATCTTTTTACAACTTGCTCAGGATGTCGTTAAACAAGCCAATACTAAAACATCTGCACCTGTGTTGATGGTGTGCAGCGAGGGCGATCGCGCTGTGAACCAGGCTAAACAACAAGCCCTGTTTCAATCGGTTGTGGCACGTCAACCCAAGTGCTGGTATTACTGCTTTGACGATTCGCTTCACATCGAACATCGGATGATGACGAAGCTAGAAGACAATGACTATGAGGATCTGGTCATCACCCTGGCAAGAGCCTATGTTGAGAGCGACTTGACCTGGACACAGTTTCAACAGATTGCCCGACAAGTTGCTCAAGCCAATTCTGGAGAGGCGATGCGAAACCCAACTGGGGCGATCGCTCACACATTTAACCTTGACACCCAACTCGCTACCAATTTACAAGCCATGATGACTCAAGCGTTTGGGTGCCAACATCTGGAATGCATCAGCCCACCTGATTCCTAATCTCGTTTTATTAAACGTTGGCAAGGGATCTTGCTCGTTTAGAGATGGGGGATGCAAAATATTCTCTTCGAGGCGATCGTGATAGTAATGCAACGCCCAATTGGGTTTGGGTGGAGTTTGCTGGCTCTGTATCAAAAGCTGGCATTGATTGCCAACAACTCCGGCAGAACCAGTAAACTTGGTGATGTTGGATGTGGCGTAGCATCACATTAGAACAACAAGGACAAGGTTTCATATCGCTTTAAAAGGGTAATTAAAACACAGCAGTCAAAGATGTAATCAGAGAAGCTTTCTACACCAGAATTGTGTAAGTTATTAGTTGAAATTTCGTAGATTTAATGCTCCGATACTATCGAGTTTAAGAGTAAACCACATAGAAGTTATAGAGATGTAAGTAAAACTGCATGAAAAGCAATGCCCCGCAAATTATTTGCGAGTGTTGACTAAACTGAAAGCTTCAGGATTAAACTTTGCTGTTACAGCAAAACGTACGCTGAACAAGGCTTAAGGCTTGATACGAAGGAGACTACATGAGAAAACGTTACAAATCCGTAAAGTATCGCAGAATTTAGCAACAGAATGAGTAACGAAACAATACATTGGCGATCGCTTATCCTGATTTTTCTAGCCAGTTGCCTCATGGGATGGATATCTGTCTACAGACCGAGTTCATCAATCCATGTTGGTATCAGGTTAGGACTAGCCTTGCTTTTTGGTGGAGCTTTCTATCTTGGAATGCAAGCTTCTCGCGCCCTCATCCCCTCTTTGGAACAAAGGTTTGGCAAAATGCTTGCATTCGCGATGTTTGCAGGAGTGATCTGTGGGGGATACGGTCTTGGATGTATCGTTGCCCTGCGCCTTTAGCTAGATCGACTACTGGCGGGTCAGTTATAACGCAGGCGATCGCATTCACCGCCAAGTCCTTCTGTAAGGGTCTGGCTAATGCAACTGAGGAGGGCTCTAGCTCCCCAACAGAAACTCATTAATGACACTCCAGGCATTGGATTGAGCCGTCTTCTTGCGGGCTGCAATGTAGTCAGCGAGATACATCGCATCTCTAGCGACACCGGAGAACCGTCCAGAACCCCAGGTATAGAGCCAGGGAAGACCCAGGAAGTACAAGCCTCTCACCGGAGTGACACCGCGTTCATGACCAGGATATCCTCTGCCGTCAAACACAGGCACCTCAACCCAACTAAAGTCGGACTGATAACCTGTACACCAGATCACAGCACTGATATTTGCCTGTTCACAATCGATCACTGAGATCTCCTCATCCGGTTGCCACACAGGCCGATAGGGCGGATCAAGGGGGGCTTCGATTTGATTCTTTTCAATGAAAGCGTCAATGCTCTTCTTGATGCTTTCAGCCACGGCATCCGCCTGCTCCAGGTTATGCTTCAGGTCATCAGCAAATTCTAAAATGCCCCGGTCAATAGTCTTGAGTCTGCCGTGCAGTTTCATACCCTCTAGCGCAAACTGCCGCAGGTCAATCTCACGTCCGCCATCTCGACCTGTGACATAGTGATTGGCTTTAGTTCTTACCTTCTCTTTCTGCGGATGCTCATCGATGGATAGGTCGTAGTAACCCATCTGGTCAAGCCAATCCACCACATCTTTACCTCGATAACGACGGGGCGATCGCGGCGCACTACCAACACACAAATGAACCTGCCTGCCTGTCAGGTGTAAATCTTCGGCAATCTGACAACCCGATTGTCCCGTTCCGACGACGAGTACGGCTCCCTCTGGCAGAAGTTCTGGTTTTTTGTAGTCGGAGGAGTGAAGCTGCACAATGTGGCGAGGCAATCGTTCTGCAATCTTAGGAATTTTGGGCAGGTGATAGCTACCTGAAGCAATCACCACCTGATCCGCTGTGTAGTCTCCAATGGAAGTAGTTAGCTCAAATACCCCTTGAGTCTCATTCTTACAGACTTTCAAGACCTCAACGCCTTCCTTCACAGGCGGATTAAATGAAGCGGCATAGTCCTTAATGTATTGGACGATTTCATCCTTTTTCATAAACCCGTGTGGATCAGAACCGGGATAGGCAAAGCCGGGCAGTTGACACTGCCAGTTAGGAGTCACCAAACAAAAGGAATCCCACCGTTTTGAACGCCATGAATACCCAATCTGATTTTTTTCAAAGATGATGTGATCAAACCCTCTCTCATTGAGGCAATAGCTCATGGACAGACCCGCCTGTCCGCCCCCAACGATCGCAACGGAATAGTGATTTTTCATGGGCTTCCTGGCTTACGCTTGTGTCTCGATAGTTGCTATACATGCACCATAAAAGCTGGACATGAGTCTCACCGTATCTCCCGATACAGAATGTTAGGAACTAACCCAAAGACTACACCTAAGAACAGGAGCGGGTTTCAGACAAACTGATGAGGAATATTTGTGGCTTTTTTTGCCTGTCTAAATAAATAGGTGCCCTATTGATAAGAAGATTGGGGCGATCGCATCAGATCCCCAGAATCTTGAGAACTCTGGGGATCTAAACTCTGTTTATTCTCAAAACGACGGGTCGAGTTGATTAAGCACCCAAGTAGGTTGCCAATGCCTCAGAACCGCCAATTAACTTGCCATTGATAAAGACTTGCGGCACCGTTGTCGCCCCTGTCATCGCCTTTAGAGAACGAATAGTCGCGTCTTTTCCTAAAACAATTTCTTCGTACTCCAGACCATGCTCCTGCAACATTGTTTTAGCGCGAGCACAGAAAGGGCACCCGACTTTAGTGAACAACGACACACACTGAGGGCGAGATGCCTTAGGGTTAATGTAATTGAGCATTGTTTCTGCGTCGGAAACCTTGAAGGGGTCGCCGGGTTCCTCTGGCTCAATAAACATCTTTTCGATTACCCCATCCTTGACCAGCATGGAATACCGCCAGGAACGTTTGCCAAAGCCCAAATCTGTTTTATCCACCAGCATTCCCATCCCTTCGGTGAATTCGCCATTACCATCGGGAATCGCAATGATATTCTCAGCTTCCTGACTTTTTGCCCACTCATTCATCACGAAAGCATCATTAACCGACATACAAATGATGCTATCGACGCCGTTTTCCTTGAAGGTATCTGCCAACTCGTTGTAGCCCGGAAGATGAGTTGAGGAGCAGGTCGGCGTGAAAGCTCCTGGCAATGAAAAGACAATCACAGTTTTGCCCGAAAACAGCTCATCGGTGGTGACGTTAACCCATTCGCTGTTTTGACGAGTGCGAAAAGTGATATTAGGAACTCTCTGACCTTCACGATTCGGCAACATAACTTTTCCTCAATACTCAAAACGTTACACTTCTTAAAGCGTACTCGTTATGAGTATGGGTTGTCAATCAGTTCTAACGACGACTGACACAAGTCAATTTGGTTTAAGCATTGGGTTTGTCACGCTGGATGAGTATTGGAAACTCTTCAATGAGCGATCGCCCCTTTTCCATCAAGCTTGAAAGCTCGTAAATGAGTATCCGAGGCTCGTGAATGAGCAGTTCAACCCTCATCAATGAGTAATCGAGGTTCATGAATGAGCGATCGTCCCTCTTCCATCAAGCTTGGAACTTCTTGAACGAGTATCAGAGACTCGTTGATGAGTCATCAAGGCTCATTGATGAGTATTGGAGATTCTCACATGAGCGATCGGGTGGTGTTCCAAACCTGTTGATAACCTCTGTAAGCCCCCCTGTAGTCCCCCTCACCAAGGGGGACGGCGACAGCCGGGGGTTAGTAGCAACAGATCTGAAACACTACCCTTTTTTCTTTGAATCTGTTATCCTCCAGGCTCTTTTGCAGTTGTCTTAGCTCTATAGATTGGCTACTTCCGCATTTATGAATAAAAAAGCGATCGCCCCCATCCAGGAAAGCGATCGCCTGTTGTCGTCAGGGAATCAGGACTGTATCGTGATTCCCTTCTCTATAGACCTGCGTGATTCTTAGTAGTCGAAGTCACCGCCGCCCATGCCAGCACCTGCGCCAGCACCAGCCGCTTCCTTAGGCTCAGGCTTGTCAACCACGATGCACTCAGTGGTCAACACCATGCCAGCGATGGAAGCGGCGTTTTGCAGAGCAGAACGAGTCACTTTAGCAGGGTCAACGATACCAGCCTGGAACATGTCTACGAATTCACCTTTAGCGGCATCGTAGCCCACGTTGAAGTCTTTCTCTTTGACGCGCTCAGCGATTACAGCACCGTTCTGACCCGCGTTCTCAGCAATCCGCTTCAGGGGAGCAGCCAGCGCACGAGCCACGATCAGCGCACCTGTCAACTCTTCAGCTTTCAGGTTGCTGTTAGCCCACTCTTCCAGGCTGGGGGAGAGGTGAGCCAGAGTGGTGCCACCACCGGGAACGATCCCTTCTTCAACCGCTGCTTTGGTCGCGTTGATCGCGTCTTCCAGGCGCAGCTTGCGGTCTTTCATTTCAGTTTCAGTTGCCGCACCGACTTTCACAACGGCAACACCGCCAGAGAGCTTAGCCAAACGCTCTTGCAGCTTCTCTTTGTCGTAGGAAGAATCAGTTTCTTCAATTTGACGACGGATTTGCTCACAACGTGCTTTCACTTGAGCTTCGTTGCCTTCAGCAACAATGGTGGTGTTGTCTTTGGTGAGGGTGATCCGGCGAGAACGACCCAGCATGTCGAGTTTGACGTTGTCGAGTTTCAAGCCAGTGTCTTCGCTGATCACTTGACCACCCGTCAACACAGCGATGTCTTCCAGCATAGCCTTACGGCGATCGCCAAAGCCAGGAGCCTTCACAGCAGCCACATTCAGAACACCACGCAGACGGTTAACCACCAGGGTAGCCAACGCTTCTTTCTCGATGTCTTCAGCGATGATCACCAGCGGACGACCAGAGCGAGCGACTTGCTCCAGTACGGGCACGAGGTCTTGAACGAGGGTGATCTTCTTGTCGGTCAACAACACAAAAGGCTCATCCAACACGGCTTCCATGCGCTCAGTGTCAGTGGCGAAGTAAGGAGAGATGTAGCCTTTGTCGAAGCGCATCCCTTCAGTCACTTCTAACTCAGTGGTCATGGACTTGCCTTCTTCCAGGGAGATGACGCCTTCGCGACCCACTTTCTCCATGGCTTCAGCAATCATGGAACCGACTTCTTCGTCGTTACCCGCCGAGATAGAACCGACTTGAGCGATCGCCTTGGAATCTTCAACAGGGCGAGCGTGCTCAGCAATCTTGTCAACCAGGAAAGCGGTTGCTTTGTCGATACCACGCTTCAGGGAGATAGCATTGGCACCAGCGGCAACGTTCCGCAGACCTTCTTTAACGATGGCGTGAGCCAATACAGTTGCAGTGGTGGTACCATCACCCGCCGCGTCGTTAGTTTTGGAAGCGGCTTGACGAATCAAGGAAACGCCAGTGTTTTCGATGTGATCTTCGAGTTCGATTTCCTTCGCGATGGTGACACCGTCATTGACGATCTGAGGAGCACCAAACTTCTTCTCTAGTACCACGTTGCGACCCTTAGGACCGAGGGTTACCGCAACCGCTTCAGCCAGAATATCGATTCCTTTTTCGAGAGCACGACGAGCGTTTTCGTTGTAAATGATGCGCTTAGCCATAGTTATTCAGCGTTAGATGTAAGGTTGAAACAGTGAGAGTTAGGGAACAGGTTGCCATCCGTCATTCGTCAATAGTTCATTGTCAATTGTCAATTGCTGGCTCAAAAACCAACTATTAGCTATTAACTATTGACTACTGACCATTGACTGTTGACCAATGACTATGAAACGACTGCCAAAATGTCTTTTTCAGAGAGCAGTACGTATTCTTCGGTGCCGAGTTTGATATCGGTTCCGGCATACTTGGAATAGAGAACTTTGTCGCCTACTTTGATTTCTAGTTCTTGACGAGAACCATCATCGTTGCGCTTCCCAGGACCAACTTGCACGACTTCACCAACTTGGGGCTTTTCTTTTGCCGTATCGGGCAACAAGATGCCACCAGCGGTTTTCTCTTCAGACGCGCTTACCTTAATAAAAACGCGATCGCCCAGCGGTTTAACGGTAGAAACGCTTAGAGATACAGCAGCCATACAAAACTTCTCCAAACAATGTAGGTTGTTACAAGGTTGCAATCGATCGTCTGGTTAAGAGGTCTAGCGGCTAAACTATCTGCGAGTCCATTAGTCAAACAGCCACAGAAAAAACGGCGTCACAACGTGTCACACCCTTTAGTCAACCGCCAGTGACTCATCACCAGCTATCAGCAGAGTTAGCACTCTCAACTCCTGAGTGCTAATTTAACGAAGGATGGGTGCGATCGCAACTGATTTCTCTAACTTTTGGAGTACGGGTTACCGAACTAATAGGGAGTGAGGAGGCAAAAGCATTGATTTGACAAGGGTTATAGGGATTTGAAGAAGACTATCAACCCTGGTAAAGGCTCTTAACAAAACCAGAAGCACCCGCACTTGGTACGGATGCGAAGCGCGTATCTGGCTAATTCTTTGGAACAACTCAATATGCTACGACTTAAAAATTAAGGAAGGGTTAGATGAGTATCCCTACAAGCGGTAGCGATCCTCCAGATAATGGAGAACCTCTTCTCTTGAGAAGAAAACAAGACGCGATCGATTGATCGGCTCAAAGACCACCCAGTGGGTTTCGCCCGATCGCCCCGTAACCGTATCGATCTTAATGTCATCACCTGATGCGAGGTAATTAACGAGGGCTTCTCCCCAGCGTCGCAGGGTAGGCACCAGTATTGAAAATCGATAAGGATGGGCGACTTTAGTGGTCAACTCGTGGGAAAGGGTACGCAGGTTGAGGTAGAGAAGTTTCATCACAAGACTCCTGGAAAATAGTGGGGAATGAAGGATGTGGACTGAAGGTTGTTGTGAGTGCTTTGTTTGTTGAGGCATTCATCTCATGTCTCAAGTCTCTGAGATCTAAGGGTTAGGGTCGATAGATAAACTTCGTGTGCTACTTCGTATCGCAACTGCCTGATGCATATTTTTTGGGATTGTCAATACATAAACTTCGTGGAAACCTGTTAAACTCTCCACTTAAATTGGTATAGTCCGACCCCCCTGACCTCGCTTTGATCAAGCACCAGACTGCTTCCTCTGCATCTATGGAATTTGACCAGGTTTTGGAAATTACTCATCAAGCCGTTCGCCGAAAACTGGATCGAGATCTGAATCCAGTTGAAACGGCTATTTTGCAGGGGGCTTGGTTCGGGCAGACCTATGAGGAGATTGCTGACTCAACCAACTACTCAGTGACTTATCTCAGTCGCACCGCCGGACCGCAACTGTGGCAACTGCTGGCTGAGGTGCTTGCCGTCGATATCAGCAAAAAAAATGTGCGGACTGTGTTTCAACGGTGGATAAGCCAAGCGACGGTTACTCCGGAACCTGCATCTGAGCCAATATCCAGCGTGCAGAACGAAACCCCGATCGCGATCGCACCCCCTGCTCCTCAACCCGTGACAGCCCAACTTTCAATCCCGTTGACCGATTGGGGGGAAGCACCCGAGGTCAGCCAGTTTTATGGACGCACTCAGGAGCTTGAAACCTTAACCCAGTGGATTAGCCAAGATCGGTGTCGTCTCATTGCCTTATTGGGATTGGGGGGAATGGGCAAGAGTTCGTTGGCAGCTAAGGTGGCACAACAACTAGCAAGCTGTTCCTCTACTCCATCTCCCCTCTACCCCTCTACTCCATCTCCCCTACACCCTTTCACTCACATCATCTGGCGATCGCTCCGTAATGCTCCTCCTCTGGAAACTCTGTTAGCCGATCTAGTGCCGTTTCTTTCCAATCAGCAAGACACTCAACCCAAGCCTGAGCGGCTATTGCACTGGTTGCGAACGCATCGTTGCCTGCTGGTTCTAGATAACCTGGAAAGCATTATGCAGTCGGGCGATCGCGCTGGATATTATCAACCGGGCTATGAGTCTTACGGTGATCTGTTTCGTGTTTTGGGAGAAGCGGCTCATCAAAGTTGTTTGATCCTCACCAGTCGAGAAAAACCAGCCGAAATTTCCGTATTTGAAGGGGAGCATCTAGCGGTGCGATCGCTCCTACTGCAAGGCTCTTGGGATGCATCACTAGCCCTGATTGAGGCAAAAGGACTGATCGGAACCGAGGCGGAAAAACGGCAACTGTGTGAATTTTATTCGTGTAGCCCTCTTGCCTTAAAGATTGTCGCCTCGTCGATTCAAAGTTTATTTCACGGTCATATCGCTGCCTTTTTGCAAGAAGAAGCCTGGGTGTTTAATGGGCTACGTCGTCTGTTAGATCAGCAATTTGAACGACTGCCTCCCTTAGAGCAAAGCATTATGTATTGGCTGGCAATCAATCGCGAATGGGTGGCGATCGCCGACCTTCAGCAAGATATCGTGCCTCCTGTCTCAAGAGTCAATCTTTTAGAGGCATTGGAGAGCCTGACCTGGCGATGTCTAATTGAAACTGCTCCGGGAATGGGATCTGAAAAAAACGCCAGCCGTTATACACAACAGCCCGTTGTGATGGAGTATGTCACTCGCCGTTTCATCGAGCGTATTACGGATGAATTGCTAACTCAGCAACTTGCTCTATTGAATCGTCATGCCCTGTTGAAAACAACCGTTCAAAACTATATTCGCGAAAGTCAAGCACGACTGATCATCAAACCAATTACAGATCAACTGCGTCAACACTATCACTCAGTCGTTGCTCAAAAGCGTCTAATTTCTGACTTGCTCACTACACTTCGGCATTCTAAAAATCCACTCTTGGGTTATGGAGCTGGTAACCTACTCAATCTCTGTTATGACTTGCAACTAGACATTACAGGGTATGATTTCTCAGAGTTATTCATTTCTCAAGCCTATCTACAGGAGATGGAGCTTCGCGATGTCAATCTAACTCATTCACAGTTATCAAAAACTGTTTTTGCTCAACCGTTTGGAACCATTTTGTGTGTTGCTTTCAGTCCCAATCAGCAACTCTTAGCGACGGGCAATGACAATGGCGAGATTAGTCTTTGGCGGGTGAGTGATGGTCAGCAAATTGTGACGTGGGCTGGTCACACTAACTGGATTTGGAGTCTTGCCTTTAGCCCCGATGGGACACGGTTGGTCAGTGGTGGTGATGAAGTACTGATTCGAGTGTGGGATGTGGCAACTGGAAACTGCCTCTGCACACTGGAGGGACATACGGGGTGGGGAGTGCGCTTACTTGCCTTTAGCCCCGATGGGCAAACCATTGTCAGTGCCGGAGACGATCGCACCATTCGCCAGTGGGATGCTCAAACGGGGCAGTTATTACAGGTTTTGATGAGCGATCGCCAGCTCATTTATCCGACATCTAGCCGTGCTACTCATCAGATGACCCAACAGTGGAATTGGCAACACTCAGTCACAATTAGCCCCAACCTTGACAGGTTAGTCAGTAGCACTCCAGAGCATACGATTTTGTTGTGGACTTGGCGATCGGATCAGCCTGTACGGACGTTTGAGGGGCACACCGATACTATCTTTGCCACAGCGTTTAGCCCAGAGGGTCAGCATTTAATCAGTGCGAGTGCTGATCAAACGCTTAAAGTCTGGGATGTGTCCACAGGCGACTGCATTAGAACCATTGAAGGATTGTTATCCCCCGTCTATTTCGTTAAGGTTGCACCGGATGGGCAAACGATTCTCACCAACCATGAAGACCAAACCCTATGGCTGTGGGAGATATCTACAGGTCACTGTCTGAAAGTATTTCAAGGGCATCGTCACCGGATCTGGTCGGTTGCCTTCAGTCCTGACGGCAACACGATCGCCAGTGGCAGTTCTGACCAGACCCTGCGATTGTGGGATGTCAGCACAGGTCAAACCCTGCGAACCCTCCAGGGCTATACCAGCCAAATTTACACGGTGGCGATCGCTCCAACTCAACCTGCTTTGCAGTCACACGAGTCACCCAAAACTGATCTCAATTCCCTGGTTATCGCTAGCGGAGGAGTTGATAAGATGGTGCGCCTGTGGGATATCCAAAAAGGGCAGCCAAGCAAAACCCTTCAAGGGCATACGGGCTGGATCTGGGCGATCGCCTTTAGCCCCGATGGAAAGTTCCTCGCCAGCAGTGCTGGAGATAAAACCGTTCGTTTGTGGGATGTGCAGACGGGACAGTGTTTGAATGTTTTCAACCATCAAGATTGGGTCTGGACGGTTGCCTTTGGTTCCAGTGCAAAAACCCTGGTGAGTGGCAGTTCAGACTGTTCGATTCGGCTTTGGGATACAACATCGGGCAAAACCATTTGGCAAGTAACGTTGCCTGGAAACCTGATTCGGGCGATCGCCTTTAGTCCTGATGGACAGTTGATTGCAGCCGGAACCGCCAATGGCACGATTGTCTTGCTAGATGCTGATACAGGCATAACTTTGCAGACGTTAGAGGGGCACGCTGATTTAGTTCGGACGGTGGCATTCAGTCCGATGAATCACGCTCATTCCGAGAGCCGATTGCTGCTAGCCAGTGCCGGAGAAGATGGCTTGATTAAACTCTGGAACCCTGAAACTGGAACCCTGTTGACATCCTTAGTTGGTCACGTTGGCTCGATTCGTAGCATTGCCTTTAGCCCGGATGGACAGACGCTCGCCAGTGGAGGCATCGATTGCATCGCCCGCTGTTGGGACATTAACACTGGGGAATTGCTGCATGTTCTGAAAGGACATCAACACTGGCTGATGTCTATTGCTTTCAGTCTAGACGGACAGATTTTGGTGAGTGGCAGTGATGATGAAACCATCCGCATTTGGGATGTTAAGACCCAGAACTGTTTGAAAATTTTGAGGAGCGATCGCCCCTACGAAGGGATGAAGATCACCGGATTGACCGGACTAACCGATGCTCAAAAAACATCACTCAAAGCTCTGGGAGCCATTGAAGACGTGGACTGAGGAACTTTTCACGGATGACTCCTGGGTTAAGGGCGTTTCACGAAACGCCCCTACCAGATGTCTTCATTCCCACTCTCCCCACTCTCCACTCCCCATTCCCTACTCCCTTATTTTCCACACCCCATCCCCTTTAAGCTAGGGTTGTAGAGGTGAACCAATCTCCGCTTTTTGCCGTCTGCCGTATGATTTCTGAGCCATCCCAAGCATCTGCAACCCGACCTGACTCCATTCACTCCCTGCCAGAGCTACTTGCTCCAGCGGGCAACTGGGAGTGTGCTAAAGCCGCTGTGGAGAATGGAGCAGATGCGATCTACTTTGGACTCGATCGCTTTAATGCGCGAATGCGGGCACAAAACTTCACAACGGCAGATCTGCCAGAATTGATGGCGTTTTTGCATCAGCGAGGGGTCAAGGGATACGTCACACTCAATACGTTGGTTTTTACAAACGAGTTGACTGAGGCGGAGCAATATCTGCGTGAGATTATCGCGGCTGGGGTAGACGCCGTAATTGTCCAAGATGTAGGAATTTGTCGCTTGATTCGTCATCTGTCGCCTGATTTTCCGATTCATGCCTCAACTCAGATGACCGTGACGAGTGCGGCGGGTGTTGAGTTCGTGCGATCGCTTGGGTGTCAGTTAGTCGTGTTGGCGCGGGAGTGCTCCCTGAAGGAGATCAACAAGATTCAGCAGCAGTTAAGCGATCGCGATACCGCTCTGCCGTTAGAAGTGTTTGTGCATGGGGCGTTGTGTGTTGCCTATTCGGGACAATGTCTGACCAGTGAGGCATTGGGTGGGCGATCGGCAAACCGGGGAGAATGCGCCCAAGCGTGTCGTATGACCTATGACCTGATTGCAGATGGCGAAACGGTGGATCTGGGCGATCGCCAGTATTTGCTCAGCCCCCAGGATTTAGCAGGATTGGACGTATTACCCGAACTGGTGCAAGCCGGGGTTGTTTCCCTGAAAATTGAAGGTCGGCTCAAAGCCCCGGAGTATGTGGCAAACGTGACGCGCATCTATCGGCAAGCCCTCGACCGATTGCGATCGCAACCCCATCAGGTGAGCGACCAGCAACGTTACGACCTGGAAATGGCATTTTCGCGAGGGTTGCACACCGGATGGTTTCAGGGAATTGATAACCAAACGCTGGTTCATGCTCGCTTTGGCAAAAAACGGGGTGTGTATGTGGGTGAGGTAACCCGCATTCATAAAGAGCAAATCACGGTTCGGGTGCAAGCCCCGATCAAAGCTGGCGATGGTGTGGTGTTTGATCAGGGTCGTCCGGCAGAAAAAGAAGAAGGAGGACGGGTTTACTCCGTTGTTCTTAAGGACGATGAAGCCGTGTTGCAGTTTGGGCGACGTGATCTCGATTTGCGCCGCATCCATGTGGGCGATCGCCTCTGGAAAACGAGTGACCCCGAACTCGATCGCCAATTACGTCAGAGCTACGCAGGTGACACACCGCAATTTCAACGACCCATCTCAATTGAGGTTCATGGCGATATTGGGCATCCCCTGACCCTGATTGCCCGCGATGAACAGGGACACATCATTCAACTCGACTCCACCATGCCCCTCGTGGAAGCACACACCAAGCCGCTCACTACCGAACGGTTACAGGAACAACTCAGCCGCTTGGGAAATACTCCCTTTCGGTTAGAAAGGTTGACCAACCACCTCACCGCAGCAGCCATGTTGCCCATCAGTGAGTTAAACCGTCTGCGTCGAGACATGGTCGAGCGACTGGAACAAGCCCGCATCCAACCGCATCGCTGGCAACTGCAACCATCCGCCACCTGGACAGACCTCCTCCCTACAAACCCTCCTGTACAGACGCGATTAATCGCATCTGTGCCACTCCCCACTCCCCACTCCTTACTCCCTGCTCCCCACTCCCTGATCGTTTTAGTTCGCAATCTCTCGCAACTCGACGCTGCCCTCAAATCTGACATTCAAACCCTGTACTGCGAATTTGAAGACCCACGCGCCTATCGAGAGGCAGTGAATTTAGTCCGGCAACAAGGACAGGGACAATCGATTTGGGTTGCTCCACCGCGCATCACGAAACCGGGCGAGAACTGGATTTTGCAGCAAGTGCAATCTTGTAATGCCGACGGCTATCTAATTCGTAACTACGATCACC
The DNA here is from genome assembly GCF_014697545.1 of Oscillatoria sp. FACHB-1407. Classification (GTDB taxonomy): domain Bacteria; phylum Cyanobacteriota; class Cyanobacteriia; order Elainellales; family Elainellaceae; genus FACHB-1407. The sequence goes on along the minus strand of NZ_JACJSA010000001.1, from coordinate 472,847 downwards.
TGCAATTCTTTAAAGACAATCGCTGCATAGGTGACTTTTCACTCAATGTCGCTAACCCACTGACCGCGGTTCACTTTAAACAGTTTGGGTTAGAACGGTTAACGGCTTCCTATGACCTCAACATTACCCAGTTAGAGGCATTGCTAAGCCACTGTTCCCCAGATTGGTTTGAGGTGACGGTGCATCAGCACATGCCCATGTTTCACATGGAACACTGCGTCTTCTGTGCCTTTTTATCAACAGGCACTGATTTTACGAATTGTGGTCGCCCCTGCGAGAACCACGAGGTAACGCTGCGCGATCGCACTGGAGTAGAACACGTCCTTCACGCCGATGCGGGATGCCGTAATACGGTCTTTAATGGCACGGCTCAAACCGGAGCAGAGTATGTGCAACGGTTGCAAAATCTGGGATTGCGGCAGTTTCGCATTGAGTTTGTGAATGAATCTCCAGAGCAGGTCAAGCGCACCGTTCAACGCTATCAACAACTGCTCAAGGGTGAAATTACCGGGTCGCAATTATGGCGCGAGCTCAAGCTACAACATCAACTGGGTGTAACTCGCGGACGGTAATGCTGATAACGTGAATCGGGATCAGGATGTTGGCGGTTGAAACCGCAGCGGTAGATGTTAATCAATACTGAAGATTAGACTCGCTAAGCCTGTGAGAATTTAGCGACATAATAGAAGATACATAACTTTACAATTTAGGTTGATCACTATGGCTGAAGCAGACGATCGCAAGAAGCGCATTATGGAGCATGTGGCTCGCAGCAAAGGAACGTTCAACAAAGACGTTTACTCTGGTTCACCTGAGCGAAAACAGCAGATTCTCGATCACGTCCGTAGAACGACGGGCTAGAGGTCTTGAGGGATCTAGGGGGGTGCCATACAGTCACTGATCGGAAATCTGAACATGACCGTAAACTCCCTCCTAAGCCTTATCCCGAAATCGGACTGCCCCTGTTAGTCTGGAATTTAGGCTCTGACTGTAGATTTATTCCCCCTGAGCAGAGCGATAAGGGTCATGGATCGTCTGTTTACACCGTTACAACGAATACTGATTACCTGGGTGCTGATTTTGCTCACAGGTTGGATGATGCTCAACGCTTTGAGTTACTTCAGCGAGCTTATCAGCATTTTAGTGACAGCAGGGTTAATTGCCTTCTTGTTAAACTATCCCGTCAAAACGCTGCGATCGCTCATGCCTCGTGGGTTAGCGGTTGGGGTTGTCTACATCTCAGCTGGGATCATTGTTGGATTGATTGGAGTGACGATCGCCCCTCCTGTGCTTAATCAAGCTCAACAGCTCATCACCAATCTGCCCGCTCTGATCGCCTCTGGACAGCAGCAGTTGACCGAGTTTCAAGATTGGAGCAAAGCGCATCAAGTTAAATTTGCAGTGCCACTGTTACAACAGCAGATTCTCACCCAGCTTCAAGAGCAGGCAGAGACGATCGCCACTCGTGGGCTAGGGCTATTGGTTGGCACGTTTAATTGGGTTGTTGATCTGATTTTGATTTTGGTGATCTCGTTCTATATGCTGCTGGATGGGGAGCGGTTATGGAATGGGGTGACTAGCTTCTTTTCACCGCCGATTCGAGATTTTCTCACAGAGTCATTTCGCCGTAATCTGCAACGCTTCTTTTCAGGACAACTGTTGCTGGGGTTGTTTATGGCGGTGACGCTGTCGATCGCCTTTTCGTTGTTGCAAGTGCCGTTTTTCCTGGTCTTTGCCATTTTCATCGGCTTGATGGAGGTAATTCCCTTTATTGGGGCGACTCTGGGAATCGTCACAGTTGGTGTTTTGGTGGCGTTTATTGACTGGTGGTTGGCAGTGCAGGTTGTGGGAGCGGCGATCGCCCTGCAACAGGTTAAAGACAATCTTCTGGCACCCCGATTGTTAGGAAATTTAACGGGACTTAGCCCGGCGATCGTCCTTGCTACACTGCTTTTAGGAGCCAGAGTTGGAGGTCTGCTGGGGGTGATTTTGGCAATTCCTCTGGCGGGTATGGTCAGAACCATCATGGAATTGTTGCTTGACCCCACCTTGCCGCCTCAGACAGGGGATTTCTTCATCAACCCAATGACGGCAAACGAGAGGGATACAGCACTCGAATGTATCATTGAGCCGGAGTTGTGTGAGGAGGACATGGCAGCAGTTAAAACCGCCCCTACAAGATAGTCTGCAAAGCCTGCGTGATGCAACGTGCGCCAGAAGCGATTGCCGGGACGGGCAAAGTGGTGCCCCACGGCTGCGCTGTATGAACTGGGGTTGATGCCACAAAACAACACGCGCAAATCAGGGGCAATGATGTCAGACATGGTCTTGTTCATTGCGGCGCGAATTTCGTCTTTTGTAGGCTTATAAACTTGAGTCATGATTACAGCCTAATGAATTCCCCAACGTCGTCGCCAACTGGACGTTGATTCCCGTTGTGATCGCTGTTGTTCCTGATGGTGTCGTTCCAAAATCACCACTGCCGGATCGTTTAACTGAGGATCGCGATAGGGAATGGCTGCACGGGTTTGTAAGTGCTCCTGTTCCATCGGCGATAGGGGATGTAGGGTCTGAGCACCAAAGCTACCGACGGTTCCCTGTGACCACTCATGAGACGCACGAGAATGCAACAGGGGAATCGTGCCGATGTGCAATCCTGCTGCGATCATTGCCGATCGCACCGATGCCGATCGCGAGTAGGTGGCTAACTTGCCCGTCGGTGACAAACAGCGAGCTACCTGAGTAAAAAACTCTACTGTCCACAACTGCGGGCAGCGACGCGGTGAAAACGGGTCAAAGAAAATTGCCTCAGCTTGAAACCCTGAGTCACTTAAGGATTGAATCGTGTATCGGGCATCCCCAATCAGTACAGTAGCTGTGAGACGAGGAGTCGTGCAGTGATGCTCAAGGGCGATCGCTTTGAGAATCTCCTGCACCTCAGAAGACCAACTATCAATCAATGGAGGGGCGATCGCGGCTCTGGGTACAGTTTCATCTAATTCCAATCCGTAGACCTCAACCTGACAACTCGGATTGATCTGCCAGATTAGCTCCAGTGCTGCCGCCGTGTTGTAACCCAACCCATAACACACGTCTAACAAACGCAAGGAACCTTGTTGGGCTTTAGTCGCCAAATCTGTTGCTGTTGCAAACTTCTGAAAGGCTTCGGCTTTAGCTCCCTCTCGACTGTGAAAGGCTTCACCAAACTCCTCTGAAAAAAAGGTGAATGATCCGTCGTTTGTTTGTTGTGGAATCCACTGGGCAAAATCGGTCATACAAACACTCAATCAAGTGTCAATTCAACCACTAATACCATTATTGACCATTGACTATTGACTATTGACCATTGACTTAACCATTGACCATTGACCATTGACCATTGACTTAACCATTGACCATTGACCATTGACCATTGACTTAACCATTGACCATTGACCACTAACTACTGACTACTGACCATTGACCACTAACTACTGACTCATCTTCCCCTTCTGCCTTTGGATCGATGTCTTAGTTCCCACAAACACACAACAATAACTTAGCCCAATTGAGGATTTTTTATGAGCAGATTTATATCGAAACTGTGGATTAAATCATTACGTCGTGCGATCGCCACTGCATTCTTGGCAATGACAGTTTTAGTCAGCACTGTATTAGGAGTAATGAGTTATGAACAGCCTGCTTTTGCTGAATCAGTAACACCAGAAGCTCGCAGTTATCAAGTGGATCAGGGTGCAAAGCCTACCCGTACTTACTCAGAACCAGACCGAGTCAGGGTTGAAGCGGATGGAGATAATGCAGGAGGTTTGTTAGAGAACGTCCGTGAAAAGTTGAATCTTGATCAACCGCTGCCCGAAAGTACAAAGGATTTCTTTAAGCAAATTAAGGGCGAAGATGTTGAGATCGAGGAGCCTCGTCCCTCTGGTAAGGGAGGTGCTGCCCAGGATTACTAAAAAATACTATAGCCATCCTATCTAATTCGTGAAGAAGTCTGAGATATGGTCAGTGGTCATTTGTCATTGGTCAATAGTCGATTGTTGCTAATCATACACAAATGATGAATGACGAATGAAAGAGTAGGTTTCACGATCGCTTTAGAACTGATACAGGAAAGAATGTGTCCCATTGGTTGCAACACATTCTTTCCTCAAAACCATTCCTTTTACATCAGTGCTATTGGTTTAATTAACCTCAGCAGGATTAACCTGAATAGGATTAACTTGAACATAATCTGATTGTGATTCTACCAGTACAGTTTCTTGCTTTTGCAAAACGCTACTGCTTTGAACATCCTTGTAAGTCTTTTTAGATTTGCGCCTTATTCGCTGTATCTTCAACTTGCAAGACTTAAACAGATATTGTGAGAGAACCTGTAGGGCATCTACTCTCTCTTGCAAGGTTAAAGGAGCTTTAAAGATAGCTCCAAAGTAGCCAATCGTACCGCGAAGGATTGGTAGGCGAAGGGCTTTAATGCTGTTTTGTGGATTGAGCCAGGAATTACGTGCCTTTTTAGACTTTAAGCTACTGCCTTGATTAGGGTGACACCGTCTCAAAAATAGCGTCTCTGGAATTTCAGCAAACCGACCTCGCAAACTCAATTCTGCTAATAAAACGCGATCGGAGCCGTGATAACTACCATGCAGGCAGGTTTTCCGTAGAACATCCGCACGAATTAACCCAAACGCCTCATAGCTCCAAAACGTTTTGATTAAGATATTGTGATATCGCTTTGATGGCTTGATCGAATCAAGATTTCGCGCTGGATCAAGCATTTTATTAAGGATGTGTCTGTTTGTGTGATCAATCACAACTGTTTTGGAATGGCACAAAACAATAGACGGATCTTTGTCGAGAACTTCGATACAACGTTCTAAAAAAGTTGGTTCACACACATCATCGTGAGCCGCCCACTTGAAGTATTCTCCGCGAGCTAAATGAAAAGCTTGATTGAAATTACGAGTCCCACCAATGTTTTGAAGGTTGCGGTAATAACGGATTCTTGAATCCTTTGCAGCATACTTCCTGCAAATAGCTTCTGTTCCATCAGTAGAAGCGTTATCTGAAATAATGAGTTCAAAATCAGTAAAAGTTTGAGCTAAAAGTGAGTCTAAAGCTTGTTTGATAAATCGTTCACCGTTATAAACGGGCATACCAATGCTGACACGAGGCTTAGAGTAATTCATGACAAAATAACCTCTGTAAGGTTAATTAATAAACAATGATTTTGCTGTGATAAATGGCTTCCTCAACGAGTGCGATCGCTGCGGCTTATCCCTCTTCTGTCACTCTCTTTGTAAACAAATCTCATACAGACCTTGTTTCCAAGCAGGAGCTTGGAAATGGAGTGACGGAGGCTCTGCCTCCTAAAGCAACGGTTGGAGGCAGAGCCTCCATAAGTACATTCCTAGCTAGAAGCTAGAAGGTTTTCGGAAAAATACTCTCCATCCAACGTGATTAAAGAGGGTTATAGTAACTTTTATGACTGTTAAAACAGGTGGATAGAGTTATACCCTTACGCTAAACACTACAACCAACAGATAAAGAGAAATCTAATAGCGATAGAGAAATGTAATTGGGTTTTGCTCAACCGTCTTGTCAATTCCATCGGGTTAATACCCTCTGTGGAAACAATAAATTAACTACGAAAAAATACGATCCATTTTTCCAGAGCTTAACCAAATATTTACATAATGATCCGGTTGTATTAACCCGCACATGGATCTTATGAAAGCGACCTTCAAAGCAACCTCAAAAGGCTCAAGACGCCGTGTAGCCATGTTTTGGGGCTTCTGAAGGAATAAGAAGCTTCAAGCGGTAAGGTTGGATTGATGAAGAGCAACCAAACTGCTCCTTCTCATACATAAAGCTTCTAAAACAAGGAATGCGTTAACTTTTGCGGTAATTACTGAGAGCAGTTAACTATTTCTTAAATTTTCTGTAAAGCTAACTAACATTAGGTTAAGGTGCAGGGGCAAAGCCCCAAACAGAAGCTCCACCGTTCGGTTGCACCACTCACGCTGTTACTGAGGTCATCGAACGTGAGGTCACCGAACGGATCAAAGCTCTTGCACCCTGCCCTAAATAAAATCTGCTCGAGTTAGCGTGTCAGCATTAACGTTTTGCAGCACTAAAAGCGTAGTTCCACCCACTCCAACGAGAGCATTTCTGCCACTTTGTCGAATTGTGAGTTGCCCAAAAGATAATCGTCCTGTCAGGTCAATGCGATCGCGCCGATCACTGAAGTCTCGGACGGTGTCTACTCCCTCTCGCAGACCAACGGCGATGGTGTCTCGTCCTGCTCCAGTGGTAATCCGGTCTCTACCTGCGCCCCCTTCAATGCGGTCGTTGCCAATCCCGCCATCCATAACATCGTTGCCAACGCCACCCTGCAACGTATCGTTCCCTGCGCCACCCAACAACGTGTCTGATCCAGTTAGGCCAAGCAGGCGATCGCTACCGCTCAGTCCTGAAATGCGATCGTTACCACTCAATCCATTAAGCACATCATTGCCAGTGGTTCCTTCCAAGATGTCAGCCGCTGCTGTAGGTGTGTTACCAATGCCAACTGAAAAGGTGTCTTCTATTGTTTCTCCTAGCAGATTGGTAGCGCGGACAGTCAGAGTAGCCGTTCCCCGTTGACCTGTTGCCGCACTCAGCAGCAGTTGATTGTTGCTGATGCTGGCATTGACTAAGCCAGGGTTTGAGTTGTTGACAATCTCAAATTGCAACTCATTAAACCGAGAAATAGTGATGCTGCGATAGCGAATGAAATTGTCGTCGGTCAGTGAATTGACGGGTGTTGTGGGAGGATTAAAATTGGTCAAAGGCAAATTGGTAAATGCAGATTGACCGAAGAAGCTAACTCCATTGAACTGAGGAGCAGTGGCGATCGCATCGAGCACTGCCAGATCAGATGCTCCTAACACCTGACCAAACACCGTAAACCCGCCGTTTTGGCTGTCTAAGCTGGGACCTCCACCTGAGTTATCCGCCAAGTTAAAGAACCATTGGCTAGTGGCACTGTTTGGATCATTGCCCAACTTTGCCATGGCGATCGTACCTCTCACGTTCGAGCGGTTGGCACCAAACTCATTCGGCACGGGGGGATCTGTCGGAATCACTCCGATCGCCGCTGCACCACTGTTAGGATTTTGTGCCAGGACGGTACTGAGTCCATTGACAGTAAACCCACCTCCCTGAACGACAAATCCCGGTACTGACCGATGAATGATGGAGTTGGTGTAGTCACCGTCGTTGACGTAGTTGCGAAAATTCTGCACGGTGAGCGGTGCCCCTGCGCCTGCCTGGTCAAATAGCAATACCTGAGTGACCCCACCCGCAAAAGCAGTGTTGTACAGTTCAAACCGTGCTACCAATCCGGTCGTGCGCGGATCGTCAAAATTATTAAAGAGGTTAACGGCTCTGGTTTCAGCTTCTCTAACCACGAAGTCAGAGATGGGAATCACCGCAATTGTCATAACCAATCTCACTAACACAACGTCTGGCATAAGCCAGAGCTATCTTAGCCGAATTACAGATTATTAACCCTCAGAAAGGAGGTTAACTAAATCCTCTACTCTGGAGTTTATCCAAGTTTATAAATTGACTTGGAATAATCAACCCAGATTAAAATCAGCACTTTGTTTATTGCTCGAATGGCTATGCCTATTTAATTTACCCATAGGCATACCGTAACCATCAAAACAGTAACCATCGACCTGGTTAGGACAACGGGGTGTGTCGCGATCGCGCCTGACAGAGCCTTACTTCTGTACTCCTTTCTAACCATCTTTTTGGCTGCTGTAAAGTTGGCATTTTTGAACTCGCAACAGGAGTGAGAAATAATCTATGACTATTCCTTTACTAGAGTATGTCCCTTCCTCTCAAAATCAACGAGTAGCAGGTTTTGAGGTTCCGGGAGATGAACAGCCCAGAATTTTTACCACCGATAGCCTATCGTCTCCTTCAGATCTGGATGTCCTTATTACGGCAGCTTACCGACAAATTTTTAATGAACAACAAATGACAGCAAGCAGCCGTCAAGTTGCCTTAGAGTCTCAACTCAGAGCAGGTCAAATCACGGTTAAGAAGTTCATTCGTGGGTTGGCAACGTCAGAGGTGTTTCGATCGCACAATTACAACACCAACAATAATTATCGGTTCGTACAAATGTGTATCCAACGCATACTGGGGCGTGAGGTTTACAGCGATCGCGAGAAACTGGCATGGTCGATTGTGCTTGCAACCAAAGGGTTGAATGGGTTCATTGATGACCTGCTCAACAGCGAGGAATATCAAGCAACCTTTGGAGACAACACAGTTCCTTTTCAGCGGCGACGCATCCTACCCCAGCGGATTCAGGGGGATCTACCCTTTGCTCGCATGGCGCGTTATGGTGCGGATTATCGTGACAGGTTACCTAAAGTCAGCTACAGAGGCGGATGGACAGGACCGGGAGCCGATGGCTTGTTTACTCAGTTTGAGCGATTTGACCTGGAAACCTTTTTGCAGCGTGCTAACTGGGCTAATGTTTCTGCTGTGCTGATCGCTAGCTCTGTCGTTGTTTTCTTGTTGTTCCTGATTTCAAGTGTTTCTGGTGGTGCAACCCCTTAGAAACGGAAATTGAATAAGTTCGATATCGGGTAGGGGCGGGTTTTGTCGTCAAATCCCCTGTAGGATGCCGATTGATCTGCTCTCGTCCCTACTATTTACGGATTGATTAAATCCACGATCCTCAGAATCTATCTGAAAACTCGTTGTGTAGGGTGGGTATTGCCAACCTTACATCAATTTGAATTGGCTTCGCTGCACATGATTTCGTAAGGGCGTTTCGCGAAACGCCCCTACCCAGTGATCTGCCACAATCCAACATGAAATCGGTATTACCTTTGTCGTAACCAATTTCCCTAACACAACGTCTGGTATAGCAGTACTCACTAAACGTTGCCCAGCTAACTCAAGGTAGTGTTTGACTCCGGCTAAATCTTCCAGTAGCTGAGGAGTTTGATCAAACTGGTCAGGATGTTCCTTGACAAAACCGCTAAGTGCATTGACGGTAGCTAGCCCAACTTGTGGAGAAAACCAGGCTTCTTCAAGAGGTTCCTCTATTGGTTCATCTAATAAATCATCCAGATCTTCTTCGCTAGTGCTGATCATCTGCGTTAAGGATTGCAGATTCAAGCGGTTGGCGACCTCATCTAGAGCATCCAAATTGTGAGCAAGTGTTTTGCCACACATATTCCATGGCTCAGCATCAGGAATTGGGCGATCGCTCTGCGACCGGGCTATTCAAAAATCGGCAGAAATTGTAGCCGTTCATCGATCTGCTCAGGGGTGATGTCTGCATCTAAAGGCGATGAGTCAGGTTCGATCATTCATTCCCTTGCTTGCTATTGTTGTTGTGCTCTGTGCTTGGGTCATTCATCAATTCGCCCAGAGCTTCCGTCAAGGCTTTAGGATCCATAAAGATGATTTTGGAGTTGGTGCTTTCGCCCAGGCGATAGTTAGCCTCGACGTAGCGTTGAGCAACCAGATAGCGAAGAATATCCTGACTGTTAGACTGTGCTCTGAGTGCCTCCGAGATCATTTTCATCGATTGCACTGTACCTTCTGCCTCTTCGATCGCTGCCCGTTTTTTACCTTCCGCTTCAGAAATTGCCGCTTTCTTCTTACTTTCTGCGGCTCGTTCCAACTCCATCGCATCCAACACTGACTTGGCGGGAGAGATGTTTTCCACTTCAACCCGCGTGACTTTCACACCCCAGGTTGCGGTGGCATCGTCAAGTTGTTGCAGCAAAGCATGGTTGATTTCAGAGCGAGAATAAAAGGTTTGCGCCAGTTGCATTCGCCCAATCTCCGATCGCAGAGTCGTTGTCACCAGGTTTCGCAGTGCCTCTTCGACATCTTCAACCGCGTAGTAGGTGCGTTCTAACTGCAAAATCCGCCAATACATCACCGCATCCACCGTCACGGATACGTTGTCTTTGGTAATGGCTTCCTGCGGTTGCGTGTCGAGTACTCGTTCCCGCATCGACTCTTCTAAAACGATTGTGTCTAAGAAGGGAACGATAAAGTTTAACCCGGGCACGAGTTTGCGATGATAACGCCCCAATCGCTCCACTAAGGCTTCGTTACCCTGATTGATAATTTTGACGGAGCCGACGGTGTAACCAATGATTAGAAGGGCGATCGCGGCGAAGATGGACTCTATCATAAGCAGATATATCCTGTTAAAACCAGGTTTTGCCTAACTTGAAGCAAATGCTTTGTACTACTAATCTAGCGATTTGATTTTAATCTGACTGTTGACTTTAAATGTAGCTTAAGCTGTCCGATTATACGTGTCATTGGGGGATTGAGTTGGCAGAACAATCAGAGTGTTGCCCTGTCGCCCCACTACTTGCACGATTTGCCCAACGGCGATCGCCACATCTGAGATCTGACAGCGGGCAGTCCAATAAGACCCCTCATAGGTGACCTCCCCCACGCCTCCGGGGGGAATGGTTTGAGATACCGATGCCTGGGTCACAGGTCCCAAATCCTTAGAGTGTCGGGGGACAAATCCCCGTAGCACGATCGCCAGCGACACGCTCAAAACGCCCCAAATCAGCAATTGAATACTAAACTCTCTCACTGAAATAGCCGCGATCCCCGTGATGATAGCAGCAAAGCCAAACGCGACAATCGTCGGCTCAAACGCCAGCATCGCAATGCCTAAAAACATCAACCCTGCCAACAACCACAAAATATAAGCAGGTTGGCTTTGAACAGTGTCTAAAAGATTCACAGTAGACCTCCCTGTTAGGTCAGTGAATAAGAGCAAATATACCAAAAGGCGGAAGGTGGAGGTCAGAAGGAGTTGGGAGTTGGCACAGGGAGTGACGATCTATTTTTCCTGCTTTTTGCGGCGATTGGGCTTAGATAACTGATTTCTCAACAGTGAGAAATTCCCCGGCAGAATAAACATCACCACGGGTAGCCGCTTTAGTAACTCATAAAAATTGGAGTCGTTTTGGGCGTGCAATTGTGCGTTTGATTGCTTTTGCAATGAACTGGAGACGAGTTGTTCCAATGGCAGGGCTGCCATTTTGAGCCAGTTAGACAGATTAGGGGGTAACTCTGAGTTGAGACGTAGTTGCAGCGTTGGAGTTGAAAAAGACTGAGCATAGGCAGAGGTTAAAAAGGGTCTATACCGCTCTGCTTCTGGGGTGAGTTGCTTAATAAACGCCAGACTGGTGGCTCGGAGGAGATAGCGCAGGGCTTCTGTCTCCTCTCCAGGACGCTCTCGAACGAAGAGACTGTTGGTGAGGGCATAGTTCAAATTAGCTGGGTCCCCAATGCTGAGATGGGTGCCACCGATCGCCGTTAATAGATATTTAGGGGATTGCAACTGAGCAAAGGGCAGCAATTGCTGACTCACCGCTGGAGTAATGGCGTCATCAGTGCCAGAGAGAATCATGATGGGGGTTGAAAGATGGCGCAGGCTTTCATCATTAAACAAATGCCCAATCACTGGGTTGAGGGCAATTACCTGCACCACTCGTTCGTCTCGCAGGTTGAGGCGACCTGTTTCGGGTAAGTCAGTTGCGGTGCATTGCAGCCAATCTGCCGGAGACAGCCCTACGGCTCCCAGGCTGTCACAAAACTGACGCAGGCGATCGAGATCGAGTTCTGCCCCTGCCAGAGCTAGAGCTGTGTAGCCACCCAGGGAGTGCCCCAACACTACCACCTGATCGGTGTTGAGCTTGCCCCGCAGGATGGTGGAATGGCGGTTGAGCCGTTCTAGCTCGTTTAACAAAAAGGTGACATCCTGGGGGCGATCGATAAACTCGCTTGCGGGCAGGATATCGCTAAACCCCTCAGGGGAGGACTGCCCTGCTGTAATTTCGGTCAACCAGGTGACGTTGCTGGCGGGGTGCTCCAGGGCAGCGACAGCAAACCCATGAGAGGCGAGATGATGTGCCAGGTAGCCCAAAAAGCGGCGATCGGCTCCAAACCCGTGGGACAACACCACCAGGGGACCCGTTGTGCGACGGCTCCAATACAAATCAACGGGAATAGTGCGGCTGCGATTGTAGTCGCGAAACATCAAGGTTTGTTGGCGCACCCACTGGTTACCCGCAAGGCTGGGATCAAAGTCAGTTGGGATGGGAGATGCCGTTGCAGCAGTAGTAGCCGGGTCAACGGACACGGTCAATTCACGCTCCAGCACCGAACTGAGTGCCTGACTTTGCCAGTAGGGTAGATTCATTTGCGAGGCGAGGGCGATCGCCGAACTCCCCTCAATCGTCACCGTCTCCGCTGGATAAGCTTGTAAAAAACCCAGCACACTCAAACCATCCGGTTGTTGAGTTGCTGCAATCAGGGCAGCATTGAGTTGTTCTGGCTCGCTGTCTGAAATCACTAGTTGCAGCGTGTTGAGCAAGCGTTCGCCAGCAGAGGAATTGAGCAAATCAGCAACCAACTCGTCGCCTACCTGGGGGTCGAGTTGTAGCCGACTATTGAGTGCCTGCTGCACCTCTGCATTGAGAAACGGAGCATAAAACCGCAGCGAGGGGGAGATCTCACCTGTTTTGGCAAAATGTTCGAGGTCGGCGATCGCGACCGACTGTTGAACCGGACCAAACCGCACTGCCACCTTTTCAGCCGCAACTGTTGGAGATGCCATTCCCCAACTCATCGTCAGCACCAACCCAGAGACAAAACTAGTGATCCACTGCTGTAGTGGCGATCGCCACTGTGGCAAGTGTCTTCCGGAGGGTGGGTTGGAGCTAGAGTGGGTAGCAGATTGGCAAATTGGGTGTGAGGGCGACTGAAATGGATTCACAGGCAGTTCACCGGGCTAAAACACTACAAAAGCGGCACGACCAAAAGCGGCATCGGAGAGTTCCAAAACCTACCCTTAGTTAGAGTGAATTCATTACTTGAGATAATCTTTCCCTGTATTTTTTATAGAAACATCAATCTACAGTCTCGATTTCATTCAAGTTATGTGAATTTACTCTTTCTGGATAGGTGAGTCGGTAAGTGGAGGGTGCATCCACTCTATTTGTCGGGCTTGTTCTGATAGCCGAGCATCCCGTTGCCCTTGAGCACGAGCTTGAGTACACAACAAGTCGAGCGGCGTATCTAGCAGATAGGAGAGATCCGCCCGCCGAGTCAGGATTTTTGGAATGGTAAGGGGCAACTCTTTGAGTAACCACCGACTCCAGCGGTAGGCATAATCTTTGCGGCTAAACTCACGCGCCAGACTTACCCCATGTAACTCATGCAAATAGCGGTTCGATCGCCCATAGCGTCGCCATTGACTCTTCAAGTCCTCTAGGGTTGCCCGATGGCGGTGTTGTACAGCAGCCTGTTCGGCAAACACAATTTTCCAGTTGCCCGCCTGTTGAATGCGCCAGCACATGTCGGCGTCTCCCCCTGTGGTCAGGTAGGGGCGAAACAAGCCAGCTTTTTCAAATGCCTGCCGTCGCACTGCCAGATTAGCCGTTTGCCCATAAGGGTAAAACGGATGCGCCAGCGTATGCTTTTGAGACAGGGTTTCCTTTCGCCCTGAGTACTGCTCCAACCAGGAATCTCCCTCTAATGCCAGCACTTCCCCCGCAACAATGCCAACGGCTGGATCGACAAAGGGTTGTACCAGATCGGAAAGCCAGTTGGGTAGGGGACGACAATCGGCATCGGTGAACGCCAGAAATTCAGTTTGAGTCGCTTTAATGCCCGTATTGCGCGCCGCATAGGAGCTTTGAATCTGTGTCTCACTCAAGCAGCGCAGCGACAAGCCTTCTGTCGCACTGGCTTCGGCTGCTGTCTTAAGCAGGGTGAGGGTGCGATCGCGACTTGCGTTATCAACCAACACATACTCTACTTTGTCTCGTGGATAGGTCTGTGCCTTCAGGCAGTCGAGTAAGGGTGGAACGTCCTGTTCACCGTTGTAAATCGGGATGATGACAGATACGTGAGGTAAAAAAGGTTGATCCCTTGGACTATCCACTTCAAAAGCCGTCATGTTAAATATCACTGCTGAGAGGTATCGATTGATGTGAAAACCGTTGAACATAAACCAGGGGTCTACATTCAAACGCATTTTCAATGCACGTTCTGTGTCAGCCATGTCTGCTGAGACAACTGTCTGCTGAGACAACATGTCCGCTGAGACAACATGTCTGCTGAGACAAACGCATCAGGAAGAACCTAATATCAAAACTAGTCAACTTTACTTAACATCGGCAAGTCCCAGGAGGTGTAGCTATGCCATAAGAAATATGAAGAAATACGTCCTGAGGTTTACCGTGGGGTGTGGACTATTGAGGTAAATGAAGATATTAACGTTTTATTGTAAGCCGTTTAGGGATGCGAAATGGTAAGGAAAAACGCCAAACCCATTTCAATCCATTCTTTGTAACCGAATGAGATGAAATTTTTTTGGGTGCTATAGCAAACCCAAATTCGTTGTGAACCCATGAGCAGAATTGTCATTGGTGTGATGGGACCGGGAGCCACCGCTACTGTAGCCGATTGTGATGCTGCCCGGAATCTGGGGTATCGCATCGCCCAGGCAGGGTGGGTGCTATTGACGGGGGGCAGAGCTGAGGGCGTGATGCACGCAGCGAGTCAAGGTGCAAAAGCCGCAGGTGGGTTGACGATCGGGATCTTGCCTGATGCCCCTGGTGCAGGTAAACAGGGCATATCGGAGGCGATCGACATTGCCATTTTTACGGATATGGGAAGTGCTCGGAACAACATCAATGTGTTGTCGAGTGATGTGGTCGTGGTCTGTGGAATGGGAGCCGGAACAGCTTCAGAGGCAGCATTAGCCCTCAAAGCGGGAAAGCCAATCGTGTTATTAAATACGGATATCAATAGTCAAAAATTTTTCACCCATTTATCTCAAGAACGCACGTTCATTGCAGAGGATGTGGCTGGGGCGATCGCTTTGATTCAAATAATTTTAAGAACGGTGTAAGTAGGGTGCAAATGAATTTTTGAGGCACCCTGTAAATTATTATTAATCCTCATAAAAATGGCTTATTGCATCCTCGTCAGACACTTGATAAAGACAACGACGGAACTTTTACATTTAAAGACACTTTTTACCTCGAAACTGCTAAGAAGCTTTACCTAAGCTAGATATGAAGAAACTGACAGCCGTATAAAACTGAAATTATAATAAGAATGAAACCTCTAAGAATGTTGCTTAGAGAAGGGGTGCAGTCATCGGTAAACTTCTGTAGTCGAACGTTAGAGTGAGCCGAAAGAGTGAATTAAATTAAATTCGGATTATTCATGATGAGTATGGGTTGTTAACTGATAGCAGATAGAACAGCTCAGGTAAAAAATAAGCCAATTGAGGAGGGGGGTTATATGACTCATAAATTCAATTTTTCTTCGTCAACATCCGCATCTCACGCTTCATGCCGGATGCAATCCCACTCTTCCAGGTTGCCCGTTCTTCCCTGGTTCTCAGCGGCGATCGCCAGTGTAGCGTTGACCCTGAGCTTGAGTGCTGGGGCGATGGCTCAAACGATTATCCCTGTTATCCCTAGCGAGGCGGCTGAAAGTCCCGCCCCTCAAGAAATTGACACCTCCGTTTCGAGGGATTATGAACCGGCTGTGGTCTATCTTCCCGATCCGCAAACGCAACAGTTAGTGCCGCAGTCGGTGTTGTTGGATGCAGACGAGCCTGTTGTCGGTGCAGTTGATCAGATTATGCAGTCCTATGAGGGGGAAAATCCCGGCATTGAAGGGTATGAGGTAAGCGTCAACCAGACGGCTCATCAGGCTGAAATTAACTTCAATGTAGACCACCCCCGTGGGGGGCGTGCTCTCCAGAGCCTCAGCAGTGCCAATCAGTTTGCCCTGTTTGAAGCTATTCGCGAAACATTATTGACACAACCTGTCTACAGCATTGATCAGGTGATTTTCCTGACGAATGGCGTTTCGGTCGATATTTAACATAGCTTTGGTCAAAAAGCTTGGGACAACTCGTCGTAAAGAAGGGTAGGAATTTGGGGTGCAGGGGTGGAATAGCTGGGGGGCGCAACCTCACCTTCCCTTGTGTCAACTGTCTCGACAGTTGCTATAGAAATGGCGGTTAGGGGCTGTATGTCTAATAGCGGGTTGTGAACGTTGAGCAGACATTGCGATCGCTTGTTGACAATAGAGAATTGGTTCGCAGGTAGTCGCTGAGCCAGTCACAGCCTTGAGTCATCAGATTGTCCAGGTTGAAATTCCAGAAGATGACTGCTCCATTGGCTGTTGCCGAGGCGAGAGTCTGTCCGTCAGGGCTAAAGCTCAAGGCGGTTAGGGCGGAGGGTTGCTGTTGCAGTGTCTTAAGCAAGGTGCCGCTGGTGTTCCATAGTTTGACTCTGCCATCGTCACTGGCGGTTGCCACCAGACGACCATTGGGGCTAAAGACGACGCTGTTGATGCGATCGCGATGTCCACTCAGGCGGGCGATTAGGGTTCCATCGAGTCTCCACAGGATAGCATTGCCATCGGCAGTCGCCGAGGCGAGCATCTGTCCGTTGGGGTTAAAGCTAACGGAGGTGACCTGACTGGTGTGGGTCAAGATTTGCCTGGAGTTGGAGTCAAATAAGCCATTTCCCTGACTGCGCCACAATCGAATCGTGTGATCGCCACTGCTAGAGGCTAACCACTGCCCATCGGGGCTAAACGCCAGAGAGGTAATTTCTCTGGAATGCCCTGTCAGGGTTTGGGCGGGTTGGGCTGCAAAGCGTCCGCTACTATCGCGTTGCCACAGTTGAATGGTGTTGGCTTCTCCGGCGATCGCCATCGTTCTCCCATCGGGGCTAAATTGCACATCCAAAAGGTTTTGAGCGTAGCCCGTCAGGGTTTGCACCAGTTCTCCGGTGACCGTCCACACCTTAACAGTGGTATCGTCACTGGCAGTTGCGACAAGCTGCCCATCGGGGCTAAAGCTAAGTTGGTTGACCCGCTCTTGATGCCCATTGATGGTCAGGGGTTCGGCAGTGGTTGGGGTGCCCGTGGGGGAGCCTTGCACGAGCGGCAACGTCGTTCGCCAGAGTTGGGTGGTTAGCTCATTGGCGGTGGCTAGCAGGCGACCATCGGGGCTGTAGCTGATATCGCGAACTCGGTTCGTGTCGGTCTGTAACTGTTTCAGGAAGGGGCTGTTGGGGTGCCACAGTTTCACGGTGTTATCGGCACTGGTAGAGATTAGCGTTTCACCGTCAGGGCTAAAGTTGACGCTGTAGACTGAGGAGTTGTGTCCCTCCAGCGTAACGATCAGGGTGCCATCCGATCGCCACAATTTCACCGTATTGTCAGCACTGGCGGAGGCAATTATCTGTCCATCCGGGCTAAAACTGGCTCCCCAAACTCGGTCAGTATGTCCCGTCAGGGTTTTGACGAGCGTAAACTGATTGCCCTGACGCTGCCACAGCAATACGTTCCCCGCTTTGGTCGCTGCGACTAACTGAGTGCCGTCGGGGCTAAAACTCAAACTATCAATTGAGGTGGCTTGTCGGGGCAGAGTTGCTAGCAGTTGCCCATCGGACGATCGCCACAAGCGAATTACGCCATCATTGCCTGCCGATGCCAGCAGTTGCCCATCGGGGCTAAAGCTGACAGCCATGACCCAACCACGATGACCCAGCAACGTGGCATATACTTGCGGCTCGGTGCCATTGAGTTGCCACAAGCGAATGGTGCTATCGGCACTGGCGGAGGCTAACCACTGCCCATTTGGGCTAAAGCTGATGCTATTGACTTTGTCGGTGTGTCCATTGAGGGTGGCGATCGCCCCACCGTTGCGCCGCCACAGACGAATAGTATTGTCGTAACTGGCGGAGGCAAACATGGCTCCGTTGGGGCTAAAACTGACACTGCGGACGTGGTTCCGGTGCCCTTTCAGGGTGTCAATCAAGGTGCCATCTCGCCGCCACAGTCGCACTGTGTCGTCATCACTTGCCGATACGATGACCTGCCCATCGGGGCTAAAGCTGGCGTGAATCACACTGCGCTCATGCCCAATCAGGCGGTTATACTCTCGCACGCCATACACCACCTGTTGCAAGGTCGTCACAACATGGATGTAGGTGTCGGGGTGCGCGTCGCTCAGTTGGCTTAACTGTTTTCCAGCCCGCAGGCTCTCCAACAGAGCTTCTAATTGCTTCCCGGATGCCAACAATTCCTCGGAGGCAGAACTGAGGGAATCCAGTTGAGCATTGCTGGTAATGATTTCTGCCCGTTGCCATTGCCACGCCGCTATCCCAATCAGCAACAGAGCCGCTGTGAAGCCACTGGACAGGGCAGTAATGCGAAAGCGACGACGGCGATCGCGTTGTTGTTGTTCCAGGTCGCGTTGGCTCAGACTGGCATGAATCAATGCCCGCTCTCCCTGGCTCAGGTCGGTCTGCCGTTCTTGAAACCAGTGTTGTGCTTCCACCAAAGGCGCACCACGCAACAATGCCCCTTCATCTTGTTGGCTAATCTCCCACTGGCGCACGACGCCGCGCAACCGTTCCTGCCAGGTCCGAAAACTGCGATCGTCCTCCAGCCATTGACGCAACCGTTGCCATTCCTGGATTAATGCCTCGTGGGCAATCTCCACAATGTCTTCGTTGGCGGTGTCGTCGTGTCGGCTTACCACCAATCGGGTATCTGCCAGGTGAGTCACAAGTCGCCAACTCTCTGCGCCAATTTCGCTGCGGGTGGCTAAGCGTCGCGTATCAGCTGTTCCTTCTCCTGGGCATACCAATTGCGTAAAGATGCGCTGGGCTTGCCGTTGAGCCGTTGTATCCAGACTCCCATACACCTGTTCGGCATAGGTGGTCAGTGCCCGTTCCACGCCGCCGATCGCCTCATAGGCAGCGTGGGTCAGATAGCCCTGATTCTGTTTTTCCCACAGCAGGGTCAGAGCAAACTCCAGCAGGGGGAGGTGCCCCGGTGCTGCATCGACCGCATCGAGAATTCGTTCGGTCAACCCCTCGGCATAGCGCACCCCCAAACGATTAGCGGGTTTTTCAATCACCGCCTGCAACTCCGATCGCGTCATGGGGGTCAATAGCTCTGGTGAAAACCGTTGCAACGCCTCAGCAAATGGTCGATGGGCGAGAGCATATTCCAGAAAGTCAGCCCGCAATGTCAGCACGATCGCCAGCGTAGAGGGAAATGTCCCAAGTGGTTCTTCTGTTGAAGTAACGGCTTTTAGCAGACAATCTTGAAACCGTTGACGCTCCTCGCTGTTGGCGCAGAGGGTATACAACTCCTCAAATTGATCGACTACAAGCAACACCCGCTGTGCTTGAAAGGGGGTGCTCTGCTTTTGCAGAATTCGGTCTACCACATCGGTGAGAGACACCGTGCCCTGATGCAGGGCGATCGCCAGTTTATTACCTTCGATGAGTTGGTCTGTCTCGCTTAACCCCGGTTCTAACAAGGGGATCAACTGCTCCGCTAACCGGGCAAAGGGATGATTGCCGGGGCGCAAAACCGCGATCTGCCAACCTGAGTGCGATCGCAACCGGGGCACCAGACCTGCCAGCACTAGCGATGATTTACCACTGCCTGATGCTCCCAATACCGCCAACAACGGTCGCTGTTGCATCAGGTTGACCCATTTCTCAGCGAGCATCTCTCGTCCAAAAAAGAAGGGAGCATCTGCCTCTTGAAATGCCGCTAACCCACGATAGGGGCAGGGCGGGATCCGAGATGGAGCCTGGGAGAGCAGTTCCGGAGTCGCTTGAGTGACGGAGACAGGAACCTGCCCACTCAGTGCCGCCCAGGTGGGCGGGTCAGCCGTGGGATTTTGACAGAGAATTGGCAACCACGTTGCACAGGGGCACTGATCCTCCAGAGATTGCAACTGTTCCCGCGCATCTCGTACTGCCAGATGCAACGGGTGTCCTTTCGAGAAACGAGTCAAGAAATAGCGCAGAAACGCTTGAGCTACCTGATCCGGGACAGGTTCACGCATCACGATCAGGTGAGGAATGTGGAGCCGCTCCAGTTGATTCGCCAAACCCAGCCCATCACAGGAGTTGAAGATTGCCAACTGCAATCCTTGAGCGATCGCCTTACGCAGCGCATAGGTCAACTCATCCACTGAAATGCGATCGTGTTGATTCAGTTCCAAATAGCCCACTTCGCCACTGTGGAGACTGGCACTATGTCCCGCAAAAAACAGGATGTCCCATCCTTGCGCATCCCAGAGACACTGCTGCAACTGCTGCCGCTCTGGTTCTACCAAAAAACAGGTTTCTGCTCCATCTGGAAGATTTGCCAACAACTGCCGATCGGCATCAATATCAATGCCTGTGCGGTTGCCCAACACCGCCAGGATGCGCACATGCTGGCGCGATCGCCCCGACACGGCAACTCGCTCATAGGCTGGAGCACTCAACGCGACTTCAACGTTGGGATATCGCTGCAACACATCCCATAAATGCCAGGGGAGGTGCCGCAAATGCGGATTTTCCGATTGCAGAATGATGCGGATGGTGTCTCCTGGAGACAGTTTTTCTAAAAACTGCTCTCGAATTGCTCGGAGGGAATCCACTGCTAACCATTGGTTAAAGTCAGTCACCAGGTTTGTAGCCGCCTGGCGACAGGCAGCCATGACATTGGCTTTTGACCCACTTGGTACTGGATTGGGGCGATCGCCTAGACGAAACAGCAGACTCAAATTGTTGTAGAGCGATCGCCACTGTTGATAGTGCTGATCCAGCGTCGGGTTGGGAGGAAGTTTGCCCTTTGTGCGTACCTGCACCACACTCCGTAGCGAGCCATCACTCAATACATCATCCAGGCGAATTTCGAGCGTTACGACCACGCCCTGTTGCAAATCGCCATCAAAATCGAGGATGACTAACGCTGTCATGAATTACACGAGATGTGAGGATCGAGGGTTGGAAAGGTAGGGTCACGGAATCAACTAGTTATGACCAATCACGAATGACCATTCAAATCACAAATAGTTCTCGAATGCGGGCATCGCCCAATGCTACCTCAACACTAAATTGCTCTCCGGGCTGCCCAGTAAATTCATATTGCAAAAAGGTGTCATTCTCCTGCGAAACCACTTCCCGGAAGACTTCTCCCGTTTCAGTCAACACTTGCATTCGCAGTTGGGACGGTAATTCAGCACGTTCTCCAATGCTGCACACATGCAGGTGAATGCACATTTGTTGAGTGGTTTCGGGTGTGAGACTGACGACAAATGCCAGGTTTGAGAGTCGTTGTTGGAGATTTGTATCAGTCTGCTGATTCCCATCGGAAATCTGGGCTGATGAAGTTTGTAGATGGCGATCGTATAGACTGCGATTGTCCTGTAGCTCCAGTCGCTTGGCTCGTCTCACGGCTACCCCCCGATATGCTAATGCTGGCGTGCGATGTCCAAGGAGTGCTTCAAGGCTCTGCCAACCTATTTCGTATTGATCGCGTAGCCATCCCCCCAAATGGGTGAGAAATGTCAGATTTTCTTGACCTGACGCTGGGGTTACTGCCCTCGCTTCCAGGTCACTCACCTGATCGAGTAGGTGATCCAGGGGTTGCAGAGCCTCCAGTGCCACCGCTTCAGCCTCGTCGGCGATCGCCTCTGGAGCCAAAAACCCCAACAACTGTCCTTCGTGCAGCGATTCATCTAACTGCACGGCGACATAACCGATGCGATCGCCCCGCACCTCTGGCGGCACCACCACTTCAGTCTCGTTGGGCAACACCGGACGGCACTCTAATCGCCCCACTGACGGCAGCACCAGATCCGCGATATCCAACAATGTGTTGTAACGGAGATCCCAGCTATCGCTGCGCTGCAAGTCATTGTCAATCTGCAACCAGTTGAGGTAACGATGCACTGCCCATACCGCCAGTGTGTTGAGGTAGACCCGTTTACCTTTTTGGGGATTGGCTTGCTCAGCAGCAAAATGCTGTGCCCAATCGTGGGCGATCGCTGTGAGTGGGACGGTTAGATGGGGTGAGGCTGTGCTGTGCATAGGGAGGGAGTGGGAGGGAGTGGGAGAGTGGAGGAGTGGGAGGGTAGGGGGGAGAAGGATAAAGGATAAAGGATAAAGGATGAGAGAGGAGGGATAAAGGAGGAGGGAGGAGGGGAAGAAAGGGATGAGGGATGAGGGATAGAGGGGTCAATGGTTTTCTCTATTTCCCATTCCCCATTCCCTACTCCCCATTCCCCATCCCCTACTCCCCTGTTTCTCTATCAGGCTGATACCCTAAATTTTTGGCGATGTCTCGTAAGAGGGGAAGTCCTCGATTTTTCCAGTGCCAGTTGAGGGTGTGGTAGTTGATGTTGAATTCACGGGCGATCGCGGAGAGGCGATCGGGGGGATGTTTGAGTAGAAGTCGCTGGCTCAGCATCTGACAATGGCAGTCGGGATGGGCTTGGGGGTGGCACTGTCGCAGTTCTTGTTGGGGGTCTTCTTCGATATATTTCTGGAGTTGCACGCCGATGCAAATGGCTTGGTGGTGGGCTTGCTCCTGCTGAATCTTTTCTTCCAGGTCCCACAGGGTAAACGCTCCAGAGGCAGGGAGTTGGTCGCCAAAGGTAGTCCCCCCCTCTATGTCGAGAGGCGTGTCTAATGAGAGGGGTGGTTTTTGGGCTTGCTGCTTGAACTCAATACGGGGGTTGCGAGTTCCGGTTTGACTGCGCGATCGCGGTGGTGCATGGAGTTCTCGCACTTCGTACTTGAGCCGCAATTTCAGGTTAATCCAGGCGGTTAAGCTCTTCTCCAGCGAGGGTTGCCGAGGTTCAAAGTTTTTGATTTCGTCACCCAATCGCATTAAGGCATCGTCTAATGCCTCAGCATAGTCGGGATGGGGCGATCGCGCTAACCCTGGTAATTGTTGAATTTCGAGCAACAGACGATTCATTGCCTTGCGCCAAGCCAGACTCTTGGGCGGTTGCTGTTGAACCGTTTCAATCAAACTGCGGAGGTGTTCATCCCGGTCAGTCATAGCTCTGTCGATGCAACGACCCAATCTTAACTCTGACTGCCTTAAATTCGCCCCAAAAGAGTTACTAAACGTCAATTCGGGTTAAACACCGGGCGAATCCATTCGCGGTTATGGGAGCGAAGTCCGCCTGCGCTGATTACAGAAAATCTAGGTTCGCCGAACCGAAGTAGATCGGTTTTGCTCTTGTAGCGGCGGTTTTAACCGCCCAGATCCTTACCCTAAACTCATACCAAGTTGAATTGGCTTCACTGCACATGATTCTGTAAGGGCGTTTCGCGAAACGCCCCTACCCAGTGATCTGCCACAATCAAACATTAAATCGGTATCAGAACCAAATTGAATCGAGCGATACCTGCTTGGGTGAAGTCCGGGGTGTAGAGGCTACCGTAGCACCCGTACTTGGAATCGATGATTCGGCAACCCCTTGTTCTCACAAATTGGTTTCACCAATACGAAACCAGTAGTAGCCATAGCCTTCGAGTTTCAGAGTGTGGGAATTGTCAGGGGCGATCGCATATTCCTGCTGACCTAATAGATCGATCAGTTGCCAACCATCTTCGACATTGTCGAGTTTGAGTGTGACGGTACAAGCTTCCCTCGACAGGTTATGGACTGCCATGACAGTTCCACCCTGCCATTCACACTGATGGGCAAAAACAGTTGGACAGTCTGTTTCAACAATTGCCCAAGTGCCCCAACCAAACTCAGGGCATTCCTTTCGCACTCGAATGGCACGTTCTACCCAGTTGAGAAATGAGTCAGAGTCTCGTCGCTGTTCCACGACGTTGACGTGTTGATAACCAAAGGTTTCATCAGAGATGATAGGACGAATCAGTTTGTCAGCAGGAGCATTGGAAAAGCCTGCATTTGGTTTGTCAGACCATTGCATTGGGGCACGAATGGGAAAGCGTTCGGGTTGGGACAAATCATCCCCCATGCCGATCTCCTCCCCGTAGAATAGGACAGGTGTTCCTGGCAGGGTAAACATCAGGCTGTACGCCAATCGCAATCGCTTGGGATTGCCCTGAACCAAGGGAGGGAAACGTCGTCGAATACCGCGATCGAAAATCCACACCTTTTCACGGTCTTGATGAAATCCGCTCAAGATTTCCTGTTGTTCATCCTGCGTGAGTTTGTCGAGGGACAATTCATCGTGATTGCGGACAAAGATTGCCCACTGCCCAGTGTCGGGAATGGCGGGTGGTGCTTTCAGGGCACGGGCGATCGGCTCAGCTTTTTCCTGTGCCAGTGCCAGCATCAAATGCTGATTAAGCATGAAGTGAAACAGCATTTGCATTTTGTCGCCATCCCCAAAGTAAGGCGGCACATCTTGCATCGGCACGTTTGCCTCTGCTAACAAAATGGCGTCCCCACATCGCCATGAGAGGAATTTGCGAATCTCTTGGAGATATTGATAGGGGTCGGTGACATCTGCCTGGTGTTCAATGCCGTTTAGCTCAATTAAAAAGGGAGCCGCATCAATACGAAATCCAGATACGCCCAACTTGAGCCAAAACCCCATAATTTTGTTGATCTCTGCACGTACTTCGGGGTTGGCAATGTTCAGATCTGCCTGATGGTCATAAAACCGATGGAAGTAATAAGCTCCGGCTTCTTCGTTATAAGTCCAGGTCGTTTCTTGTAGCCCTGGAAAGACGATTCCCTCTTCTGCATCGTCTGGTTTTGTCTCTGACCAGACGTAGTAGTTGTGGTACTTGGAGTGCTTGTCTCGACAGGCCGCTTGAAACCAGGGGTGATCCGTTGAGGTGTGATTGACGACTAGATCAACGATGACTCGGATACCGCGATTGTGAGCCGCATGGGTAAACTCGACGAAATCACCCAACGTCCCTAATCGTGGATCAACCGTATAAAAATCTGTGATGTCATAGCCGTTATCTCGATTGGGAGTGGGGTAGAAGGGCATGAGCCAGATACAGGTGATGCCCAGACCTGCCAAGTGGCTTAAGCGTTGAGTCAGTCCGACGAAATCCCCAACGCCATCTCCATTGCCATCCATGTAGGTTTCAACATCAAGGCAATAGAGAATCGCGTTTTTGTACCACAGGTCTAACATATAAAAAAGGGTTGAGTGATGTGTAATGTGAATATTGCGACGGGCTAGCCCAATAACGCTCAAATGCTCTTTCCCGACGGGGATTGCAGTCTTTGATTAACTAGCCGAGCCAGTGGCAATTTGGTAGAGGTGAATCGCTGCAAAGATGGCAAAAAAGAGTCCGGCGATCGCTGTAATGCCGAAGGTAAAGTGGGAGGGACGTAGCTCTGCTGGTAACAAACGGTGGTTCAGGTAGAGTGTCAATCCGGTGACGATGGGAATGTGGGTTGCCTCAACCACGCCCGCTAATTTGAGCAAGCCTACGGGTTCACCAAAGGCGAGGTAAACCACGATTGGCAGGATGGCAAGTAACACCACAATGTAGACTCGCTTGAGAAACGATTCGTTTGTCCAGCGATCGCGCCGATTGAATCCCTGCAAGATGATGCGTGTGCCGTTGGCAAACATGCGACCAAATCCATCTTGATCTGACAGGGTTGTGCTGCAAAAGGTGACAAACACTGCCACGATCATGAACCAGAAGCCAAAATCTCCCCAAACGTTACCCAGCAATTGCCCCAGGGTTTCAGCGACTTTGTTTTCTTCAGGTACTAAACCTTCGGGTCTGAGTAATTGCGCTCCTAAGACCAGAAACGCGATCGCAATCAACAGTGCTCCAACAACGGCTAGAGTATTCGACAGAGTCATCTGTGTGATCCACCCCCGCAGGTGCGATCGCTCCTGTTGACTCAAGTCACTGGGATTGATAGGTTGTTCGGGCTTTAACGCTGATGCTCCATAGCCTCGCGCCTCAACCCAGTAGGAATACCACATCAACCCGGCGGCTCCAGCCAACATAAACCCCAGCCACGGCAACACCTCACCGATATCGACATCTCCCGGTAGTTGGGGCACTAACCCTGCTGCCAGTTCTCCCCCATTGGGAAACACGCTCAACGCTGCTGCCAGAACCGCAATTGAAAGGGCGATCGCCAACGATGATGCTAACTTATCGATGACGCTGTATTGCCCTAACAACACAATGGTTGCTGTCACCAGCACAATGATGATTGTCCACACTTGCAGGCTGCCTCCCGTCATAACTACCAACGCAGTCGCAGCCGCCCCCGTCAAACCGGCGATCGTGGCAACGGCAACAAATGCTTGAGGGATCAAAATCAACCAAATTGCCCAATTTCGTGGACCGGGTAATTGCTTGAATCCTTCTAAGATCGTGGCTCCAGTGCAAACGGTGAAACGTCCAACTTCACGGTTGATGAACCATTTCAACGCCACAGCCGCCAGTAATGCCCACAGCAAGCTATAGCCATACAGTGCAGCGACACGCGGAGTAAATAGCAACTCGCCCGATCCTGCCGCAGACAACATCCACAAAAAACTCGGTCCCAACCAGAGAAATCGTTGCCACCCTTTGGGCGGAGCGGGTATGGTTTGGTCTTGGTCAGCAGTTGGATGGGGGAGGGTTCTGGGGGATGAATGATACTCGCGTCCATTGTTCATGTGGGGGCATCTCCTGCGGCTGTAAAGGATTCGGCGTGCGTTCTGGGTCAGGGGTCATGAGTCATGAATCATGCGTCATGGGTCATGGGTCACTCACGAGCACCAATGACACGTGACAAAGGACAAATGACAACTCGACAACATCAACGAGACGTGTCATCCCGATTTCTAGTTAACAGAAGAAATAATCCGCTTGCCCCTATCGCAGGAGGGTTAACCCTATCTGACTGAGGACAGAGGTTTTTGGGTAAAGGCAGGCAGCACCTTCTCGCCAAATACATCAATGAATTGTTCTTGTTCACGATTAACGTTGTGCAACAACAATTCTTCAAATCCCAACTCAATATCTTGTTGCAGCCATTCAATGTGTTGTTGTGGATTGGAGGAAATGCGAATGTGTTGATCCAACTCTTCGGGGGTGACAAACTGCCCTGCTGCATCAAACTGGGCTGGGGTTTGCAACTCTGTCATCAGAATGTTTTCAAAGATGTTGTTACGCCACTGTTCGTGGGCTTTTTGACGGGCTAAATCATCGGTGCGATCGTAGGAAAGCTGCACTTTTAACAGCATGGGTTTGCCCTCTCCACCGCCCCGTCGAAAGGCATCTACCACTTGTTTGAGTTTGTCGGGAGGACGAGAAATCGTAATCAAGCCATCTGCCCAACTGCCTAACCACTCGGCTGTTTTAGCGGTAACTGCTGCCCCAATGATGAGTGGATTTGTGGCAGGACGAGTGTAGAGTTTGGCTTCTTCGACACAAACCAACCCATCGTGATTCACCGTTTCACCTGCCCACAACGCCCGCATGATATCTACACACTCTTTGAGTCGAGCGTTGCGATCGCCCTTAGATGGCCACTTCTCCCCGGTGATGTGCTCGTTGAGTGCCTGACCACTGCCAACGGTGATCCAGAAGCGATCGGGAAACATTTCGGCTAAGGTGGCGGCCGCCTGGGCGATGATGGTTGGGTGATACCGTTGCCCCGGAGCACACACCACTCGGTAACTTAAGGAAGGAGTTGCCTGCATTGCTGCTCCTAACCATGACCAGGCAAAACCGCTCTGTCCCTGGGTTTCGCCCCATGGATGAAAGTGGTCGGAGGAAAGCGCATGGGTAAATCCTACCCGTTCAGCCCGTTGAACGTACTTCAGCAATTCGCTGGGCGTAAATTGCTCATGAGAGGCATGGTATCCAATCTTTGCCACAATGTGATTTCCTTAGTTGCAAGACAACAGCACAAATGAAATGAAGCAACGGGAAAACACGCGCCATGATCTTTGAGAATAGTGGATGGCGATCGCTGAGTCTTCTAACTTTCCTCAGATTTTTTGCCATCGCAATCAAAGGGTTGGTGAGAACGGGGTACAGGGGCGGAACCCCTGACTGGGGGCGCAATCTCCATACTCCCTTATCTCAACTGTCTCGACAGTTGCCATACAGCCAAAATAAGTCTTCTAGAACTTTTGATAGACTGACATCTTGCACCTCCTTCAGTAATCCGCCCCCAAATCAATTCGGGGCGAATCCCTCGTTATGAATTACTACCGTCAGACCGCTAACGCTTTTTCAACCACCTACCTCAACGACCTGCGAGGTGCGATTCTGGCGTGTCCTTATTTTGCCGTCAATAATCTTAACCGTGACTTTGTCGGGACAAAGGGATTTTCAGTTGTGTTTCGGCGATCGCACATAGCTGAAGTTGAGCGGCAATTTCCCTTCTTTAAGCCCTACTTAGATCAGGTGTTGGAGCCAACTTGTAATGCCTTTTATCTCAATCCACTGTTGTTGAAACAGGGATCACGGGTTGACCCACACATTGATCGATCGCTACGTTCCTATTGCAAGACGATTGAGCCACCCTTGTTGGTGAGTGTGTTGTATGTTCAGGTGCCGTCTGTGCTCAAGGGAGGTGAGTTAGTCTTACGCAACCATAAACAACAGGTGGGACAGATTAAACCCCAGGTGAATACGGTTGTTTATTTTCAGGGGGATTTGACCCATTCAATCAACGTCATGGAGGCATCGGGCGATCGCCTCAGCTTAGTCTGCGAACAGTATTGTTTAGATGAAGCAGAATTGCAGGATATTGTAGAGTTTGCTGTGGAATCGAGGGTTGCCCAATCTACTCGGACTAAGACAAAACGGCGATCATAAGGTAATGACCTGATGTCGCTAACATGTATTGATTTAACGCAAACAGCAATTCCTATGCAGGTATTCAAGCATTCGTGGTTGTCCGCATTTCTAGTCAGCATGGTCATCGGTCTGGCGATCGCTCTCGTTGGCGCAGTTTTGGGGCGCGGTAGCTTTGCACAGGTCGTGATTCACATCCTTGTTGCGGTTTGGGGTGTGCCCCTGTTGTTGCTGATTGCGTTGGTGGCAGGGGTGCTTTGGTGGCGAGGACAACGCTGGGCGACCCGTCTTATTCGTGGGGCGATCGCTGCCACACTGGGGGTCATCGTTCAATTGGGGGGTGTGGTGTTAGGCGTTTATCTGGCTAACAAGGACGTTGCCCAAGCTAAGGCGTACTGCGAACAACTGGTGCCCAAACTTCAAACTTATCGAGACACACATGGGCAATATCCAGAGGCGATCGCTAATCTGGAAAATCCACCCCCACTGCCCCGTTTATTGCGTGATGAGAGTTTTTATTATGGGGACAAGGAAGACTTTAGCTTTACGATCGACGACCCCACTGCCCTCTTTGGCGCATGGCAATACAACAGTCGGGAGTTGACGTGGCAATATTTGAATTAACGTCAGTTCGATTGAAGAGCCCGGCGGATGAATTCGCGGCTACTAGAGCCAAGTCCGCCGACGCAGACTCCGAAAAATGCAAGATTTGACGAACCGACGTAGGTCGGTTTTGCTCCGATAGCAGCGGTTTTATAGCCGTACTCACTAAGGTTAGAACGGGGCGCAGGGGTGGAACCCCTGGCTGGGGGCGCAGCCCCACACCCCCTGATGTCCTAAGGCATATGCGTAGGGCTATAACCGCCGAAATCCTGATCCCAAATTCACGTTGGATTAGAAATACACTTCAGGTTTTGTTCAAAAAATCACCTGCCGCCAACACAGCACCGCCGACAATCAACAGGCAGGCAATTCCCAACACCCAACTTGCGGTCGCCAGTCCACATACGACCAACAACAGCGTAGACAACAAGGGAGCCGTATAGGAAAGAGCACCCAACACTTTGATATTGCCGTGTTTCACACCATAGTCCCAGGTGAAGAACGCCAGACCCAACGGTCCTATGCCCAAACACAGGATGGCTAACACTTCTCCACCAACCGGAAAGACGGTTGTCTCGAACACAGCGTGGCAGATCCAGGCAAGCACTGCCGTTACGCCACAAAACCCTCCTACCGCATTCGTTGGAATGCTACCAAATCGCCTCGATAACACTGAATAGCTCGACCAAATGACCGCACAAAGCAGTGCTGACGCATAGCCCAAACTGTATTGCAGATTGAAGGCAAACGCCTCTCCCTTGGTCACTAGCAACGCCGCCCCAACAAACCCGGCGATCGCCCCTGCCACATGAAACCACCGCAATCGCTCACCGGGCAGCAATGCCGAAAATAACACGATCAACAACGGCCACAAGTAGGCAATCAAACTCGCCTCCACCGCAGGCGCGTGGCTCAACGCCATGAAATAGAAGAAGTGATAGCCAAACAAACCAATCACTCCCAGCATCCAGGCAGCGTAGGGCAGCCTGAGATGGTGGAGAATGTTGCCTCCCTGCTTGATCCAGAGAGCCACCCCCAACAAAAAAGCGATCGAAAAACACATCGCCGTCAGTTGAAACGGCGGAACCGATCCACTCAAGGTTGTTAACAATGCCAAGGTTGACCACATGAGAATGGCACTAAAGCCAATCAGTGTGGGATTCATCAGAGATTTGCGGTTCATCATGGATTTGATCTGGGGACTGGGGATGCACAATCGGGTCAAGGTAATGGGTCAATTGTCCTTAGATTTCTCTAGTTTTGCATCGCCTGAATAACCTACAGATGAATAGCAGGCTCTACCAAACCCTGCATTTAAGATTCTTTTTAAGATTGTTATAGTACTGAGAAGGAATGTAACCAAAATTTAAGGCTATTGCCGAACCGCAGGGAGACATAGATTGTGATTGACATTGCAGGGCAAAAGTTAGCAGGGGAAAAGCCATCGTGGCAACTCTTTGAGGGCAACAGACGGTTTTTGATCACGCCCCTGGTCATCACAATCGAACTACTACTGGCAGCGTTCATTGGGTTGGGGTTTATCATCCTGGGGTTAAACGGAGCCGCCTGGGTATTAGGAGGAATCGCCGCAGGGGCGATCGCCGCTTTTGGCTATCGAGCCTTGACCGGGCAAAAACTGCAACCAAACCGTAAAGCCAGGAAGGTTGGGCAGATGATCATTGGTTTGGCGATCGGCTTATCCCTTCAGCACGACACCTTCAACCAATTGTCGCTGCAATTGCCGTTGTTTTTGGGGTTGCCGTTGTTTCTGGTGGTCGCGGGTGGGGTCATCGGTATGATTTACTCCCGCCTCGAAAAGACCGACATGTTAACGGCAATTTTGGCGACTACCCCCGGCAATATTGGGGTCATGGTCAGCATCGCTGCCGATTTCAGCAAAAACACTAACCTGGTGTCATTGGTACAGTTGATGCGGTTTACGTCAGTCATTTTGGTGATGCCACTGATTGCCAACGTTGCCATTGCCCACTCGACGCACACCTCGATCGCAGCCTTCCTGCAAGATCTATTTCACATTCCCCTGAACGAATTATTGGTGTCTAGTGCCATGGTGGCGATCGCCGCTGTGGTGGTGTACATCGGAGACAGGCTGAAGTTACCTATGGCAGCGTTTTTAGGGGCGATCGGTGTGGGGTTGCTATTTGAGGTCGTGCCGCTGCTACTGCCCATCGAAACTACGCTGGATCTCAAGTTGCCCTTACTGTTTAATCTCGTTGGTCAGGTGCTATTGGGGGTCACAATTGGCGAGTATTGGGGCATCAACGGCAGATTAAAATGGTCAGCAGTTGCCCGATCTGGGGTGCCGATCGCCCTGATGTTTGTGGCTGGAGGCATGGCAGCCTGCATTATTCATGCTGTGACCCATTGGAACTGGCTCACTTGCCTATTAATTGCGGCTCCGGGTGGTTCGCCAGAGATGATCTGGATTGCGCTTACGCTGCACCAAGACAGCGAAATTGTTACCACTGGGCACGTCGTTCGCCTGTTGATGATCAACCTGTCTCTGCCCTTACTGATCGGGCTTGCGACCTATCTAGAACGTCGTCTCAGCCATTCTAGCAATCAACTTCCATAGCAACTGTCGAAATAGTTAAGACAAGGGGATGTAGGGGGGGTGCCAAACCCGCCTGAAACGGTATGCTATGCAACTGAGAATGGCTCTAAGAGATAGAACGGTTTAGCGAAATGAGAAACGTTCTGAGTAGCTGCACAAAGGTTTGCGTTTCACTTTGAGTGAAGTGTTCTAGCAACTGCTTCTCTTTGGCAAATAAAACAGGCATGACCTTATCCATCAAGTCAATGCCTTTGTTCGTGAGTTGAACACTCACACTGCGGCGATCGTGCGGGTCACGCAGGCGAACCACCACACCCTCCTGTTCCAGGCGATCGATCCGGTTGGTCATGGCTCCTGAAGACAGCATCAGCAACTCGTACAGATCGGTTGGTTTGAGTTGATAGGGGGCTCCCTGGCGGCGCAATGTGGCTAACACATCGAAAGACCAAACATTTAACCCGTAGTCTGCGAGGACAGTTTCTCGATGTTTTTCGAGCAAACGGGCAATGCGTAACACCCGCCCCACCACAGATAACGCTGAAACATCTAAGTCAGGTGCTTCCTGTTGCCACTGGTGCAAAATGTCATCGATGCGATCGCGGTTCATAGCGGTTGTGGTGATAGGGTTCCCCCTCCCACTATATCTTGATATCAAGAATCTTGATAATGATGTTTTCTGCTCAGGATTGTGGATTTAATCAAGCCACAAACTGTACGGGCGGTTTAGCAGACCCATATCCTGCAATGGATTTGACGGGTAAAACCCGCCCCTACCGCAACACGAACTTATTTAATTTCCATTCCTGATGCCTAATCTCTGGCTCAACCCTCCGACTCCAATTGAATTGGGGTGAAGATTGATGCCGCTCTACTTGTAGCAAATCTACTTGTAGCAAATTGAAGCGGTTCAGTTCAGTAAATGCATGAGAATATTTCAGCTAATGTACTAATGTCTTCCAGCCAAAATAGCTCCGTGTTCAGGCAAACATACCACTGTAACCCAGAATGGGTGGGGTGACACGATTTCTTTAAATTAGAACTGCGACCGATCGAGGAATTCTGAAACCCTTACGCATCAATGCTTTTACTCAATCGCGTCAACTTAACAACGTCTTTCCTTCATCCAAGACGCATTGATCTTTAAGATAAATTCACTAACGTATCGGTTTATACAAATAATTCCAGTATTTAATAGTGATTAAGGGGGTAATTAAAAGTTCTTCTGATGAGAATTACTTCTGTAATATCACGGAGAAACACTACCACTGAAAAATCATTACGGTATGACTAGTTACGGTATGACCAAAGTTTGAAGAATTCAGGTGCGGGAGTTGTAACCCTCAAGTCAGATTTTTTCTTAAGCCTCTACCGCTTCATCTATTGCTCCAACAACTGCCAAAACCGTTAAAACTTCCAACTTATCCTAACCAGCAAAATGACAGAACTGTGGGGTTATGTGTAGCGATCGCCCTCAAACTCCACCTTCATTAACTCCACTTCTGTCATCTAGCAACTGTCGGGACAATTGGGTTAAGGGATGTGGGGAATGCGCTCCCAATCAGGGGTTTCACCCCTGCACCCCATCCTAACCAAACCCTCTGGTTGCGATAGAAAACTGGTCAGATGTAATCAAGGGTACTCAATCAGGGAGTAGTCACTACCTCATGTTTTTGTGTGAAGGATTGGAACTGAAGTGTTCAAACGAATCAAGTTATCTATTGAGGTTCAACTCAAAACTCGGTATTTTCTAGCGCGTTCAATCAGCCAACAGGGTTTTGCATTGCCTACAGCCCTTGTCTGTGGATTAGTGATTCTTCTCCTGGGAGGAACGTTGCTGCTACGTTCTCAAAACGATCAAGTCACTGCTTCAATGCAGCAAGCCGCAGACAGTAGCTTGAATACCACTGAAGGTGGTGTCGCTCGCTTACAAGCCTTTATTGAAGCCAATCGTGCGATCGCCACTTATGACCTCAGGGATTGGTTGACGGCAACCACAACTCTGTCAAGTGTGCTCAGTAGTTGTAGCCCCACAACCACAACTCAAATTGTCAATTTCGCGACGACTGCCACAACCTGGCAAAATATCGATCCTCAAAACCCTGGTCGTGGACAATTCAGGCTTGTCAATTACACTTACATTCCTGACAATCCGGCTCAGCCTCGCAGTGCCCCCGGAAGAGGTGTCTTAGAAGTTGAGGGGCGATCGCAAAGTCAGCAAAGCACCAACCGATTGAGAATTACCATTCCAATTTTGGTTGGAGATATGACAGGTGCGCCTGTTCCGGGGCTTTGGCTAGCGGAGGGTGGCACGTCCAACAATACGATTCAGGGCAATGTGTTGCTCAACGACTGCCGAGTTTCACTGAACAGTGTTAACGTCACAGGCAATGATCCCGCTACAGGGCAACCCTATCGGGCACAATACACGAACCTCAGATTACCGGCGTTACCCCCCATTCCCTCGCCGCTATTCAATTCCTTACCAACGAACATCAACACAAACGTCACCCTGCCACGACCGCAAGATACACCGACAATGCGGGTAATTCGTGGACAGACCTACCCCATCTACGAATACGATGTCAACGACCTCAACATTGCCAATAATCGCAGCCTGACAATCACACCAGGAGCTATGGTCAGGTTTTATTTGAGAGGCAATATTCGACGTGGCGGTAACATCAACCATAGCTGTGCTGGGTCTTCGACATGTGACCCGACTAACTTTCAGATCTATGGATACGGAGGACAAAATAGTTCCATCTGTCTGAATGGAAATAACCGCATTGATGCCTTTATTCTGGCACCTAACTATGCCGTTGGGGTGGCTGGAACCGGAGGTGGACAAGGGGGGTTTTTCGGGGCAGTTTGGACGAGAGACTGGAGCAACTCTGGGGCGTGTGGCTCAAACACGAGCAACATTACCGTCACTCAATTAGCCAACTGGGACTTTGCTCCAGGGTTGCCCCAAAACTTGCCCCCTAAGCTTGCCCCTGCCAGTACGTGGGAAAGACTGGACATTGCTCAGCAATCCCAACTGGATTCTCAATAGTGTAGTCGAAGGAGAATTATGGCTACTCGAAATATGGCAATCTTCACTGCTCGGTTGCAAGAGCAGTTATTTAGAAGCGGTAAACAATCCTCTCAGGGGTTGACTTTGATGGAAGTGTTAGTGGCGATTGTCATCATCTCGCTGTTTATGAGTGTTGGAATG
Source organism: Oscillatoria sp. FACHB-1407 (assembly GCF_014697545.1). Taxonomy (GTDB): domain Bacteria; phylum Cyanobacteriota; class Cyanobacteriia; order Elainellales; family Elainellaceae; genus FACHB-1407. The sequence goes on along the minus strand of NZ_JACJSA010000001.1, from coordinate 437,791 downwards.
ATGTCAATTGTGACCACGTCGATGTTTAAGTTACGAGCGCGCACTGTCACAGAAGTAACGAATTGGATTGAGAGAGACATTGAAGGTGTAAAACGCCAAGCTGCTCAAATGAGCTATTCTCTTGCGTCAAACGTAACCGCAGGACAACAAAATCTACCCCTCGTCGCGAGCCATAGTTTAACGACAGGTGAACAAATTGCGATCGCCGGAGACTCAACGATATACGTGATTCAAAGTGTGAATGGTAATGTTGTGCGACTGACCAATGGGTTGAGATTTAATGCAGCGCAAAACAGTTTAATCATTCCCCTGAGTAAATGTAATGCAACAGCTACACCGTCAGGACTAGCATTTGCACTGCAACAAAGCTTACCCCCCTTAGTGAGCAGTACCCTCACAATCTCTGGAAGACCCTACACCATGACTCGTCAAGCTACGGTGAGAAATGCAGCCCCTTTTTCAGTTCTCCAATTGGCTTACACCGTTACCCCTCAGGGACGCACTACAACAACCGCCACCGTTTACACAGAAGTAATGCCCGATGCGACTTTTCAATGTCAACGATTTCAATAAACGTCGCCTCAACTTATCCGCTCCAGTTCATGCTGTCCCCTGCTCTGATCAAGGATTTACAGTACTGGAATCGCTGATTGTTGTGGCAATCGTGCTTGTGCTGAGTGCGATCGCGGCTCCCGGTTTGTTGGGGTGGTATTCCCGTTTTAGAACCCATGGAGCGATCGCTGAAGTCCAAAGTGCAATCCACGAAGCAAAACGGCAAGCTTTTCGCAATAGCCGCAATTGCATGCTGAATTTTGCTGCTAACCAGGTGTCGGGAAGCTGTCTGGTGACGGGTAACCGTCAGTTTGAGGGAGTGTCTTTGCAGTCTTCTGTGAATAGCCTCCAAGTGGGTATTAAAGGAACGATCGCCAACGCCAATGGACAACCCCTGACGGCTCCCGTCACGATTGTGATTTCTTCCAACCGCTCAGTTACACGACCCTGTCTGGTCGTCTCTGCACCACTCGGCTTAGTCAGAACTGGAACCTATAGTGGCACGGGAACCCCGACCGAAAATAACTGTTTGCCGTAACGCAAGTGAGTATTGAGTTAACGCCATGAACTGTATCGTTATTGAGTTTCTGCGATCTAGAAAAACGGCAGGGTTTACCCTGCTTGAATTACTGTTAGCAGTGACGTTAACCAGCATTATGTTGATGCTGACGACTTCAGGCATCATCTCCATGATGCGAGCCGATCAGGAATCTGAATCAGAAATTACACGACGCATTAGCCTAAACCAGTCGATGGATTTCATTACGGATGAGATTCGCATGGCAAAGCGAATTACCGTCCCTGCAAGCGGCTCTATCCCTGCGCCAAGCTGTGGCACTGCAACAGGTGTATTGACGTTAACAATGCCCGATAACAGTCTAATTTCTTATTACGTTAACAATATCAATGCGTGTCCCAATGCTGTCTGGCTCAAGCCTGTAGTGATTAACCGTCGAGTTTTGACCAGTGGCAATGTTGTTGTCAGTGACACGATCTTGATGGATGCTCTGACTGCTCCAGCGACACAACCTGCTTGTACGGCTCAACTCTCTGGAGCCGATGGTTTTTACGCTTGCATTGATGCTAGCAGTCGGTCAGCCACGCTCTACTTGTACGGCAGAGTGGTTGATGCATTAGGCAATACAGCGGCTATCTATCCTGTTGTCAGTCAAGCATCGACTCGCAGTTTCTAATTTCGATTCAATCGCTTCAAACTTGAAAACCTGCTCCTGTTTCTTTACGCCAACTTATTTCTTCATTTACAGCCATGACTCTACTCAATAGTAAAAAACTCTACTCTAATTCTGATGCTCTTGAGCAGAAGTTTGATTTTGTACTTCAAGTGGCGAAGCAAAAGTCTTCTACTAAACTCAGATCGACTTTAAAAAAATCACCTGCTCAATCACCCTCTAAACTCAAATCTGTATCACAACCAGCTACTCCTCACGCTCAACCGACTGTCCGAGTGCAGGTCAGCACGGTTCCTGTTGCTCAAAAGAAAAGCCAATATTGGATGCGGGGATTATCACTGGCGGCAGGTGTCGTGATCTTGAGCGGAGTTGGTTTGAAGGTTGGATTGGGTGAACTGGCAGCTTCGACCTCAGTTCCCTCACCGGATGCAACCAGTGCCCTGCCTGTTTCCTATGAACAGGTAACACCTCCCGTGGCAGAACCAATTGATACGTTTGCAGAAGGACAGGCGATCGCTCAACAAGCACTCGGTTGGTCGCAGTCCGCTGCATCGGTAGATGACTGGATCATGGTGAGTCACAAGTTGGAAAAAGCAATCCAATTGCTGCAAGCTGTCCCGGCTAGCAGTGCTAACTATGACACGGCTCAAACGCGAATTGTGGAACTGCAAGAACAGTTGGCGATCGCTCAACGCAATACGAATCAAACGATTCCTAGAGATGTCGGTCTGTCTGCTGCCGTCTCATCGACCGAAACTCAAACGGTTGGGTCGGGGAGATGCCCGTCTATCTCTACTACTCCCGAATCGTTGCCTGTGGAAATTAATCAAGTCGATTTTCAAGGAGCGAATGATGACTCTGGAGCCGATTATCTGATCGGTTGCATCACCAATCACACGAGCCAACCCATTACCCAACTTTCTTTAATCTACAAAGCGACGTCTGCGAATGCGCCGGATATCTTCCGGACAGGTCGGGAGGACATTATTCCGGTTGAGGTGCAACCTGGACAAACGGTGGCGTTTCGGAGCAGTTTTACGATTAATCCATTGTTTCAGACGGTGGAGATTCAGGGGATTTCCTGGATGCCACCTGACGGTGAGGAAGCGCAAACGACTTCGACGGTGGTTCAGTTGACGCGATAAGGGTTGATTTGGTTGAGTTATATCAAATCTACCGTGTACACACATCTCCTGTATCAACCCCAAAATCCTGCATTTGCCCCCCAACCCCCCAACCCCCCAAAATTGGGGGACTTCCGATCCGGTTCCCTCCTTTTTAAGGGGGGCAAGGGGGGATCAAACACCTGGCGAATAAATTCGCGGCTATCGAGACGAAGTCCGCCGTCGCGGACTACCGGAGATAAGGGTTTGTTGAACCGACGCAGAACGGTTTTGTTTGTGTAGCAGCGGTTTCAACCACCAAGATTTTTATTGGATGTGAACTACACAAAGATGAGCGGCTAGATCGTGGGAACACATTAAGGGGCAGCGGGAAGTTGAAGCTCAATGCCTAACTTGTCACCCAGATCGATGACGTTGCCAGTGAACTCATTCATTGCGGCAACGGAGGTGGCGGCGACGGAAGCTGCGGCAAGCAGGGCAGTTAAACGCTTTTTCAGGCGGGTCGGATTGCGTTGATTCTCTGGTTTTTTGATCTCGTCTTCGACATCCTCCAGATCGACAATGATCTCTGCTTGAGTCTCTTGAGGCAACTGGGCAACGGTTTGACGCAGAGTGTTGATGATTTGCAGCAGGTCGGTGGTGGAGACACCACTGGTCTGGGTGAAGTTGGAGGCGGTGACTTGAGCGTTGTCTTTAGCTTCGTTGACGAGGTTGGCGATGTTTGCGCCCTGGTTGTTATTGGTAATCTCGGTCATGGGTTTGTGATCTCCTTGATGTTGGGTGTTATAGATGTTGATATTGAATCGCTCAGCTAGCTCCTGCGTTCCTAAAAATCGAGACATCTTGTCTAATTCGAGATCGCCCATCTCCCGCAGTCGGTGATCCACAGTCGGTTCAATGGAGTCATCCAATAGACGGCGAACATTGACATCTTCAGAGCTTTCATAGCATTGGATCGTCGGACGACGTTGATCAATAAATTGCTTCAGTCGATCAAGGGTGTAGGTGTAAGGTTCAGATCTCAGTTTGCAGGTGGCGCAGTTGCAGGGAATGAGCGTGTCATAGTTTAACCTCTCATCAAAGCTCTTGTGAATTTTCTCAAATTCGTAGTTGAGCGTCACGAGCAAGTCTCGCTGGTTGTTGCCGCTTAATCGGATACGAATTTCGCGATCGTGGGAGCGTTCAATTACTTCAGCACGAGCACGTCCCTGATTGAGCACAACGCCGTGTCTCCAGACTAGAGCCTGGTCTGGATCGGAAACGTTTTCAATCAACTCGTGCATTTCAACAATAAAGCGAGTGAGAATGCCTTTGGGCATAAAGCCTTGATAGCGATAGCGCAAAATCAGATTTTGGCTGTTATCCCAGATGTAGTCAGGTGGAGTAGGTGAGAGCAGATGGGGGGCAATGTAGTTGCCTTGCCGTCGTGGAATCTCGTAGCAGACTTTGAACTCCTTCATCAATTGCAGTAGCTCATAGCGCATATCGGCATACTGATGAGATTGCCAGATGTTGTTTAGATCGTCGTTGCAAAACTGTCCCAGTTGTTGTTTGACCTTGGGATTGTCGAGAATTTTATAGACCGCTGTTGTGCCCCAATTGGGCTTGAGAATAAGACGATGGCGTAGAACCGGGTCTTTTTGGAAATGTAGACAGATGCCAAGGCTATGGAGGAAATGGCTCAAGTCACACATTTCCTCGTGGCGGGTAATGCCGTGATAGTGGCAGATATCTCTATAGTCGGCGAAATCAATATAGTTGCGCCCATCGTTTTCAAGGGCATAGCGAACATTGAGCCAGGAGTTGGGAAAGGGAATACCGTTGGGAAGCAGGTCTTCCAGGTTATGTTGAATGGCGGTTTGTACTTCGGAGAGTCCACGATTGTCAGCCAGGTTGGTGCTTAGCGGTGGTCTGAGGCTCTCAAATTCAGCCCGGAGTTCACGCAGGTTTAAGTTGCAGGTGCGATTTTGTTTTTCGTTCTGGATCAAGAGCACCGGACTGTCGTTGCTGAGTAGGCGGATAATGTTTAGCCAAAAGTAGTGATCTGTATCTTCTTTGCGGCTATCGGCTACGAGCAAATAGAGAGAGCGTTCGGTGAGAAAGAACTGGTGGGTTTGGTGATAGATCTCCTGTCCGCCAAAATCCCACAGGTTGACTTGATAGTGTTGCTGGTTGCGCCCTGTGAACTCCCAACGGAGAATATCAATTCCTTGGGTGGAGGTATCTTCTGTTTCAGAGGGCAGCTTGTAATCGGGGTCAAGCAGTTTGCGAGCAAGACTGGTTTTTCCTGACCCGCCTTCGCCCACAATCAAGATTTTGGCTTCGTAGAGATGAGTGGTCTGGTTGGGGTCTTGGGTGCGGAAATAGTAGTCGAGAATGGGGCGAGCATCAGGACGGGTCTCACCAGGTTTGGGCGCAAGAATATCAGGGGGAATGCTGATCGGATTACCCCGTAGATCGAGTTTATCTAACTGGTTGAGTTGGGCAATTGCTACCGGAATTTCAGTAATCCGATTATTCTCAAGATCAAGCAGCGTCAGATTGGTCAAGGCTTCGATCGGCTTGAGGTCGCTGATTTGGTTGTTAGAGAGGTAAAGCAGCGTCAGATTGGTCAAGGCTTCGATCGGCTTGAGGTCGCTGATTTGGTTGTTATAGAGGGAAAGCTGCGTCAGATTGGTCAAGGCTTCGATCGGCTTGAGGTCGCTGATTTGGTTGTTATAGAGGTAAAGCAGCGTCAGATTGGTCAAGGCTTCGATCGGCTTGAGGTCGCTGATTTGGTTGTTAGAGAGGTAAAGCAGCGTCAGATTGGTCAAGGCTTCGATCGGCTTGAGGTCGCTGATTTGGTTGTTATCGAGGTAAAGCTGCGTCAGATTGGTCAAGGCTTCGATCGCGCTAATGTCTGACAAGCTCGTGCTAACTAACCTTAGAGACGTTAACTGTTGAAGCTTTAGCACCACCTCTGGGACAACCTCTAACGGATTGCCACTGATGTCCAACGATCGCAACTTTTCTAATGCTGCCAGTTCATCCGGCAATGCTTTGAGTTCATTCGTCACCAATGTTGGGACGGGTTTATTATCTACCCATTCCCATTTTTCTACCTTCCCCAAGATCAGCTTTTCTAGTTGGGTCAACTTGGCGATCGCCCCTGGCAATTCCGTCAACCCGTTGCCTGAGAGGTCAAGTTCTGTCCACCCTTCGTCAGCGGCGCGATCGATCAGGGCGAGTAAGTCGTCGGGGGTCATGGGCGAGACGTGTTGGGGGCATTTCTATTTTGGCAAAGGTTTTAGTAAGTGCAAGGGTTTGGATCGTTTGTCAGGGTGGTTCACGAACCACCCCTACCCTATCTGTGGTTCTGCTTTGGGGAGTTGGTATCCGATCCCTGGAATTCTCAAGACTCCGGGAATCTGACTCAGATGCTCAAGCGAGAGGATCGATGACTCATGGATGAGAGGCGATCGTTCTTGGATGAGTGTTGGATACTCGTGTGAGAGTCCTGGATACTCGTGAGAGAGTGTTTGATACTCATGCGAGAGTGTTTAATACTCGTGCGAGAGTTCTGGATATTCATGCGAGAGTGTTTGATACTCGTGCGAGAGTGTTTAATACTCGTGCGAGAGTCCTGGATACTCGTGAACGAGTTGCAGAGAGTCGTGCGTCAGTCTGCACAATCCCCTTAAATCCCCTTAAGAAGGGGGACTTGAACTCCGGTTCCCTCGGTGTACATACATCTCCTGTATCAACCTCAAAACCCTGCATTTGCCCCCCAACCCCCCAAAATTGGGGGACTTCCGATCCGCCTCATACCGCTCAAAGTCCCCCAGAATTGGGGGATTTAGGGGGCTAAGGGAACTTCTGTGTACACGGTAGCCTTTTTAAGGACGGCTAGGGAGGATCAAACCCAGCACAGGCTAAGAAAGTCCCCCAGAATTGGGGGATTTAGGGGGCTGAGGAAACTTCTGTGTACACGCTAGCCTTTCTAAGGAGGGCTAGGGAGGATCAAACCCAGCACAGGCTACAGATTACAGGGATGGTTCGAGCGGGAACTGCATGATGAAGCGGGTGAGGTTGTCGCCACTCTCGACCCAAATCGTGCCGCCCAGTCGCTGCACGAGCTTCTTCACCAGGGATAGCCCCAACCCGGTGCCACCATGCTTCCAGGGGTCGTTGTTAGGAATGCGATAGAACTTATCAAAAATGCGATCGCGCTCGATTTCGGGGATTTCGACCCCGGAGTTGCTGACCTCAATGAAGAGAAAGTGATTGGTGTTGTCGGCTGTCAAACGGTTTGTTGTGGATTGGTCTTCGGCTAGACGGGCGGAGACAGTGATCGTTTCGCCCGGTGGAGTGTACTTAAAAGCGTTGTGGAGCAGTTCGGTGAGGGCTCGTTCCAGGTAGAGCAGATCGGTGGTAAATGGAGGCAAGTCGTCAGGAATGAGCATCTCCAGGCGTTGTTCCTGATGATAGGTGCGTTGGAAGAAGGGTTCTGACACATGCATAACCCAAAACTGGAGATGGATTGGCGATAGGTTTAACGGGTCTGAACCGGAGTCAATACGAGTCAGATCAAGCAGATCGTTGATCAGGGTAATTTCTCGCTGACATTCCGTCTGCAAAATCTGGAAATAGCGATTGATAGGGTTGGTATCTGACTCAAAAACATCGAAGGGACGCAGACAAATTTCCAGCATTTGAATCGCCATTTTCATGCTGGACATGGGTGTTCGGAGTTCATGAGACACCGTGCTCAGAAAGTCGTCTTTGAGTTGGTTTAAGCGGGCTAACTCCTCAATTTGATTTTGAGCAGCGCGATAGAGCCGCGACTGACGCAGGGCGATCGCACATTGGTTTGCGACCTGTTGCACCAATCGCACCTCCTGGTCGTCAAAGCCTGACTCGGACGCCTTAAACAGCCAGAGGTCGCCCAACACACCCTGATCATCCATCAGCGGACAAGCCAGCACCGATAGCTTTTGCTGTTCGGATCGGAGCGGATTCGGAGCCATATCGCAGAACTGGCAGACCTGTCCTTGCAGCAAATATTGATAGACTTCGCTGTGAGAGGCGTTGGCGATCGCAAAGGTTTTGCCCTGCGCTGAGGATGAGATGTTGCTGAATTCGTAGACGATTGTAGATAGGGTTTGATCGGCACTATAGATGCCTGTGTCACAGCAGATCGTGTTTAATCCCTGTCCCAATTCCTGCACGGCAGACCGCAAAATTGCTTGCTCGTCCAGGCTGTCACGCACCTTGTCAGTAATACGCTTCAATAGAGCCTCAAAAGCTAATGCCTGTCGCAGTTGCAGGGTTCGTTCCTGCACTTGCAGTTCTAAATGGGTGTTTAAATGCTGCACCTGGCGATATAGCTCAGATTGTTGGATGGCGATCGCCAACTGAGTTGCCAACTGTAGGAGTAATTCCCGTTCTAGTGGTTGCCAGTGACGAGGAGCACTACACTGATGAGCTATCAACAACCCCCACAGCGTATCGCCCTGCCAGATGGGAACAACCAGTTTGGCTCTCACCTGGAGTGTTTCTAACAACTCGATGTGGCACTGACTCAGCCCTGAACTGTAAATGTCATCCCTGGCTTGAATGGCTCCGATGGCATATGCCTTTGTATGATTTTCAACGAAGTACGTATCACAAATTTCCAGATTGAGAATAGAACTCCAGGCAGGAGCAACGGATTCCGTCACAACAACTCCGCTCCAGTCAGGGTTAAAGCGGTAGATGATGACGCGATCGCACTGTAGAAAGTGACGTACCTCTGTGACGGTGGTATTGAGAATGGCGTTGAGATCGAGGGATTCACGAATGTGTTGGGCGATCGCTGAAATCATCTGCTCTCGCTCTGCCTGGTGGCGCAGGTTGACTTCAGCTTGCTTTTGCGCTGTGATATCCACAAAAGACGTCACCACAGCGTAAGGACGAGACTCACCGGAATGGATCAGTGGTTGAGAGTTGACAGAAATCCAGGTAAGATTGCCATCGGGTTTATGAACCCCCATAACAACATTAGATTGGGGTTCTCCGGTTCGCAGGGTCACCATAGCGGGATGCATGTCACCGGGAAGGGGAGAGCCATCCTCATCAATGGTTTGCCAGCGCGAGTCAATGGAATTGCGTCCCATCATTTGGGCTTGAGTCAGCCCTAAGATTTTTTCTGCACTGCTGTTGCAGGCGGTGATTAGCCCATCGGCTTGTTGAAGCACGACCCCCTCTGACATGACCGTAACAACCGAGCGGTATCGATCTTCACTTTCCTGGAGGGCATTGAGGAGGGCATTTTTGGACTCAAACTCAGTCGCCAGTTGAATCGAAGCGGTGAGAAACCCCGCCATCAATTGCAGCGTTTGAATATCCTGATTTGTGAACGCCGCAGGGGTTTGAGAAAAGACCTTGAGCACACCAACACACCCCCCCGAAGCCACCAGGGGAAGCGCGACCATCGATCGCACCTGCATTTGACGGCAAGCCGCTAAATTAACCCGTGGATCTGTTTCCACATCGTCGCACAATAGAGCTTTGCCTGTTGCGATACAGTGTCCCGATAGGCTGTTAGCAGCCTCGAACCGAAAGCCCAGATAGGAGGATGCTGTGCCACTGGCTGCCCGACAAATTAACTTGTCTGCTTCGACAAATTCGATTACAGAGCCGTTAGCGTGGGTTAACTTCTGCGCGTGTTCCACAATCAACGCCATGACTGCATCCAGATTGGGATGTTTAAGGGCGATGTCTTGTTGCACCGTGATGATGGTTGCGAGTCGCTCCGATTTTTGTTGGAGTGCCGCTTCGATCTGTTTCAGTTCGGTGATGTCAACGGAGTTGCCAATTACCCCTTGAACATAGCCACTGGAGTCAATCCAGGGACGCACTACGGTTTGATACCAGCGCACCTCGCCGCTCGCTGTCGTAATCTGCTGAATTTGCTGTTGAGTCTGACGGTTTGCCATCGTGACTCGATTAGCGGCTAAAAACTGCTCTAGCTGTTCCCCCTTGAAGTTGGGGTTAAAGTCCACTTCTCGTTTACCCAGCATGGCTTCGATAGTACTGCCGTGAATGCTGGCACTTGCCTGGTTTACCACCAGACACCGCCCCTCCCAGTCTTTAACAAAGATGGAACTGGGAACCGTATCGATAATTTGATGCAGAAATGCTTGTTGTGCCTCCAGTTGTGCCTCAGCTTGCAGGCGATCGCTCAGTGCCACCTGTTGGTCAGTAATGTCGTCTTCGTTGATCAAGATGAGAGATGCGCCCGTAATGGGGTCTTTGACACACTGCCCATCTACCCTGTGCCAGCGCACCCCTGCCCGTGTTAAGACTTCTGTTTTGATGTCGAACCGCTCTCTTCGTTCAAGTTCGTGCATTACCTGCTGACCTACGGTGGGGTCAACAAAACGGCTCAAAAAGGAATGGCTCTGTTGGGGTTGGGCTTGTGAGCTATCCCCAAAACAGCGCAAAGCCGCCAGGTTTTGCAATAATGGCACCCCATCCATCGTGTAGAGCGAAATCATGACCCGACTGTGGTGCAATGCTTGTAGCGATCGCTGCAAGTCTTGCTCAGGGCGATTAGTTGTCAGCGTTTTTAGCTTGCACCCCAGTTGCATGGCGAGATGGCGCAAGATCTGAAGATCAAGGGGTTGCCAGTAGCGCGGGGCTTGGCATTGATGGGCGATGAGCAACCCCCAGAGCATGGGAGGGTGTTGGCGATCGCCTGATTGCAGCAAAATCGGCACAACCAGATTGGCGTGTACCTGAAGCCGCAGAAGTAGCTCGTAATAGCAGGGGGCAAGATGGGCTGTTTCTCGATCGGCGATCGCGGTAATCTCTCCCTGTTGATAGCGTTGATTCCATGTCGTCTGAAAACAGGGGTCGTAGATTAATTGCCCTCGCAAGGAGAATGATGGATGGCTGATGGACTCAGCAGTTACTACTCCGTCTCCATCGGGTAACAAGCGGTAGATCAGGATGCGATCGCTCTTCAAAAGCTCTCTAGCTCCTGTGACTGTGACATCTAATACGGCGTCAAGATCAGAAGCGAGTTGAATCTGCTGAGAGAAATAAGTGATCTGTTCCAAAACCTGTTCTAAACAAGCTTGATGGGAAGACATAAGTAGCGCAACGTAGATGACACGAGTATTTGTAGTATTCACTACAAAGAGCAGTAATCTACAAAGTGGCTAAAGAAATTAATAATATGTACAGAAGAAATAATTGAAATTGAATCAGTGCAAGACTACTTTGCACATTTTCGACAGATGTCCAATTAACGCTACACGTCCTGCTTAACAAATACCAAAGTCATTTTTTTACAGCCAATAAAGATAATTAATATTTCGGTCTAGAGAGAGGTGTAGAAACTGACGTGTCCACTCTAGATTAATGGGTGATTCCGATTAAATTTAACTTTAATAAGAAAATTTATAAACGGTTACATGCTCAGACCCGTTCGACTACTACGTTACGGGGTAGCTGTCGGATCGGTTGCCCTGGCACTTGTGCTAACGCTGCTATTGCAATCGCTGTTAGCTCCTACCGTATTACCGTTATTTTTCCTGGCTGTCACCTTTAGCACCTGGTATGGTGGGCGCGGAGCAGGATTTGCTGCAACCGTTTTATCGGTCTTAGTCACTCGATATTTTTTACTGCCACCGCTCTACACATTTTTGCCAATTCACAGTGCGGCGATCGCTGAACTAATTATTTTTAGCCTCACTACACTCTTGATTAGTCGTCTAGAGGTTGACTTACGTCTTGTTCATCACCGTAATCGCAGACACTTAATTGATCTAGAGAAAACTGAAGCTGCTTTACGTGAGAGTGATGCTCGGTTTCATGCTGCCGCAGAGAGTAGCTTTGATGCGATTTATATTCTCAGAAGTGTGCGAAATAGAGTTGGAGAGATTGTTGATTTTCAGTTTGTCGATTTAAACGAACATGGAGCAAAACTCATCTCCCGCACAAAAGCTGAAGTTGTCGGAAAGAACCTGTGTGAGTTACTGCCAATCAATCTAAGTCAGGGTTTTTTTGAGAAATATAAGCAGGTTGTTGAGATGGGAATTCCCTTAGTGGAGGAGTTTCCCAGTCACACGATGCCCGGCGTTGCAGCCTCCTGGCTCCATCATCAAGTTGTGCCCTTAGGAGATGGCATCGCCATCACCACTCGTGATATTAGCGAACGCAAACAGGCAGAAGAGGCACTTAAAGCCAGTGAAGCCCTTTATCGGACTCTGGCGGAGGCGATGCCCCAACTGGTCTGGACACAAAATGCTGAAGGCAAAGTAGACTACGCCAATCAGCAATGGCAGCAAGCCCTCGGTGTAACATTGACGGAGGTCGATCGGGAGGGATGGGAACATCTGGTTCATCCTGATGACCTGCCACACCTCCAGGCAAAGGAAGCCACCTCCATGCGCGATAGTGATGTGCGAGAAGCTGAGTTTCGCTATCGCATGGCGGATGGTAGCTATCGCTGGTTTTTGGGTCGCTGTGTCCCCGTGAAGGGCGATCGCGGGCAAGTAGTGAAGTGGGTTGGCACCAGCACTGATATTGATGACCTGAAACGCTATGAGCAGGAGTTGGCGCGTCGCAAACAGCGATTTAAGACACTGGCAGATAATTCTCCCGATATTATCGCCCGGATGGATCACAACTTTCGCCATGTGTACATCAATGCGGCTATTACCAGAGCAACGGGGTTGCCACCAGAAGCGTTTATTGGCAAAACCAATGCTGACCTGAATATGCCAATCTATCTGCGAAATCTGTGGCAAGAACGGATGCAACAGGTTTTCGTAACAGGTCAGCCCTGCTCCTATGAATTTGAGTTTCCTGCCCCCGATGGAACCCGTTATTACTTTGCTCGCCTGGTGCCGGAGTTTGCCCCTAATGGCATGGTGGAATCGATTTTATGCATCACCTCCGACTTTACAGAAGTCAAGCAAGTGGAGCGATCGCTGCGGGACAGCGAAATTCGCTTTCGACGGGTGATGGAGTCCAACATGATTGGTATGGGCTTCTGGACGATTGCAGGAGCCATCTCTGATGCCAATGATGCCCTGTTGAGACTGCTGGGCTACACCCGCGAACAGTTTCTTGCGGAGCAGCCAGGGTGGAGAGTTCTGACCCCATCCGAGTATGCCGAGTTAGATGAACGCGCGCTGGCAGAGATTCGTGAGACTGGGGTTTGCCCTCCCTTTGAAAAGGAATTCTTTCGTCGAGATGGGTCGCGAGTGCCTGTGTTGTGTGGTGGGGCAACGTTTCAAGACACGATTGAGAGTGGAGTCTTCTTCGTGTTGGATTTAAGCGATCGCAGACAGGCTGAAATGGAACGCGATCGCCTGATGCAATTAGAACGAGCCGCCCGCACTGAAGCAGAAGCGGCAAACCGGATCAAGGATGAGTTTTTGATGGTGCTCTCGCACGAATTGCGAACGCCACTCAACCCAATTTTGGGTTGGACTAAATTGCTACGCACTCGACATCTGCCATCGGAAATGGTCGATCAGGCATTGGAGACGATCGATCGCAACGCCCGCCAGCAAGCACAATTGATAGAAGATTTACTCGATGTTTCCCGGATTTTGCAGGGCAAATTGACCATGAACTGCTGTCCGGTGCATCTTGTGGAGGTGATTGAAGGGGCGATCGCCACGGTGTGGTTGTCAGCGCAAGCGAAATCGATTGCGATTGAGACTCAGTTAGATGTCACCGTTCCGGCGGTGTTGGGTAACCAGGAACGGCTCCAACAAGTGATGTGGAATCTCCTGTCTAATGCCGTGAAATTTACGCCGGAGCGAGGACGAGTCCAGGTGCGCCTGGAAACCATAGAACCGGAGAGTGTGGATGAGAACTCCACTGCCTCCAACCTCCACTCCCCAACTGCCACCTATGCTCAAATTACCGTTCGCGATACTGGAAAAGGCATCAGTTCCGATTTCTTGCCCTACGTGTTTGACTATTTCCGACAAGCCGATGGCACATCCACTCGCTCGGTGGGTGGGTTGGGTTTAGGGTTGGCGATCGCCCGTCATCTAGTTGAGTTGCACGGGGGCACCATTGAGGTTGCCAGCGAAGGCATAGGAAAGGGGGCAGTCTTTACCGTTCGACTGCCAGTGCATCCGGATGAGCCAGACTCCCCCGTTGATGCGCTACAGCACACGACACCTGAAGCCATGTTGCAAGCAAAGCAGGTTTTGCTGGTGGGCACAGCCGACGATACACAAGCGTTAATTGCTGCAACGTTGCAACAAGCCGGGGCAACCGTCACCGTTGTCACTTCAACGGAGGCAGTGCTGCAAGAATTAGCGCGATCGCAACCGGATGTGTTGGTGAGCACCCTGGAAGCCCTGCGTGACAATGACGATGAACTGATGCACCGATTGCGGTTGTGGACTCAAGCGTTTGGGGAGGCAATTCCTGTGGTTGCGCTGGCAAGTGACCCGAATGAAGGCGATTCGCAGGAGATATTGACCAGCGGAATTCAGCGAATCTTGTCGGGTGCGATAGAGCCAGATGAGTTAGTGGAGGCGATCGCCCGGTTAATGCTCTAATACCGATTGAAAGAGGTTTGTAGGTATAGCCGTAGCCACATTCAATGGGGCGGAGGCGAATCAGAAAGCCTCCCCAACATCAGGGTTTGTGCCATTGCCTTTGCCTTAAGCTTTCTGACCAAAGCTATAAATCATGCGATGTGCGACTTTTTTGAAAACCTTGAAAACACAACCCTCACCCTAGCCCTCTCCCAAAATGGGGCTACTGTGTATACAGATCTCTGCTTCTCTGTAAATCAGAGGTTTGGTTGTTTCAATCGCTTGAAAACCAGGCATTGAGGGAGTCTTCCCCCAAACCCCCATTGGGGGACGCCACTGCCTCCCCCAAACCCCCTAGCAGAAGGTGTTTGAGTTAACCCAAAGGCGCGCTTCGCATCTGTACCCAGTTCGGGTACTTTTAGTAATGACAAGCTGTTTGGGAAAGCTCAAAGTCCCCCAGAATTGGAAGATTTAGGGGGTTGAGAGGATCTGTGTATACACCGTAGCCATTTTGGGAGAGAGATTTAGGGCGAGGGTGCATTGGATTGACACACAGCAGGTTAACTGCAACTGCACTGGGAATGTACTCATGGAAGCTCTCCTTGCAACCGTTGCTTTAGGAGGCAGAACCTCTGTAACTCTATTTCCAGGCAGGAGTTTGGAAACGAGGTCTGTATGAGATTTGTTTACGAAGAGAGTGACAAAAGAGGGTTAAGAGGAGGGATTGAGGGATATGCAACGTTTTCCTAACAAGTTAAAGACACTGAAGATGATGGATTACGTTCCCAGATCAACTCAAAAACGGTCACAACACCGTCACTGATGACCTCCGGTGTTCTCAAGGTGACGCGATCGCCTTCAACCGTAAACGTCCGCACTAATGTTGTCCCTACCCGATTGGGAATCGATGCAATGTCGAGGTGATGTCGAACGGTATCTCCCTCCACGGTGTAGCTTCCCGCGTAGGCACTGAAACTGGTAAACGCCTGGGCTAACTCTCCGATGGGGATAGCCTGCATCTCCTGGCTCAATGGAGATTGAATATCGCGACTTAGAGGTGGGCGATCGCATCTGGAAAACATCACCATCATATGACCATCCGCCGTGTAGGTAATATAGCCTAACGGGTTCGCTCCATACAGGTCTGGAGTTACGGTTCCATTCGCGTGGATCGCGGTTACGGAGACAAGTTTCCAGATACCGACGAGTGGGTTGGGTTGGGGGGATGCTGTAGACATGACCGCCTCGTTTAGATGAACCTGGAGTCAGCAGGTGTCGCTGAGGTTTTATAGCCCTACGATCAGCGTCAGAGTCAGGGAGGGGGTTATCCCCACACTCTGTACTTTATCCAGTAGATGCTGCTACCAATACAAAATAACGTCAGTTCGGTTTAAGAGCCTGGCGAATGAATTCGCGGCTACTGGAGCCAAGTCCGCCGACGCGGACTCCGGAAAAAGCAGGATTTGCCGAACCGACGCGGGTCGGTTGTGCTCCGATAGCGGCGGTTTTAACCGCCGAAATCCTTATCCCGAATTCACGTAAAATAGGATGGGCAGAGCAACGCTTCTACCCATCCTTGAATTTACCTTGAATTTGGACGCAGATGTCTACGCTGCGACCTCTGCCACTGTCTTAACCGGAGTTGGCTCAACGGAGACAGGTTGTGCCAACAATTTGTTATACAGATAGCCCAAGCCTCCAGCCACGCTATCCCAACTGAAGCCAATCTCAACTCGATGGCGAGCTGTTTGCCCCAGTTGGTCACGCCACGCTGGGTCGCTAAGAATGCGATCGATCGCCTGCGCAAAAGCAGCCTCATCCTTGGGTGGAACGAGTAACCCGGTGACTTCGTTGACGATCGTGAACTGCAACCCACCCACATTACTGGCAACAACGGGGGTACGGCACGCCATCGCCTCGATCGGGACAAGCCCAAACGGTTCGTAGTGGCTCGGCACGACGACGACATCCGCCGCTGCGTAATAGATGGGGAGTTCTACATCTAACCGTCCGGGATAGTGGGTGATGTCGGTCAAGCCCAGTTCGTTGACGATGCCAACAATGCGATCGCGCTCGATACCATCGCTTTGACCGGGAGTATAGCCACCCGCAATCATCAGCTTCAGGTTTGCCTGTCCTCTTAAGCTGGACTGTCCAACAGCTCTGACGAGGGTTTCGATCCCTTTGCGCTTATCAAAGCGACCGACATACAGCACGACTTTGTCATCCGGGTCAAGCCCTAACTGTTGCCGTGCCTCCGCCCGTAAAACGCTGCCAAACCGCTTAATGTCAGTGCCGCAGGGAATCATATCGATTCTGCCGTTGGTCGAGACAAATTGACGCATGTGCTCCTCTTCTTGAGGGCTAGTTGCGACAACGCGATCGACCGTTTCTAAACACTGTTTCTCGATGCCGAGACGTTTGCTGGCGATCGCCGGGGTGTCTGAAATGGCTCGGTATTTAATAGCTCCCAGGGAGTGATAGGTGTGCACTTGAATCAGCGGCTGATGCTTTTTCAATTGCATTCCCACCCAGGAGGATAGCCAATAGTTTGTATGAATTAAAGGATATTGAATACCCTCTTGCTTTTGGAACAGGAGGAATTGATTAACGAATTCGGGCAAGTAATCAAACAGGTGATCACGTCCAATGAAGTCTTCCGGTCCAGCCGTTAGACGAATCGTACGACAACCGTCGCAATGTTCAACAATTTTAGGCTGCTGAACGCTGCTACGACGAGTAAACATATCGACTTGCCAGCCTCGCTGTGCCAGAGCTTCACCGACTTGACGCACGTAAACGTTTTGTCCGCCTGCTTCTTCGCGTCCGGTTTCAACAGCGGGGTCGCCGTGAACGGAAATAAGAGCAATCCGGTTTGAATGTGTTGGAAGCATGATGGATTCCTAAAAAAACTTAACCAATCTCGCCTCGTCACTGCTGACAATACCTTGCACCATAGGTGGGTCATAACTACCCCAGGACAGAATAGCGGATGCGCTATAGCTAGTGCAGCTCTGGCAAGAGACGATAGCGGATAGCGTAACCTATCAACACAAACTGAAATAGTGTGTTACATCACACAACTATAGATCGACATTTATGCGATCGCTCAAATATTATTCAAAAGGGGTTATATCCGAGCCGGACAGAGCTGTAAAAAGCGGCGAACTCTTACCCCAACTCATATCGATTTAAAGAGCTTTATGGGCAAATCAGCGTTGGGGAGGGGGTTGACACTGCCAAACCCGTACAAGCATTTGTCGCCTTCACAATTCAAATTGATATCATCCAAAACCCCGATCCCCATTCACGTTATATTACTCCTCGGTTTGGGCTGAGAACAGGATGCGCGTCATTTGGCGCAGGGTTTGCCCACGTTGCTCATGAACAAATATCAATGGCAGCAGCGCGATCAACCTCAAAACACTCGACAGGGCAAATAATCCCAACAGACCCCCGTAGTCAGTAAACTCGGCTAGATAACCGCCAACGGTAGTGCCCAGGGCACCACTCACCCCGGCAATGGCAGCGGCGATCGCAAAATAAGTCGCCTGGTGATAAACCGGGGCGACTCCCAACTGAATGTTGTTGCTACACAGGTCGATCGCTGCCCATGTCCCCCCACCGAGGATGTGCAGTAATGGCAACCACAGCCAGATCGAGAGTGAATCCGTGCCCGTACCCAACCAGAGCACGGGTGTTAGCGCAACTGCAATGCCCACAACGATGAGAATTGAACGGTTACTGGAGCGGTCTGCCAGTCGCCCCCAGACAATCAGCATCAACAAGTTAGCCCCAGCACTCAAACTGTTGTAGAGAGTGACCAGGCTGACGTCTAAGTTGAGGTTATCGAGCAGATACAGGTTGAAAAATGGCGCACTCAGGTTGACGGCAAACATCCAACCGCCAAAGTACAACAAGAATCGCAGAAAGTTGTAATCCTGAAACCAGGCAGGAGGAACGTCCGATGAAGCCATGCCTGAAGGTGGAGTGTCTGTTGTGGGAGCAGATGACTGAACGGATTCTGACTTCAGGGCAGTTGCTTTTTGAACCTGGGGATCAACGTCCACCATGAAATACTGAAAGCCGAGACTGACGATTCCGGCAAACAGACCCAACGCTAAAACGGCTCCATAGCCCTGAATCGCGTCACCTCGCCAGTTAGAGATAATGACCCCAAAGATAGGGACAGAAATTAGATTTGTCAAACTCGCTGCACTATTGCGAATGCCGAAATAGCGTCCTCGTAATCGTCTGGGAACCAGTGCCGCCAACCAACTCAACCAGGAAGCACTGCCCAGCGCACCGAGAAAATGACTCGCCAGCACGATCGCCAGGGTCAGCTTAACCAGTCGATCGGGGGTGAATTGGTGCGGAAACAGCAAAATCGCCAGGATCAGCACTAACCAAAACAACCGCGACGGTCCATAAATCCAGAGGCAATACCAGTGGCGACTGTGGCTGCGATCGGCAAGGTATGCTCCCAGGGGTTGCAGCAGATTTGCCACCATGGGGATCGACGACAACATACCCACTTCAACGGGACTGGCATTCAACTCGACTAAAAAGTTGCTGAGTAATACCCCACCTGCGATGTTAGAAAAGATCGTCGCGAAGACCCCATCCAACGTAGAGGCTCTCAAACTGGTACGAATCGCCTCTTTTGAAACGGTGGGTGAGACGTTGGACTCAGGACTCTCTGGAAGGCGAAGCTGTTCTTCAGGTGGGGCAATGCAAAGCTCTTCCCCGGTTGGGGTCACGGCGACAGATACGTTCCCCTCAGTAGGATTTGCCAGGGGGATGTCTGAAGTTGACGAGAGCTTGGCAGGGGCTAAATCCATGGGATGGGTGGACAAACGTATAAAACGGTGCAGTTGCTGATGGGATTAGAGAGCATTCAAACTTTTATATCCTAATCTGGTTTGTGAACCTTCCCCTCTAAAGAGCGATCCCATAAGCGAGTTTGTCAAGAGAAGCGAGTGGAGGAAGGCAGGACGCGATTAATCGCGTTCGTATGGAGGTGGAGGAGCGGGGTTGACAGGTGGGGATCATTCTTAGAAGAGTCCTGCCTGGGGAAGACATCAACCCCAAACTATTCTCCATAATGGGTGTGATGAATGTTGGTATTGCATGGGTAT
The DNA here is from genome assembly GCF_014697545.1 of Oscillatoria sp. FACHB-1407. Lineage (GTDB taxonomy): Bacteria > Cyanobacteriota > Cyanobacteriia > Elainellales > Elainellaceae > FACHB-1407. The sequence continues at coordinate 418,253 of NZ_JACJSA010000001.1, read as the reverse complement.
TCGTCGAACGAAGCGTCAACGTAACAGCACATGGCTTACCAAAGGCGCAATTTTAGCCACTAGTGCTGTGCTGCTGGTCTTAATGGCTGCTCCGCTGAGTTGGGGGCAGGCTCCCAATTTACCCTCGGTGCAGCCTTCCCCCAGTTCCAGCATCCGGTTCAATATCCCGGCATTTGCGAGTTTTCTGAATAGCGGGGATGCGGTGGCACGAGATGTGGTGCGGTTGGATGGCTATCGGCTCTTCTCCATTGCTGCCCCGGTTGTTGATGCTCCTTCAGCGGCTGGAACGGTTGATCCGCTAACGTTGCGGGTCAAGGTAATTCAGGACAAACTTCAGCAGATTGTTACTAGCAACTTTGAGGTGGACTCCCTGGAGGTTTACTTTGAGGTTGATCCGGACAGTCGCCAGCCGATTATCTACGCCAATTACCGGGCGGGAGATGAGACGGTGACTGAGCAAATTATGACCGTCACCTCGCTGGATGCTCAAATTCATGCCACAGACCTGGAAACGTGGGCAGAGGAATTGACCGACATTATTGAAGGGGCACTGTTACGAGCCAAGCAAGAACGCCAGCCTGCCTTTTTGCGGCAGCAGGTTCCCTGGGGGATTGGTATTTTTGTGGCGATGGTGCTGGCTAGTGTTGTGGTCACTGCAATGCAGCGAATGCTGCAACGCGAACGACGATGGCTGTCGGCTCAGGCAAAGGTGGAGTCTCAGCAGATGTCGCAAGCCTCCGATGAGGCGATCGCCGGAGATACTTCGTCTGGTGTGTCGATGACAACGCTGTTGCAACGGCAACTCAAGAATCGGCAGCGCAAAGGCGTAAATGACATTCAACGCCGATTGTTGCAGTTGTTGCAAATGCTGATTTGGGGCGGTGGGGTACTGCTGATTCTGGGGTTGTTCCCCTACTCCCGCTGGCTGCAAACGGCTCTGCTGGTGGCGATGCAGGTGCCCGCTAAAATGCTGGCGATCGCCTTTATCACCTACTTAGCAGTGCGGTTGATGGAGGTGTTGATCGATCGCTTCTTTGGGGTGCTGCAAAACAGCGTCAGTTTTGCCCCGGAAACCTCTCAGCGGGTCGCGTTGCGGTTTTCGACCTTTTCACGGGTGATTAAGGGGGTTGTAGCGTTTATTCTCGTCGGCAGTGGGGCGATCGCCATCCTATCGCTGGTTGGGGTACAGGTGGGTCCACTCCTTGCCGGGGCTGGGATCATCGGTTTGGGCATCTCCTTTGCCTCCCAGAGCTTGATTAAAGACATCATCAATGGTTTCTTTATCTTGCTAGAAGACCAGTATGGCGTTGGGGATGTGATCACTGTTGGTACGGTATCTGGGTTAGTGGAAAACATGAACCTGCGGATTACCCAACTCCGAAACGAAGAGGGGCAATTAATCACCATTCCCAACAGTGCCATTACGATCGTGCAAAACCTATCAAAGGAATGGTCGCGGGTGGCATTGCGCGTGGATGTCGCCTATACCGCTGATATCGATAAGGCGTTGGCAGTGGTCGATCAGGTGGCGCAGGACATGAGCAACGCCCCCTACTGGCGGGAGTTGATCCTGGAGAAGCCGTTGGTGCTGGGAATAGACAAGCTCGACTACATGGGCACGACGATCTCGCTGTGGATCAAGACTCAACCCCTGAAGCAATGGGAAGTGGCGCGGGAATATCGGCGACGGCTAAAACTGGCGTTTGATCGGGCAGGCATTGCGATCGGCGTGCCGCAACAGTCTCTCTGGTTTGGCAATTCGTTAGATATTGAAGAAGAACCCTCAATAATCGATAAAATCAATCAAGCCAATAAGCGGGAGTAGGGAAGAAAGAGATAAGGATAAGCGATCAAGGATAAAAAAGAGGGAGTAGGGAATGGGGAATGGGGAGTAGGACTGGGTTGAGGGTCAATGGTCAATGGTCAATCGTCAATCGTTAAGGGGCAATGGTCAATCGCCAATCGTTAAGGGTTGATGGTTAAGGGGCAATGGTTAAGGGTTGATGGTTAAGGGGCAATGGTTAAGGGTCAATGGTTAAGGGTCAATGGTTAATCGTCAATGGTTAATCGTCAATATTTGGTAGGGCGGTTTTGCCGTCAAGCCCATTGCATGGTTCAGATTGGTCTGCTAAACCCGCCCGTACCGTTTGCGGATTTATTTAATTCATGATCGTTAATGCCAAGGGTCAGGGATGAATGGGGCGGCTGAGGCGTTAAACTCAACTCTCAAAACTTGTGTCTGACAATCAGTGACCAATGACCCTTAACTCAACCCTCAAAACTCCCCTACTCCCTACTCCCCATTGACCATTGACAAATGACCTCTTTAACTACAAATAGTGAAATCACCCAAAGTTGATTCCAAACCAGGCTCAACTTTGATTAACCTTAAGTAAGATGAGCGATTACCCCACTAGGGGAACTGCCCTGAACCGCACGTCTACCCTGAATGAGGATGACCCAATGAAACGTAAAAACCCGGCATTGTTAGCACACCTGTTGCAGAACGGTCTTGCACTGGCTGCTGTGTTGCTGTCGGTCGGGGTCGTCCACGCGGAACCATCGCCAATCCAACGCCATTCAGAATGGACGATCGCCCAGGCAAACACTGCCGATCGAGCTGAATTGGATCAACTTCAAGCCGATGCTCGACAAGCCTTTAACCGTACCATTATTCTCTTCAATGTGCTGTTGGCGGCTCTGGCGTTGTTGATTGGTGGGGCGATCGCCACGTTGATTATTCTGCGGCGAGCGGTGGTGCGAGAGGTTGCCGATGCGGTCAAAGCGCACTTAAACGAACTCTCTGACCTGGAAGCACAGATCAAGCAAGCGACCAAGAGTGTCAACGAGGTGCTGCGCGATGCCGAAGATATCGCCGATGAGCTAAGCGGTGAGGCAGATGAGTTTCAAGCCGAGGTGAAGGAAAAGCGGGAGGCGATCGCCAAACTGCTGACCGAGTTCAACAAGCTCAAGGAAAAGACCCTGGCGGATTTGACGGCTCAGGTGACTGCGGCAAAAGACAAAATGGGAATTTCCCAATCGGAGTTTGCCGATCAACTGGAGGCGTTGCAGCAGGCAACTCAGGAACGGGCTGACCTGACCCTGGGCAATCTAGAGCAATCGGAGGCTACCTTTGGAGCGAGTCTGGCAGAGATTCAAAAGACGGCCGCGACCCATCGGGATGAATTTAACCGCTATCTGGGTGAGGTGCGATCGCAAGCCGTCACTCAAAAAGACGACTTTGCCGCCCAACTGCGCGATCTGCATGTGGTAGCTAGCTCTCGCAAAGATGAGTTTGTGGCGCAACTGTGGCAACTCCAATCCGGCACAACCGAACGGCGTGATCAGGTATTCGAGCACTTCACCAAGCTGGAAGCCGATATTGTGCCCCAATTGAATGAGGTGCGACAGGGAGCCGAAACCCGCATTATCCAGCAAAAAGACCTGATTCTGGACTATCTGCGGAAGCTAGAGTCCGACTTTGTGGGTGAGGTATCCAGCCTCAAGTCTGATCTGTATGGACATCGGGATTTGGCGTTGCAAGACTTTCAGCGGGCGATCGCCGACTTCTCCAACCAACTCAACACCCTCCAGTCGGATGCCCGCTTCCAAAAAGACAGCACGATCCAGAGCTTGCAGCGATCGGCAACCGAGTTTATCGGACAGTTTTCTGGGTTGCAAGCCGATATCCAACAGCAAAAGAACAGCATTCTCCAAGACCTGCGGCGAGTCGCGACCGAGTTCACTGCCCAATTCGCTGGTTTGCAGGCGGAAGTGCAGTCCCAAAAAGAAGGCACTCTGGGCTATTTAGAGAAGGTTTCCTCTGACTTCACCAGCCAATTCGCTGGCATTCAGGCAGACGTATACGGGCAGAAGGACAATACTATCCAGCAACTCCAACAGGTGGCAGCCGAGTTCACTGGGCAGTTTGCTGGCATTCAAGCCGATGTACAGGGGCAGAAAGACGCCACGATTCAGCAGTTACAACAGACAGTAGCGGACTTCATGGGGCAGTTTGCCGGAATTCAAAGCGAGGTGCAAGGACAAAAGGATGCCACGCTGCAAACGCTGCAACGCTTAGAGGCGGAGTTTGGCAACCAACTGGCGGAGTTGCGCTCCACAGCAGATGGACGCAAGGAATTGCTGCTGGAGGCACTGGGTAAGCTGGAAACCGATGTTATTGCCCAACTTACGGAACTCAAGGACGACACGCGCAATCAACGGGATGTGTTGCGGCAAAAGGTAGAACAACTGGAAGCCAAGTTCACCGCCAAGCTGTCGGAACTCGAATCGGGCGTGCAAAAGCAACAGGAAAACGCTGTTCAGAACTTTGGCAAACTGGCGATCGATCTGGCAGAGCAACTGAATCACATTCAAACCGATGCCCAGACTCAAAAAGACCAGATCTTGAAGCAGTTGGCAGAACTGTCACCCCAGTTCATCGCGGAATCCTTTATGAGCGAAGAGCAGGAAAAACTGCGATTGCTGATGGAGCAACTGGACACCATCCGCGCCAACAATCCCAAGTTGTTTATGACGGCGCAGAGCTACATCAATCAGGGAGATGCGCTGTTTGCAGAGGGACGCTACAAAGAGGCGATCGCCCAATACGAAGAGGTGGTCAAGGTGCAACCCAACAACCCCGACGTCTGGTATCGTCGCGGATTGGCATTGCAAGAGTTGCAACAGCACGAGCAAGCCATTATTGCCCTCGATCGCGCCCTGGCTCTCAACCCCGACCATACTGATATTCCCTATCATCGCGGCATCTCTCTGCGCGAGTTAAAGAGCTATAAAGAAGCCCTCACCGCCTTTGATCAAGCTGTTGAGCGGCAACCTGCCGACCATAAAGTGTGGCTGAATCGGGGCATCACGCTGAACCGTCTGAAGCGTACTGACGATGCGATCGTCGCCTTTGACAAAGCGTTGGAACTCAAGCCCGACTATCACGAGGCACTGGTCAATCGAGGGGTGGCTCTGGGAACCTTGCAACGCCACGAAGAAGCTCTAGCTGCCTTCGATCGCGCCACTCAGGTTGATCCCGATGATGCCACCGCATGGCTCAACAAGGGCATGGCACTGGAAACCTTAGAACGCTTCGAGGATGCCTTAGCTGCCTTTGATCAGGTGTTGCGGATTAACCCCGATTCTTTCAAAGCCCTCGACAAGAAGGGTGCGGCTCTGGTGCAATTGGGACGCGACCGGGAAGCGATCGCCAGCTTCGATCGTGCCCTCGAACTCAAACCCGATTACGCCAGTGCCCACTACAACAAAGCGGTTTCCTATGCCCTACAGGGCAAGTCTGACCTGGCATTGGGTAGCTTGCAACAGGCGATCGGGCTGAATCCCAAATATCGCCAGGAGGCAAAGACCGACACCAGCTTTGAGGAAATTTGGAACGACGAGTGGTTCCGCGAAATCGTTGGGGATGCTCGTTAACTACACCCAGATCTGCGACTTCTTTGAGAAGTCGCAGATCTTAATCAACCTGAAGCTTTCGACGTCGATCGCAACGAGTTATGCAACAAGAGTAGATGTCTGCAATTCCAGCCTCTTTACGGCGTTTGGTAATACAAAGAGCGGGCGATCGCTATGAATCTTGGGACAAAATGGAGTCAAACACAGAACGCATTGAATCCTTAAAAGCGGGAATTGTTGGCGCGATCGCCACAGGTCTTGCGGCTTTTGCCTCGGCACTCATTCTGCCCCTGTTTCAAGAAGCCTCGTGGGGTTTATCGATCCAGCTATCGACGTTGCTTCAAGGAGCGATCGCCCTTGCCACTGGATTGTTGTTTGGAGTCAGTTATCGATACATTGTTCGGCAAGATAACAATCCTCAACTCAAAGCAGGTGCTGTTCTTGCCTTTGGGGTGATTCGCGGGTTAGCCCAGATTGATTTACAGGTAGATACTATTACCCTGGATCAACTCATCGATTGGAGTAGCGTGGTGCTGCAAAATATTGTCTTGTTTGCGATCGCTCAGCAAGTGTTGAATTGGGCGATCGGTCAAAAATGGGTGAAACCGTTTGGCATCTAGCATCCCGGCTGCTTCAAGCAGCCGGGGATCTAGCTATTGGAGGAAGCTCAGGACTGGCTCGTGCTACAGTCTACAAGTCTGTGCACTAGAAAAGGGAAGTGAGCAGAAGAAGGTGGTATCACAGCAGAAGGCGGCAGCACCGACATACCCTGATGACCGCTAGAACCCCACCAACATGGAAATTCTCCTAGAAGAGATTTTTCGAGGTCAGAATTGAGATAGTCATAGTTAGTCACCCAGTTGCCGCCCTTGCGCCAACCCACGCGATCGCAAAATTTATACCATGCCTCCCGCTCAGATCGTCCATTGGCGATTCCCCCAACTTCTGACGACAAGTAGATAGCCTTTTGCACGCTGAAACCCCATTTGCCCTGACTATAGTTCACCCAGAGTTGGTCAATGCGAAGTAAGTCATCACAGGGAAACGTGTGAAGGTCATCTATCCACAAAACTTGGTCTTCACTTTTACCAACCGTGCGGAGCATCATGTGCCAGGTTTCTTGATCGGCTTCTTTCCATTGCCCTTGAGCCAGATAGGTTTCGAGAGGCTGATAACGCAGAGCTTGCAGCTCTTGAAATGCCTCTGGGTCAACAGGGTTGGGCGATTCACGCACACAGTCGTATCCTAGTTGCAGAGCTTCACGAGTGTTACGCCGACAGGCTTCCTGAACCAGCGGTGTGGGGTTGGTTTGAGCCGCATACAACAAAATCGTTTCGCGCCATTCTGTCACCTCAAACCGTTCTGAAATCATCAATTCTTGCTGCAAGATTTTGATCTGTTCTGCCGCTAGATACTCCTGAAAACTGAGGTGAGCAAATTCATAAATACTGTCCTGATCGTTGCCTCGGTCTTCCTTCTTGACCAGCAATTCGCTGATTGTCACAATTTGCTCAATCCATTGCTCTGGCTTTACACCATAGTTGATTGACACCAAGGGTTGTCTAATCCAGTCACCCAATCGCCCCCCTGTAATGTCAGGAAGCCGTCCACTGGGATACTCCATCAGCTTGAGAGCGATGATTCGCAACAGCTTCAAGCTATTCTCCAGGTTTAATAACATGGGGATGCCCTTTGCCTGGGGGCGATCCACGAGTTGCAGCTTACAGATGTTGGCATAGAGTTCCGCCCGATATTTGGGCAATGCATCTCCAGGATGAAACCGATGCACAGTGGCAATCATGTTGAGCAGGAGTGGATTGTCTGCCATCTCAGACAGCTTTGGACGCTGCTTTAGCTGTTGTAACAAGTTGTTAGCTTGGCGTTCAGCCGTAGCTTGCACATCTGGAGTGTTTCGTCCACCCCGGTCATAGCGTTCCTGACAGGCATACCATTTATGCAGGAACTCACTCCGCTGTTTGTTGTTAAATGCTCGAACATAAAGCGTCGTTTCGGGTCTTTCGGCAGTGTAATGCTTTTCATATCCGGGTGGGCGCGATGTGAGAATAAACACCGACTTTGGATAACGATGCATTTGCTGGCTGATCCACTCGCTGACATCACCCCGACGTTTTTCAGCTACTTCATCAAACCCGTCAAACATCACCAGTGCCCGACCTGCTTGCAGTAGGTTCTTTGCCCAGTTTTCGGGAACATTGAGGCGGTCATGATCGGGCAATCGCTTTAGATGATGAGTGTGAATTAGATCAGGCAGGCTGGGAAATGTGGATTTCGCTTGATCAAAAACCTCACGTAAGTCGCGCAAATACAACAAGATGGGGATCAGCTTTGGGGCTTTGTATTGCCGCACAACGGGCAACTGTTTGGCATAGCTCAAAGTAATGTGCTTGAGCAGGGTCGTTTTGCCATAGCCAACTGCTGCCAAAATTGCCATATGTCGATAGGCTGGTGACTTCTTTGTCTGTGCCAAAAACTCCCAAATCTTCCAGTTGTTTTCATCTTGATTAGAGGGTTCTATAGAGCCTTGTTTCAAGCGTTGCCGCTGTTTTAATATCATGTGGGTTGCCTGTCCCTCTACCTGGCTACCCACCAACTCCAACGGCACAAATACCTCTTCTAACATCACCATTTTGATGCCAAAGGGTTGATAGCCTTCTACCCGATAGTCATAGCAATCGTATGCCTGACAGTCCAAATACTGCCGCTCAAAACTCGATAGCTTCCATCGCAACGCTCGATTCAGTGCTTCAACTCGGTTGACAATTGAATTAGCCACCGAAGCTCGACGCGATTGCCAAATCTCATTCCACAGATCAGACAAAAGCTTGAACACAAACACCCAGGCTGCTCCAGCACAAGCAAACAAAAAGGCTTTTCGCAAATCCCCATCAGGGCTATTGGGGTCTATATAAAGCCAGCATTCATGTACTGCAATCACAAAAAAGATTGCGGCTGGTCCCAGGCTAACCAGTTGTTCAAGTAGCTTTTCAAAGATCTTGTCGAATGACATCAAGAAATACCACAGAGCATTGATTGGAGATAGCATCTAGTGTATGCGATGTCGGATTTTACGCAGTGCGAGGGGCGATGCGTTCAGGCATGAATTCCGTGAGTATTTGCAAAGCCTAATTGTCGATGGCATTACTCCTACAAACTGTGTGTCTTACTCTAAGCAAGTCAAATTTTTGTGAAAGGTTATGTAAAGATACTTTAAAGATTTTCCGGATGGGGACGGGCGATCGCGAAGAGTGACTCAGTAATTTTGACGAGTACTCTGTGTGCTCGTACTACTCTTTGTCCCCCCGGAGTTGGTATTATGCAACCTTCAACCCTTGCCCCCACGATTGAAGAAATCACCAATCGCATTGTTGCCTCTGGCAGAATTACCCGTGCTGATGAGCGGTTTTTGCTAAGAGCCGCAACGTCAGAGCAACCCCTTAGCGATCGCGACATGAGACAGGTAAAACACGTCCTCGATCGCCTCAAGATGGGGTTACTGCGAGTGGTGGATTAGAGATCGCGAACTCAATTCATGATGTTAGTGTTTGCCGTGACCTGCGATCGCGAATATTGTGCTACGTCTTCACAGGTTGCCCACCAGACATCATCAAACGATTTCATGTATTCAAATAGCCGATAGAGCATATTTAACCGTCCGGGTCTGCCCATCAGGTTGGGATGAAAGGTCGTGGTGAAGAATCCGCCAAATCGCCGCATCCCATCGAATTCCTCTTTCCAAATTTGGAATGCGGTTTCGGCGGTGGCATTCACTCCACCACCGGGAAAGGGAGAGGCTCCAAAGATTTGCCAGTCATCTAACACCATGCTGATGGGTAATTCGATCAGCGATCCTGCCGGGGTTGAGAGCAAATAGGGCATATCGTATTCCATCAGGCTACAGTCATAAATCATCCCCAATTCGCAGAGCAATTCGAGGGTATCGGGTTTGACTCCCCAGGTAGGCGCACTCCAACCTACCGGAGCTTTTCCGGTGATACGTTCCAGAGCGGCGATGCCCTTGAGAAATACGTCGCGTTGAGCTTCTTTGTCTAAAAAGAAGCAGTTTTCATGTAAGTAACCGTGATGGGCGATCTCGTGTCCCTCGGCGGCGATCGCCTCTACTGCGTCGGGATGCAGGTCTGCTACATACCCTGGGAAAAAGAATGAACCTGGAATATCCAGCGATCGATGCATGTCGAGAATACGAGGCAGAGCAGCGGAAACTCCGTAGGCTCCTTCAGAGAGAGCAGTGAGATGGTTTACTGCACGAGGGTCACTGGCGATCGCCCCTGACTCGCCATCCACATGCCAACCAATGGAGACAATACACTTTTGCCCCTGTGGTCCTCGGAAATCGGGCATAGGGATTGATTTAACGGTTGCGGTAGGATTGATCGTTTGCATAATTGGGGTTATGGGGTAGATGGTTGAATCAGAGAGGTGATGAATCGCGTTTGTATTTTATGAGTTTGAGGTTTGGGATGCCAGCAGGCGTTGAGAAATCAGTGTTACAAGCATTGAGAGTACAAACACAATACTGCTAATGGCATTCACCGTTGGGTCAAATCCGGTAATTAAATTAGTCCAGATTTTAATCGGCAATGTCACCTCAAACTGCGTCAAAAAGTAGGACATGATGAACTCATCAAAAGAAAAAGTGAAGGTGAGTAGAAGTGATGCTACGATCCCCGGAAAACAAAGGGGCAACACCACTTCTAGAAGCGATCGCCAACGTCTTGCCCCTAAAATCCATGCGGCTTCTTCAAGATTGAGGGGAATTTGCAACAGGCGCGATCGCAACACAAACACCGCCAACGGTAAGGCAAACACCAGATGACCAAGGAAAGCGGTCAAGAGTGAAAACTGCCAACCCAGACGAAAGAAATACACGCGCAGCGCAACCGCTAACAAAATACTGGGTGCGGCGATCGGGGTGATGAGAAATCCGGTTAGTGCTGTCTTGCCAACAAAAGTCGATTTCACCAGTGCATACGCTCCTAAAAAGCCAAGACTGGTCGCCACAATACTGACCGCTACCGAGAGCCACAAACTGTACTGCAACGACTCCACAAAAGCTGTATCCGCAAACATGGCTTGATACCACGCCAGCGTTAAGCCCTGGAAGGGAAACCCCTGAAATCGCCCTGAGTTAAATGAAAACAGCATGACGAGTAGGATGGGCGCGTAGATCAGCAGCAGTATCGTTCCTAACCATCCGTATAAGACAATATTGCCTTTTTGCTCTCCCTGACCTTGCACGATGCCCATGTGACTCTCCCTGATTTGCTGTAACTGTTATCCAATCCTTTAGTTGCGATATGAGTCTTTAGAATTAAGTCCCCGTCCGGCTAAGCTCAGTACTGGTAAGGTGATGGCGAGAATCGTGATCAGCATTATCGTGGCATAGGTCGCTGCTCGTGGGATGTTGAAATGGGTGGTGATTGCTCCAACCATCGCTTGTGCTAAAACGGTGCGAATGCCTCCACCCAACAGCGTTGGCACGACATAATCGCCAAACACAAAAATGAACAGCAACACGCTGCCGATGAGTAAACCGGGGGTAGACAGAGGAAAAATCACGTCTGTAAACGTGTGCCAGCGTTTTGCCCCTAAGTCAGCTGAGGCAGCTAACAGATTGGGAGAGATGGCTTCCATGACGGCACAGAGATTGAGGGTGATCAACATCGTGCCAAAAACGGTAAAGCCCAAAACTGTAGCTATGTGGGTGTAAAGAATCTCGACTCCCGGCAGCGACAGAGCAGTGAGAATCCGATTGAACAATCCACTATCTGCGAGGAGTAACTGCCATGCGAAGGCACGCACGACAAAGCTTGTCCAAAAGGGAGCTATCACCAGCAACAGAGCCGTCTGTCGGTAGCGTTTGGGCAAAACAAAGACAAGGGTGTACGCCACTGGATAAGCACACAGGATGGATAACCCGACGGTGGCAAAGGAAATACCAAGCGATCGCCCATACGTTACCCAAGCCGCTTGATTGCTCAGGATCTCCTGATAGTTTTGCCATGTCCAGCCAGGGGCAAACTCGATGCCCGACCCAGTCGCCACTCGAAAGCTGGCAGCCAACAGATAGACCAACGGCACCAGATAAAACAGCAGCAAATACGCCACGACTGGAACGATTCCCAGTCCGGCAAAGACGGAATGCCAGGAATAGCCTTGCTGCTGTCCACTGTAACGACTTGCCCTGAGGGAGAGATTAGACATAACTCAATGCCGGAGTAGAATGACCGTCTGACAGGGCGATCGCATCATCAACGTCCCAACCAATGTAAACCGGGCTACCCACCTCCAGGGGCGATCGCATGGCCGACTCAACGATGATCTCGTCGTGATCGACCTGCACAACGAACCGGGTCACTGACCCTGCGTAGATTTGAGCGTTGAGGATGCCTTGAACACTGTTGATCTGAGGTGGTCGCTGCAAACTGATGTGCATCCGTTCAGGGCGAATCATGACAACGACGCTTTGTTGGGGAGATAGGGGAACGGTGCGATCGCGTCGCACTCGAAGTGGGCCAAACACCGGATCGAGAACCGAAACGGTTGTCTGATCAAAACTGATCACCTGAGCGTAGCGCAGATTGCACTGCCCCATAAACTGAGCCACAAATGGCGTTTGAGGGCGGTCGTAAATCTCCTGCGGAGTGCCCATTTGTTCAATCTTGCCATGCCGCATGACGACAATGCGATCGCTCATCGTCAACGCCTCCTGCTGATCGTGGGTGACGTAAATGAAGGTAATTCCCACCTGCGTTTGAATTCGTTTTAGCTCAAGCTGCATCTGTCGCCGCAATTCAGCATCCAATGCTCCCAGAGGTTCATCCAGCAACAACACGGTCGGTTGCAACACGAGCGATCGCGCCAGTGCAACTCGTTGTCGCTGCCCTCCAGAAATTTGATGGGGCTTGCGCTTTGCCACGTGAGGTAGTTGTACAAACTCCAACATGTCACGCGCCTGAAGCAACCGTTGAGTGCGGGATATGCCTCGCATCTTCAAACCAAACGCAATGTTTTCCTCCACCGTCAAGTGTGGAAACAGTGCGTAGTCTTGAAACACCAAACTAACGTGGCGATCGTAGGGAGGCGTGTGTGTCACCTCCCGCCCATCGATGTAAATGGCTCCACTGGAGACGGTTTCTAACCCCCCGATCATCCGTAATGTGGTGGTTTTGCCACATCCCGACGCACCTAATAGGGTAAGAAATTCACCCCGTCGAATCTGCAACGAAAGCTGTTGAACTGCGGTAAACCCACTCCCAAATTGTTTGGTGACGTTTTGTAGCTCAACAATATAATCAGCGTCTGTCATTAGCCCTACTTCAACCTTGCCGCTTTTCCAATGGCTTGCCCTCAAATGATTCAGAGCTAGTGATGAAACCCCAATGAAATGGGTTAGAACTAACCTACAAGCTCTTGAACTCCTCCCAAATGGCTGACCATTCATCAATGTTGTCCGGACGCTCTCTGGGTGAGAGATTTGCCAGGAATTTCTGCTGGAAGTTAGTCACATCTTCCAGATTCAGCAGCTTGCGTTGATCGTTTGTCAGCAGAGCCGCCGCATCTTGATTGGGCACCATGCTGTAGTAAGTCCGAGCCACTGCCAGTTTTGCCTGAAATTCTGCTCCAGCAACGTACTGCAAGAACTTCACGGCATTTTGAGGACGAGGGCTATTGCCCAGCACGATCACCGCCTGATCCCAGGTGACTCCCCCTTCTTTTGGAACACTTGCCAAAAACGGCTTGCCTTCGACTGCCAGACCCGCCTGAATGAACTCTCCGGCGATCGCCACCCAAAAGTCACCCGATGCCAATGCCTGAGTCGTTTGGGCAGTGCTGCCAATCAAGCCCACTTGAGGACGCAGGGCAAACAACTTCTCCTTAACTTGCGCCAGTTGATCTGCTGTGAGTTGATAGGGAGGATTAAAGCCCAACCACTTAGCGACAACTCCCATATTTGGCAAAAACCAGTCAAACAGAGCAATCTTTCCTTGCAGTTTAGGATCCATCAACACATCCAGTGACTCCACTTCGGAGGCTTGGAGCTTTGTGGAATCATAAGTGATGCCATAGTAGCCGAAGCGATTGAGCAACCCATACATCTTGCCACCTTCAAAGCAGGTAGACCACTGATCAAACGGAGGCAGGTAGCTATCAAGGGGATAGTCCGACGGATTCAACTCCATCAAAACCCCCTCTTTGGCTAACGCAGGGATGTAGGCACTCGTGGGAGTCATGATATCCCAGGTGCCAGCAGGGGAAGTTTTGATCAGCGCAATCATTTCGTCATCAGACCCATCGTGAATCTTGAGATTCACCTTAATGCCTGTCGCGGCTTCAAACGGTTCCAACATTCCAGGTTCCTCATACCCTGAGAATGCCAGAACATTGAGGATTTTTTCCTCTGCTGGAGAGGCTGAAGCAGAAGGAGAAACAGATGTTGTCTCTGAAGGGGCACCACTGCAACTGGCGATCGCCCCAGTTCCCAGTGCCAGTGCTCCATATTTGATAAATTTACGGCGACTAATGCCAGAGTAGACAGTCCTGAAATTAGGATGGGGCGGTTTGAAATTGTTCATAGATGACTCCTATAAAACAGAGAATTGCTGAGAAAAATAGGCAACATCAATTAGACGATTGAGGAACGATTTTAGAGATCCATTGGGTCGTAATGGAGGTTGTGATAAAGGTGAAAAATACCAATCAATCTAGGACTGCAATCTAGAACTTCAAGCTAAAAAGATGATTGATTGGCAAATATCTAACGAGAACAAAAGTTGAAGTGAAAACAAAAATATATTTATAGATATACTGTAAAAAACTACGAGAAAACTCTGTATCTGAGACTACGATTTTATTGGATCTTTAAACCTTTGATTTCCGATAGTTCTAAGGCGGGCTTCCTTTTAATAGCTATGAATACATTCGCCAAGTGCCCAACCCAAGAGGATTAAGCAATAGCCGATATTTTAGAGATTAAGATTGCTCTTATAAATTGGCTCTAATATCAACAGAATAAAATTCAATTAATTGAGTCTAGCCAGGAGTTTCGATCGCTTAGAATCCCTACAATTCCTTCAGAATGGCAGCTAATTTTTGCTCAAACCAGGTGGTGTGGTGAAACATTAAATCTTCTGCTTTAACGGCATCTCCTACCTTCAAAGCATTAAAGATTTCAAGGTGTTGTTTTGCAGAGATTTCAACAGGAACAATAGCGTGATGCCAGATCAAGGGACGGATGCGATCGACATGTTCCTGTAACTGCTCAATTTGGGCACGCAACCTGCGATTTTTGAGCTTGTTTGCCAGGTATTGATGAAAGGATTCTCCGAGAAGTCTGGCTTGTTCGAGTTCGTTGTTGGCGATCGCTTTTTCCGCTTGATCCAGCAACTCCTTCATCGCATCAAAATCCTCAGAGTTGAGCAGTGAAGCAGCCCGCCGCACAACATAAGATTCCAGTGCTGCCTGCACTTCAATGACTTCTAAAATCGAGTCGGCTGAAGGCACTTTGACCTTGGCTCCTCGTCGTCCATCATTTTCTAGCCACCCCTCCCGCTCTAACATAATCAATGCTTCTCGAACGGGAGTTCGACTCACTCCATATTCGCGAGCAATATCACCAATCACCAGGTATTCCCTCGGCTTGATGGTGAGCGATAGGATGCCTTGCCTGAGGGAGTGAAACACTCGTTCAGTCAGGCTGTAGTCCATGTTGTCGGTTAACTCTGGCAGCGGCATTCGATTAGAGAAACTGGGAGGGTGGAAAGCAGTTTAGTGAAAACGAATCATTGTAGAAAAGTGCGATGTGTAGAGATGCACGAGAAGTCTGAAACAGATTAACGAACAGACTGACGACTCCGGGCTAGTGTACCAAAATCAAAGACATGATTTTCAAAGTGAGAGGAAATCCATGTTAATACACCAATCAAAATCAAGTATAAGATAGATACTTCAATGAGCACCTCAGCAAACACAAAATGTTGAAAGATCAGTGCATTGCCAATCTGCGTTAGTTCATTCACCGCAATAACCGATAGTAACGATGAAGTCTTCACTACATTAGCCAGTTCGTTGGTTAACGCTGGAATCATCCGCTTTGCTGCTTGTGGTAACAAGATATTGAATAGGGCGGTGCGCTCATCCATACCAATGGACAGAGCCGCTTCGCGTTGACCGCGATCGAGTGATTCCAATGCGGCTCGAACAATCTCAACTTCGTACCCAGTAGCAATCACAGTAAGCGCGACAACTCCTGTCCAAAACTCATTCAGTGTGATGTTAAAACTCGGTAACGCGAAGTAAATAAAGGCAATGTGCAGGAGCGGTGGAACCCCACGCACGTAGTTCACAAACCACTGAATCAGCGTTTTGAGAATGGGATGACCAATAACCCGTAACCCTCCTAAGGTCACTCCTGCGACGATTCCAAAGAGAACGGCAAGAACGCTGATTTGAATGGTGATCCACGTTGCCCGCAACAAGTCAGGCACAATTTGCACCATGAAATTAATGTCGAGGGCGAGGAGGGGAAAGGGCAGCAGCATAATCATCATTCACAACACATAGCTGAGAAATCGGCGCGTTTCCTCACGCTGCGGACGATTGAAGATCGCCTCTGTAGAGCCTGCTTCCACAATTCTGCCGTGCTCCAAAAAGATAACTCGATGGGCAACTTTTTGGGCGAAACGCATCTCGTGAGTCACGATCAGCATCGTCATGCCCTCATCCGCCAGTTCCTGCATCACTTGAAGCACTTCATGGGTCAGTCGGGGATCAAGCGCAGACGTTGGTTCATCAAACAGCATCAGTTTGGGGTTCATTGCCAGGGCACGGGCGATCGCCACTCGCTGTTGTTCTCCGCCTGAAAGCTGCCAGGGGTACTGGTTCACCCGATGCCCCAGATGCACCTTATCGAGCAGATAACGCCCCAACTCCCGACAAACCGATTTGGGTTTACCCAGCACCTTGTGAGGTCCGATCGCCACATTATCCAGAGCACTCAAGTGAGAAAACAGGTGAAACCCCTGAAACACCATGCCAATCTGCTGCCGTTTTCGGGCTAGTTGTTGAGCCGAATCGGGTATCCATTGCCCATTGGGTGAAAACTGCCCTCCAATGTATTGCCCATCTAACCAAACGCTGCCGCTGTCTGGCGTTTCGAGATAGTTGATGCATCGCAACAACGTACTTTTTCCCGAACCTGACGCCCCAATCAAAACGACATGCTCCCCTGCCTTGACCTCTAAATTGGCGTCGCTGAGGGCCACCGTTTTGCCGTAATACTTGCAGAGATTTTCGATCTTTAGCAGCATAGCAACTTAAGGAAGTAGGGCTTGCAAACCTAAATGGCAGGCGGATTGGCAGTGCCAGAAACAGGATTAACCATCAGGCCATTGCCATAATTAAACACACGTTGCTCCAGATAAACTGCGCTCCATGACAATAGTTGAATCACCGCAAAATACAAAATGGATTGCAACAGCAGCACTTCAGCGAACTTAAATGTTGAGGCGATGATAGCATCTCCTGCCTTGGTTAGCTCAAACAACGAGATCACCGACAGCACCGAAGATGCCTTAATTAGATTGGCGAGTTCGTTGGTTAATGGCGGAATCATGCGACGAGTCGCTTGAGGCAACACAACCCACAGCATCGCCATTCGGGGTGTCATACCAATGGCAGCAGCGGACTGGAGTTGCCCCTGATCCACAGAGGCGATCGCCCCTCTGACAATCTCAACCTGATAGCCCACCGAGTTAAACACCAACGCCACAACCCCGATCCAAAACACATTCCACTTCAACCCCAACATGGGCAGAAAAAAGTAGGCAATGTAAATTTGGATGATGATGGGGGTGCCCCGCACAAACCAGACATAGGCATCGATCAACCATCGAATGGGTTTTGCCGATTGGCTTAGCACCCGCACCATGCCCAGGCTGATGCCCAACACCATACCAATCGCCAGTGACAGCAAACTGACAACCAGCGTGGTACCTAGCGCAGGCAACAGCCGAGGCAGGATTTCAAGCATGAACGGGATGTCCATAGGCGGATGGCTTCACGCAAGGGGGATGGAGTATGCGATGACCTCTGTTTACCAGGTTGGTGGGGTATCAGGCAAGTTTTTGAACTCTTGCTGGAACCACTTCATTTGCAGTGTGTACAGCGTTCCATCCTGTTTCATGGCGGCGATCGCGTCATTAAACGCAGTCCGCAGGTCTTCATCCTCTTTGCGGAAAGCGGCACAGGTGTATTCTGCTGCCCAACTTTCTGATTGGAAGGGGATCACCTCAAACCCAGGATTGACCTTGGCAAACTCCAACATGCTGACGATGGAACTGGCGTAGGCATCAATTCGCTTGCTTCGTAGTGCCTCTAACCCAGCAGTATCATCGGCGAAGGTTTTAATCGGCTCCCGATACTTGATGTTTAGCTCTTTTTCGGTGATGGTGAGTTGGTCAATCGAGGGAGTTCCTGCTTTCGTGCCAACCACTCTGCCATTCAGGTCTTCGCGAGCAGCAATGCCTTCGCCACTGCGAATCAACAAACCGGAACTGGCATCCATGTAGGGCACTGAAAAATTGACGCGCTCATAGCGTTCTGCGGTTGCGGTCATGCCGCCCAGGATGAAGTCGAATCCACCGTTGTAGAGGGTTTGAATCACCGTAGGCCAGTTGGTTGGTGTGGGACGACTCTCAACTCCCCAGCGTTTGCCCAACTCCATTGCTAGATCGATGTCATACCCGACCAACTCGTTGTTTTCATCGTAAAACTCAAAGGGACGATAACCCGCCTCTAAACCGTAGGTGAAATAACCTCGCTCTTTAATCGTTGCCAGGATCCCTCCACTTGCGGCAGGGCTTTCAGATGAAGCAGGCGCAGTGGACTCACTAGTCGAACGGCTACAGGCAGTCAAAATCCCCGTTCCAAGGGCGATCGCCCCATATTTAACAAACCGACGACGGCTCAAGCGGCTGATTTCTTGTGGCATCTTGTCGAACTCTTTCATGCAACACTCCTTATCCAGATCAAAGGATTAAATTAGATGAACCGTACACGCTAGTAACCAAACAATCGCTCAATGACATCTCTCAGAGAACTACTTCGTATGCACTAAAACTGCAAAAAAATCACTGAATATACAGCTTTTCCATAAACTGATTCGTCATCATTTCATCTGTTGTAACAGGTTGATCGATCAATCCATAGGACTGTAGATAATGAATACTTTTTTCCCACCGTAAAGCTTCCATCCAACCCAATTTTTCTAGCCCAAGCTTGCCTTCAAACAAGGGTTTAAGAGCATTCAACATCTGCTGTTGAATGTCGGGTGTAGATTCTTTGAGGTAGTGATCAATCACCACTTGAACGGTATCTTCCACATTGGCAAAGGCATACCGCCAACCGTCAAATGTCACCTTCAAGAATTTTTGCAGTGCTTCAGGTTCTTCGGCAATCAGGCGATCGGTCGTGCCAATGACTTGCGAATAGACTTCATAGCCCCACTCGTAAGCAGGCATCACTTGAAGATCAAGCCCTGCTGCGGCTAACTCAAAGGGTTCCACCATGACAAGACACTGCGTTGCATCAAACTCACCCTTGCGGAGCAAGTCTTCATAGTCGTATCCCACCTCGACAATCTCGACCTGATCTGCCTTAAGTCCGCTGTAAGCCAGACTGATCCTCAGCCCGGTTTCACCGTCTCCATGAATCCCCACTCGCTTGCCTACGAAATCCTGAATGCTACGGATACCAGAGGATTTCAGCGCAACCCAGCCCAAACCAGAGTATTGCATCATCGTGGCGATCGCCTTTACAGGTTGCCCCATGGCTCGCCCCCGAATCAGCAGATTATCTTCGGTGCTGACGAGCCAGTTTCCATCTTGTTTGAGAATCTCAACCTGATTGAGGTAGGGTCGCCAGGGAACGATCGCCAGTTCAATTCCATGATCGAGATACCAGTTGAGATGGTGGGCGATCAAGATACCAGCAAATTGAACGTTTGGCTTCCAATCGAGTTGTAGTTGAAGTTGCACCATCTGACTCAGAAGGTTTTGAAAGGTGTCAAAGAATGAGTTTTAAAGGTGATTTAAGAAGTGAGCAAAAGAAAATAAATCGGATGAGCACGAGGCAAAATCCTTTGTTTATTTTAAGTATTCAATTCAAGATAAAGTCCCCTTTTTACGGGGCTTTTGTCTGCATTTGGCAAGCATTTAATAACATCAAAAACGGAAATCAAAGAACATATACACATCGATATATTGTAGGGTGTGCAAAATTTTTTATGTATTTCGAGATACTTTTCTGCTAATTTTTAAGTCATTCTCCATCGAAAGCGTTTTTATGGGTAGCAAGCACAGCTCATACCGGGTTTAGAGCTTGCTACTACAAAGCGTGATTCACTGAGGCTCGGCTCATGCTTACGGCGAAGTCTCTTCTTACTCAGCTACCGTTTATACTTCAATTTCTTACAGATGGTGTGCACCTGCAACGCCCATTCCACAACTTGTGCAATGCTTCTGCTAAACCAGCCCAGTTCGCAATGCAACAACAGCCGCCTGGACGCGATCATCCACGGCTAACTTGTTCATAATGCTGCGAATGTGAGCTTTGATTGTGCTGGGGCTGAGGAACAATGCTGCTGCAATTTCAGGGTTCGTTTTGCCTTCTACAATCAATTTCAGCACCTCTAATTCTCGCTCCGAAAGTTGACCAATGGGAGCCGTTGGAGCCGCTGAGGTAGATGGTTTGAGATGCTCAACCACTTGACGAGCAATGCGAGGGTCGAGATAGACAGCCCCTTCCTGAGCAGAGGCGATCGCCAGCAGCAGTTGATCGACACTAACCCCTTTGACACAATAGGCGTCTGCTCCACTGCACAAAGCCGCGATCATTTCTGTTTCAGCGGTGTGAGAGGTGAGCATGACTACCCGAATATCTGGATTGGCTTGCTTAATTTGTTGTGTGGCGGCAATACCATCCAGTTGCGGCAAGCCAATATCCATGATCACCACGTCGGGTTGCTGTTGCAGAGCAATTTCAACCCCGGCATAACCATTCGCTGCCTGACCAACCAGTTCCACTTGCGGATAATCCGCAAAAAACTGTTCTAAACCCAGTTGCATTACTGGGTCATCTTCAACAATGAGAAGTCTGACTGGAGGAAGAGTCGTAGAGGAAGGGCTAGATTGCTCTGTAACAGATGACATGATGGAGGGTGCCTCTACTGAAAATAGGCATGACTCCCTGAGGGTATATTAGCTACTACGAAAAAATAATTCTGGTATGCCACTTCTTAGTCATTCATGATCTTTAGTTACTTACAAAGTGGCGTTAGGCTAGTAAAAACCTGTACTTCAGCCTAGTTGAAACCGTTTTTACAGCCTGAGCAAGAACAGCGATAAAATTGAGTTTTGATTGGTTCATGGCATAGGTTTGTATGGTTTCCCTGTCTCCTGACTTAAAAGAACGGTTGTCTACCCCCCTCAAAATCGGTCAGTTTGAGGTCAAAAGCCGGGTGTTGCAATCGCCCTTATCAGGGGTGACAGATCTCGTCTTTCGGCGGTTGGTGCGGCGATATGCCCCCGACTCCATGATGTATACCGAGATGGTCAACGCAACAGGGTTGCACTATGTCAAAGAGCTACCCAAAATTATGGAGGTTGACCCGAACGAGCGACCGATTAGCATTCAACTATTTGACTGCCGTCCCGACTTTTTAGCGGAGGCAGCACAAAAAGCAGTCGATGAGGGAGCCGATACGGTTGATATCAACATGGGTTGTCCGGTGAATAAAATCACTAAGAATGGGGGCGGCTCGTCGCTATTGCGGGAACCGGAACTGGCAGGAGACATTGTGCGATCGGTGGTGAATGCGGTTAAGGTGCCCGTTACGGTTAAAACGCGGATTGGTTGGTCAGATAAGGAAATTAACGCGGTTGAGTTTGCCCAACGGATGCAGGATGCCGGAGCGCAGATGTTGACTCTACACGGACGGACTCGCGCTCAGGGCTATAACGGTTCTGCTCGGTGGGAGTGGATCGCCAAAGTCAAGGAAGTGCTGACGATTCCGGTGATTGCCAACGGCGATATTTTTTCAGTAGACGCGGCGGTGCGCTGCCTGGAGTTGACGGGCGCGGATGGCGTGATGTGTTCTCGTGGCACGTTGGGCTATCCCTTTTTAGTGGGCGAGGTAGATCATTTCCTCAAAACGGGAGAGTTGCGCCAACCCCCAACTCCCATTGAACGGTTGCTGTGTGCGCGTGACCATCTCCATATGTTGTGGGAGTACAAGGGCGATCGCGGCATTCGTCAAGCCCGCAAACATATGACCTGGTATGCCAAGGGGTTTCCGGCAGCATCAGAGTTACGCGGCAAGTTAGCCGTGATTGAGTCGGTGACAGAAGGGGTTGCGTTAATCGATCAGGCGATCGCACGGTTGGCATCGATGCCGACTTGGGAGATGACCGAAGACACCGAACCTCAACTCGTCGAGGTTTAGAGTTGAGCTAATGGTTTAGCCAATAGCGTGTAGCGTCGAATTGTGTGGGCATAGCGATCGCTCAGATTGCGTGAGTTGTTAGCGTTGTGCATCAGGGCATGAATGGCACGGGTATAGCCGAGTTGATGAGCGATCGCCTGACACTGTGACACCAAAAGATTGCCTAATCCGGCATAAGTCTTACCGGGTAACACAGCAACGGTTTTGATAATCACCGTGTTGATGGCTTCTCCCCGTTTGGCTTGCAGCAAATCGGGGATGGCAAAGAGAAATCCCACTAAAGTATCTCCATGTTCTGCCATAAGCACCAACTGCGGTTGAACGTAGGGTTTGATTTGGCTGTATTGGCTGATGAATTCCGTTTGGCTGATGGGGGTGTAGAGAAAATTGTTGCGAAAGCTAATGAGGGATAGCTGATGAATTTGCTGGAGTTCTCGTTCAAAGTTGTCCAGATTTAGCGATCGCACCTTGACCCCAATCTCGGTTAACCGCTGCTCGACTCGCACCATGCGGGGATCAACCTGAGTCAGGTTGGTGGTTAGTCCTGAGCTATAGTCTGCAAAGGAAGTAAAGCCAGCTTCGCGGAAATGGTCACACCACTCATCGGGATTATCAGGCTCTAAAAAGAAAATGGGTTCTGTACCGCGATCGCTCAACAATCGATAGCGTCGCCAGGTGTTGCCATCCATTGGGGCGACGGCGAGAGTGCAACTGTGAGCCGCAAGTTGGTTACAGGCGTGATTGAGTAGAAGCTGGGCAGATTCAGCATCTTGAGCGGCATAGTGACCAATTAAACCAAGGCGATGTTGATTTTGAGCGAAGGCTTGATCCCCCCTGTCCCCCTTCATAAGGGGGGTGGCATAGGTAGGGACGTTTTGCCACCAAAGAGAGCAGTAAGCCGTAATTCCCTTATCGTCTTGAATCAACATCCAATGGGCATCTGGGGCGTGTTGCGCCAAAGTCCCAGCATTCATAGGGGGTAATCCACCGAAGTTCTGGTATGTGTTAGATGGCGATCGCTCGACGAACTGATACGAAATCTCTTGCATAGATCTTTGGCTATTGCTACTGACCCCCGGTTGTCGCCGTCCCCCTTACCAGGCTATGGTCTATACGCTAAGTCCTCCCAGACCCCTAAATCCCCTAACTTTGGGGGACTTTGAGCATTTGTCAAGGGGCTTGATCCGATTAGAAGCACCCGTACTTGGAACCGATGCGAAGCGCGCCTTTGGGTGAACCGAAACACCTTCTGCTAGGGGGTTTGGGGGAGGCAGTGGCGTCCCCCAATGGGGGTTTGGGGGAGACTCCCCCAATGCCTGGTTTTCACACACTTGCAACAACCATGCATCGAATTTGGCAGGAAGCAGAGATCTGTATACACAGTAGCCTTACTAAAGGAACTACAGGGGGGTCTTACAGAGGCTATCAACAGATTTAGAACCCTATCCCTAAACTCGCGCTTTGACGGCTTTACTCGATCGCGTCAACCGATACACCAGCGATCGCCATGCAAATTGGGGCAGAGCTAACATCCGTCGCCACCGCCAGGGTTCTTGATAGAGGCGATACATCCATTCCAGACCATTGTTGCTGAGCCACTTGGGGGCGCGAGTTTTGACCCCGGCCCAGATGTCGAAACTGCCGCCAACGCCAATCCAGATAGAGTTAGGACAGAGATGGCGATTGTCGCGAATCCACAATTCCTGTCGGGGGACACCCAGACCCACCAAAATGATGTCAGGTTGCAGTGTTTTCAGGGTTTGCCGCAGGTTTTCCTGCTCGTCAGGGGAGATGTAACCGTGTTGGACGCCTGCGATCGCCAATCCGGGAACGCGCTGTTGCCACTGCTCTGCCGCTTTCTCGCAGACGCCTGGAGCACCGCCATAAAAGAAGACAGAATAGGGAGCCGTGGTTGAAAGGGTTCCTGAATTCAGGACAGCAGGATTCGCCGAGGCACGCAGAACAGCTTCAGCTAGCTCGATCCCAGGACAGCGTTGTGCCTTTTTGCCCTGGAGCCACATATAGAAAACAATCCCGGAGCCATCGGGCACTACTAACTCAGCTTGACGAATAATGTTGGCGAGCGTCGGGTTTTGCTCTGCCTGCATCGACATTTCGGCATTCAGCGTGACAACATGGACTCCATTTTGTTGGTGATGCTGGTGAAACAGCCAACCCAAGTAATCGTTTGACAGATGGAGTGGCAACCCAAATACGGCAAACTGCTCTAGCGACGGTTGAGTTAACTCACGCACCACAATTTCCTCCCTTTATCCTCACACCACACCACTTACGTTGGCATCACACTCATTATGCAAGGGATGGCGATCGCCTGAGCACAATTTCTCACAAACAATTTTCAACAAACTGTTTTGGACAACCAACTCTCAATAAACTGTTCCCAAAAAGCAACCCCAACAAACTATTCCAATAAAAAGGGGTAGGCTAAAAGCACTACCCCCGTTCGGGATTGGACACTTAGAAGATTGATTAATGGCTGGGTTGGAGCGTTCCATCAGCGTAAAGTTCCAGCGGAACGAGAACAATTTTGCCCTGTACGACGACTTTAGAATAGACAATTTTAACGAGCGGAGATTGGTTGTGGTTGTAGCGACGAGCCATGATGCTTCCTTGAAGTGGAGGATAACCCCTGAGGGGATTTCTATCTTTTAACCCTATCAGCCTTCACGTAAAGATACGGAAAAACTCACGTCTCTACCATAAAGATTAAGTAAATTTACGGACTTAATGTGTAGATTGAGGAACAGGAACAGAGCAGAAAGGATTCAATAAAAGAATTGCGCTGCAAAAATACTTCTTAAACAAGAGATAATCTGAACAGTTTGATTGAGTTGCAGCTACCTCAACACCCTACAGATTCCTTCACGATCGGCTGATTTTGATCCAGATAGCGTTACTAATCTTTTCACTCCATCAGCATGTCTACCTCAACTTCTGACCGCGACCTCCCCTATCAATCGCAACCATCGCTTGTGTCTCTGCGATCGCAACTAAACACCTATTACCAGGAGATCAAAACAGTCATTCTGGCACGACAGAATCCCTTGACAGGGTTGTTACCTGCCAGCACAGCGGTTAACACCCACGGCAATTACACCGATGCCTGGGTGCGAGACAACGTCTACAGCATTTTGGCGGTTTGGGGGTTGGCGTTGGCATACCGCAAAATTGATGACGATCGCGGCTATGCCTATGAGCTAGAACACAGTGTTGTCAAACTGATGCGGGGCTTGTTGTTTGCCATGATGCGGCAAGCCCATAAGGTAGAACGCTTCAAAGAAACGCAAGATCTGCTGGATGCGCTGCACGCCAAATATGACCTGCAAACGGGTGACACCGTTGTGGGCGATGACGGATGGGGACACCTGCAACTGGATGCCACATCGCTTTATCTGCTGATGTTGGCGCAGATGACCGCTTCAGGATTGCAAATCATCTTTACCCTTGATGAAGTCAACTTCATTCAAAATCTGGTGTATTACATCGGGCGAGCCTATCGCACCCCAGATTATGGCATTTGGGAACGGGGTAACAAAATTAACCACGGCAAGCCAGAGTTAAATGCTAGCTCCGTTGGCATGGCAAAAGCTGCACTGGAAGCCATCAACGGGCTAGATCTGTTTGGTGTGCGGGGTAGTCAAGCATCCGTGATTCACGTATTACCCGATGAAATCGCGCGGGCACGGGTCACATTGGAATCGTTACTACCCAGAGAGTCGGCTTCAAAGGAAGTGGATGCAGCCTTGCTGAGTGTTATTGGCTTTCCGGCGTTTGCCGTTGAGAATGTGGCACTGGTCGATCGCACCCGTACTAATGTGGTGAGCAAACTGCAAGGCAACTATGGCTGTAAGCGGTTTTTGCGAGACGGTCATCAGACGGTGATTGAGGTGGTCAGTCGTCTGCACTATGAACCGTGGGAACTGAAACAGTTTGAACACATTGAATGTGAATGGCCACTGTTTTTTACCTATTTGTTGCTGGATGCCCTATTTCGAGGCGATCGCGCTCAAGCCGCTGAATATCGAGAACGGTTGGAAGGCTTATTGGTTGAGCAGAATGGCAGTCTTCTCCTGCCTGAACTCTATTACGTCCCGAAAGACCATATCGAAGCGGAACGAGCCAACCCCCGCAGTCAGCCTCGCCTCGCAAATGAGAATGTTCCGCTGGTGTGGGCACAAAGCCTCTTCCTGTTAGGTAAGTTTTTGCAAGATGGGTTGTTAGCGGTGGGTGACTTAGACCCACTGGGGCGACATTTGCGATCAGAACATCGGGCTGAACCCTTAGTCCAGATTGTCTTGCTAGCCGAAGACGAAGACTTGCAATCTAAACTGGCGACTTATGGCATCGCGACTCAAACTCCTCAGCAAGTCGCCCCGATTCAGGTGCGGCAAGCCAGTGAATTGGCAGCGGTTTATAGTCAGGTGGGGCGCAATGACAAACTGTTGTTGAGTGGTCGCCCCAAACGTCGATTGCGGAGCTTAACTACTTCTAGAGTGTTTCGCATTCGCGGTGAAACGATCGTCTTTTTGCCTTCTTTTCTCGATCAACAGCAGTTTTATTTGACACTCGACAACGACTTTTTGGTTGCTCAGATTAAAGGTGAGTTGGCGTATATCAAACGCCACTGGTCACAGTTGGGTCGTCCGACGATGACACTGTTGTTGACGCATGATATGTTCGAGCATGAGTCTCCGTTGCTAGAACTCATCCAAGACTTGCGCGACGGACATTGCAACGGTGTAGCGGTCAAGTTAGGACAGTTGCAATCCTTTTTGTTAACCGCCAGCCTTGAACGAGTAGACTTCATTCACGACTTCCAGTTCACTCAGTCGTCAGTACAAAATGCTCAACCCAAACCCTACTACCTGACCTTTCATGGCGATCGCAACTGGATGTTAAGTAGCACTCAAGAATTTATGCTGGAGTGTGAAACCAATCTGCATTTGCTGATTACGAGCCTGCGACAATCGAACAATTTGTATGAGCAAATTGAACTGTTAGAATCACTCACTCGGTTGCGCGGACTGACGTTTGAGACGGGCTTGGGCGGTCCTGGACAATCCGTCACCGTGGAAGACCTGCTGAATGAGGTATATGAAAAAGCAGGTCAGGTGCAACTGTGGGCAGTGGTGCGTCGAGCGGCGGGTTTGCTCAACAAAGTGGATATTGGCTTATCGGATGCAGTCACAGACATCCTGGTGCGGCAAAAACAGATTGCGGTAGGTAAAGCCTACAGTGAAGATTCGCTGATTACTAGCCCGATGTCGCACGCTGAAATCATGGAAAAGATCCGTGAGTTTGTTCGGCAAGATATCCGCGATCGCCCCCTGACCCAAGAAATTCTGATCTACCTCGGCATTCTGATCAAAACCGATCCCCATCTGTTTAACGGCTTGTTGACGCTGCGAGTCGGCTATCTGATTTTGCTGATCACCAGCGAATTGGCGCGTGAGTTGCAGGTCACCCAGGATGAGGCGTATGAGCACCTGATGCAACTCAGCCCGTTTGAGGTAAAAACTCGACTCAAACAGGTTTTGACCGATTATGCAGACCTGGATCAATCGCTGTTCCGACAGGAGTCGCTGCGGGTCAACCAATTCAACATCCAATGGGATGCTTTACCCGAACAGGTGGAGGCTCAGGCTTCGGTCAACTGGTGGCGACAACGACAGCGAGACGGTTCCCTGAATCGAGTGCCCAAAAACTTCTACCCCAACGTCTGGAAAGTCATGCAGCACTGTAAGGGGGTAGTCATCGGCGATAAGTTAGAACGGCGCAATCGATTAGATAGTGATCCCATCCTGTCGGAGATGACCCCTGGTGAAAAGAACTTTGCGCTGCGGGTGGAGCATCTGCTGAACAAGATTCAGGCACCGGAATATCGGCAAGTCAATATTGAGGCACTGATGGAACTGGCGGCGATCGCGGAGAAAAACCCGGACTTGCAAATTCAGGAATACATCGTTCTTGATGTGTTAATCGGTCACGCCGTGCGCCTTTCATGGCTTGATAGATATGCCAAAGAGGGCGACCGATATGATGAGCATAAAGCCTCCGCATGGCGTTCTTTCTACGAAAGCTCACCCTATGACTGTGCGATTTACATTAGTAAGGCTCTGCAATTCTTGACAGAATTGGGGCAATCAACCGTACCAGAGGCCGAATTAATCCCACATCCGGGATGAGGGCTAGACATCCAAAATGTAAAGAAAAATCGGTCAGACTCCGCAAAATCCCTGAGAACCGTGCATAGTAATAGGCACAGAAGGGTGCATTTCAGAGTAGAGTGACATCGAGTTACTCGATTGTGTTCACCGGGAATTGGGGAATTTTGGTATGCGGCGTTGCCTGACGAAAATTGGTTTGTCATTAATTCTGACTCCCATCGGAGCACTTGCCTGGAGTAATCCCGTCAACGCGCAAGTGACGGCAGCACCGGACGGTACGAATACCCAGGTCAATCGACAGGGGAGTCGTTACGACATTCAGGGTGGCACGCTGTCTCGCGACGGGCAAAATCTCTTTCATAGTTTTGAGCAATTTGGACTGAGTGCCGGAGAAATTGCCAATTTTCTCTCCAACCCCCAAATTCAAAATATTTTGGGTCGGGTAACAGGAGGCGATGCCTCGATCATCAATGGCTTGCTGCAAATGAGTGGCGGCAACTCCAACCTGTATCTGATTAATCCTGCCGGAATTTTATTTGGGGCAAATGCTCGGCTCGATCTGCCCGCTTCCTTCACGGCAACAACCGCAACCGGCATTGGGTTTGGCAATACCTGGTTCAGTGCAGTCGGCTCCAATGATTACGCCAATTTAGTGGGCAATCCCGATCAGTTTGCCTTTACCGTGGCTCAACCTGGCTCTGTTTTGAATGCGGGAGAACTCACCGTTGCTGAGGGAGAGAGCCTGACTTTATTAGGTGGAACGGTGATCAACACAGGAACTCTCTCCGCGCCGGGAGGTTCCGTGACGATCGCCGCTGTACCTGGAGAAAACCGAGTGCGAGTCAGCCAGGAAGGACTGCTCTTAAGTCTGGAATTAGAAACGGCTACGACTGGCTCCAGCCCAAATGCCCTCCCCTTTACACCTTTATCTTTACCGGAGTTATTGACTGGAGGTGATGTTGAAGGAGCAACCGGACTGACGGTGAATCCCGACGGCACAGTTCGGCTAACCAACACAGATAACCCGATTCCCACTACCCCTGGAACGGCGATCGCTTCCGGTGTGATAGATGCTGTTACCAATCCCCAAGACGCAATGAATCGCGTTTCTACGGTTCCCCAAATCAATATCCTGGGCGATCGCGTTGCTCTGTTGGGTGCAACCCTCAACGCCTCAGCTCAAAATGGTGGGACAGTTCGCATCGGTGGTGACTATCAGGGACAGGGCAGCGTGTTCAACGCCTCTCGTACCGTTGTTGACCAAAATTCATCGATTCAAGCCAATGCGCTAACTAATGGCAGTGGCGGACGAGTCATCGTCTGGGCAGACGAGCTAACCCGATTTCTGGGAACGGTGTCTGCTCAGGGTGGAAGTGTCTCAGGCGATGGTGGGTTTGTCGAAGTCTCTGGCCTGGAAACTCTGGATTTTCGAGGACAGGTGAATACTCTTGCGCCCAATGGCAACGCGGGAACCTTGCTACTCGACCCGACGAACATCACGATTCAAGCGGGAGCCGGATCGTTTGGCAACCTGACTCAAGTGGATCAGTTTGCTGATCCCGATGTGGGAGGCAATACCATTGATGCCGCGATTCTCAATGCGGCAACTACCAACATCATTTTGCAAGCGACCAACAACATTAACTTTAATGCCCCA
This sequence comes from Oscillatoria sp. FACHB-1407, assembly GCF_014697545.1. Taxonomy (GTDB): domain Bacteria; phylum Cyanobacteriota; class Cyanobacteriia; order Elainellales; family Elainellaceae; genus FACHB-1407. The sequence goes on along the minus strand of NZ_JACJSA010000001.1, from coordinate 388,450 downwards.
GTTTCGATCGCAACAGCAGGGGTGGGTTTGGCAGCTCAAGCTAATAACAACATTAATGTCAATGCCAATATTGTGACGGACGGGGGCGACATTGCCCTGACGGCTGGGGGAAATATCACCGTTAACGCCAGCCTGTTTTCCAATTCCTTTAATGCCAACCTCAGCACCTCAAATCCAGGGATTGCAGGCGACATCACCCTGACTTCAACTGGAGCAGGAAACATCAACACCGTTGCTGGGAGGCTGGATGCCACTTCCTCTGACAGTGCTGCCGGAAACATCACCCTAAGCACTCAAGGCGGCAACATTGTCACCTCTGATTTGACAGCTCGTACCTTTGGTGGTTTCGGCAACGCTGGAACCATTACTCTGACCACAACTGCCGCAGGCGGTATTGATACCAGTGCCAGTACGTTTCGACTGGATACCTTCTCTGGCAATGCCACAGGTGGAAACATCGTGATGACGGGGGGCACCATCACAACGGGTCGTCTGTTCTCCAACTTTGCGAACCCTGGAGGCGGCAGTTTTCAGCTAACCGGAAATGAGATTAACTTCGTCGCGGGTAATGGAACGGTTCTCAGTTCGGGTGCGCTGCTGCTACAACCGCTGACCCCAAACCAGGCGATCGCCCTGGGTGGAGCAGCAGACGGTGGTGTAGGAACCTTTGATTTGTTAGCCACAGATCTAGCGGCGATCGCCGATGGTTTCAGTACGACGACGATTGGTCGAGCCGATGGCAGTGGAGTGATTACTCTGGGAGGCAACCTCGCCTTTAATGAAGCTGTTACCCTGCAAGCTCCTGGAGCAACAGGCTCTTTTAATGCCAATGGCTTTAGTCTAACCAGTCCAGGCAGCGTTACGATTCAAACGGGCAATGGCATTACTACTGGAGCCATTACTGCTACGGGTAATGTGACGCTCTCCGCTCCCAATGGCACAATTGGCACAAACATTCGAGGACCCATCACGTCTAACGGAGGCAATATCACCATCTCTGGCAGAAGCGATCAGATCGGTGGACCCGGATTAGAAGTACCTGGAGTTCTCTTGAGAGGTGCATTGAATTCGGGTGGAGGAACCATTCAGGTCACGGGAACTGCGGCTCGAGATGATGACGGTATCACGGTTCGTGAACCGATTCAGTCGGGTGATGGTGCAATTACACTCACTGGCGACGCAACTGGGGGATTTGGTGGTGAGGGCATCATTTTGTTCTCAACCATCAACTCTAATAATGGAAACATTACTCTAACAGGCAACAGCACCACATTCACAGGGATACAGATCACTAGCCCAATTACGTCGGTAGGCGGCAATATCTCAATCACTGGCACAACCGGAAATCTGGGTGCCTCATCAGTCTTTATTCCCCTACCTGTTAGCACGAGTACTGGCAACATCACGTTAACAGGCGATCGCCTTGAGATTGCCTCAACTATCAGTAGTGGTGGCAACCTGCTGTTGCAACCGCTAGATCCTGCAACACCCATCGTTTTAGGCGGTGCAGGGGCAAACTTCCTGACAACAGCTGAGGCACAAAACCTGCAAAATGGCTTTGCCTCTATCACCATTGGTCGAGCTAATGGTAGCGGAGCCATTACTCTCGGAGGCGATGTCACCTTCAATGACCCTGTCACACTCCGTGCTCCGGCAGGTTCCATCAACACTACAGGCGGCACGATCACAGGTGGCGATAATGCCACGATCGCCCTCCAAGCGTTAGGCGATATCACCACAGGCAACATTTCTAACCCCGGTCGCGCCATCACCATCACCAGCACTGAAGGAATTGTCAACACCACTGCTGGCACGATTAGCACTGGATACGTACCAGGAACCCCCAACATCGGAATCATCCCCGGAACTGGAGCTGACATCACCATTTTGGGAGATAGTCTCAACCTAGGGGCGATCAATGCCTTGATCTACACCGGGAGTTCTCGGAATGCAGGGAACATTTTCTTAGAAGCTGCGACGGGAGGCATCACGGCCAGTAGCCTTACTACCAATGCTCTCAGTTATTTTGGATTTGTTGGCAACGCAGGTAATATCACCGTTAGAGCACCGTCAGGCAACGTGAATATTACTGGAGGTGTGACGGCAGAGGCAACCTCAGTGGGAGCAGGCGATCGCGCTGGCAACTCCGGAAACATCGATATTAGCACTACCCTTGGAACGGTTACGCTTGGAGGAGAAGTGAGTTCCAGAGCGATCGCCAATGGTGGCAGCAGCACGGCTGGAAATAGTGGCAATATCTCCGTTACAGCACCTACCATCAACCTGAACAACAACCTTACATCACGGTCAGCTTCAATTGGTGGCACTGCTGGAGCCAATGGCACCAACACCCTGACAGGAACAACCATCAACGCCAATGGCACGATCTCCGGTAACACAAACTTTATCTTAAATAGTGGCTCACCCCTGACACTGGCAGGCAATGCTACATTTACCGATCCGACACAGTTTCAATCCTTGGGTTCCATTAACACCACAGGTAGCCTTATCACCACGGCAGATAACGCTAACCTGACCTTCCAGGCAGGACAGGATATTGCTTTGGGAAGCATTACGGCGACAACTGGACTGAGCAGCGTCACGGCTCAAGCTAATAACAGCATTACGGCAACGGGCACGCTCACCACTGGTGGCGGTGATATTGTCCTAAATTCCGATCGCGATGGCAATGGGGCAGGGGCGATCGCCCTGAATGGTGCTCAAGTAAATTCCAATGGCGGTGACATCGTTTTAGGCGGTGGCACTAACCCTAGAACTCAAGCGGCAGTGGGCGATGTGAATGGGGTTCGAGGCGTTGATTTGAATGGCTCAACGCTGAATGCGGGTGGCGGTGATATCTCGATCCTGGGTAGTGGCAACAACAACACAGGGATTACCCTGGCATTTGGCACGACGCTTGAAACCAACAACACTGGTACGATCACCCTCAACGGCACAGGGAATGGCAACGGCATTTTCATTGATGGCATTTTGTTATTTACCGATAGCCAAATCCGGACGGTCAATGGCAACATCACCCTGACCGGGTTGAGCAACGCCACAGGTGATAACAACGATGGCATTGAGATTAATAGCTCACAAATTACCGCAACAGGGACGGGGTCAATTCAACTGACTGGAACAGCCGTTGCCAATGGAGTCGGTGTAGGGGCCGGAACAATTCGCAGCAATACCGGAGACATTCAAATTACAGGCACGGGGAACGGCACTTCCGATGTCCCTGGAATTGCATTGGGCGTCGTAGAGTCTACCGGAGGTGGCAATGTCACCCTAATTGCGGATGAAATGGCTCTAGGGGAGGGCAGTTTTATTCAAAGCACCGGGGTGCTGACCCTGCAACCGCTGACTCCATCCCAAGCGATCGCCCTCGGTGGAACCGACAGCGGTAGTGTGACGACACTGGATCTCAGTGACGCTGACCTGGCTCAATTGCAACCGGGCTTTAGCCGCATTGACATTGGGCGATCGAATGGTACAGGAACGATCGCCCTCAACCCCGGTGTCACCTTTACCAGTCCCATCAATGTGTTAGGAGGCTCAACCCTGGTTGGGCTGGATCAAAACACCACCTGGTCGATTACTGGCGTTAATCAGGGCAATCTCAACAGCACCTTCCCGCAAGGGTTCACCTTTAACAGCATCGAAAACATCACCACCGGGAATGCCAACGATGTCTTTGTATTTGACGAGGGGGGACGGATCAGCGGCGATATTGTTGGGGCAGAGGGTGACCTCACGCTGGCAGGAAATAACATTGACCTTCGCGGCACTGTCTCCGGTACGGGCAATTTGGTGATTCAACCGACAACAGCCGCTCGAAACATTCAAATTGGCGGTGTCGAGTCCAGTAATGATGCAGATGATGCATTGGTGCTCAGCCGCGCAGAGGTTAACTTGCTGCAAAACGGCTTCAACTCCATCACGATTGGGCGGGAGAATGGTCGTGGTGAGATTACGGTGAATACGGTCGGATTCCGCGACCCTACGACGATTCAAACGAACGATGGTTCGATCACGGTCAACGGAGAAATAGTCGGTGTTGATGATGCGGCGATCGCCCTGATTGGAGCAACCACACTGAATGCTGGCATCAGCACCGAGGGACAAAACATCACTCTGCGAAGGCGTACCACGATAGGTGATGATGTCGGCATCTTTACCAATGGCGGCAACGTCACCTTTGCTGGTGTGGTCAACAGTGCGGGTGGTGAATCCAACAATCTCACGGTGAATGCGGGCAGCGGCACAGCCCGGTTTGGTTCGACTGTGGGTCCAAACCTGGGTAACTTAAACGTAACGGCGATCGCCACTGAACTGGCTGGAAGCGTCGAAGCCGTGGGCAACATTCGCTTCAACAGTCCAATCACTCTGGATCAGAGCAGCACCGACGAGTTGACGATCTCAGCTAACACGCTCCTTGTTGAAGCGAGCCTTGCCGCAGGAGCTAGACCCCTGACCCTGAGTGGCTCTGAGATCGATCTGCTGGGTGGAGTTGGCTCGGTTACAGGACGGTCTTTGACGTTGCAAGCTCGACCTGACAGTCAATCGATTGAGGTTGGTGATGTAGGGTTGCCTGATGACAACGGCATCCTGGATCTCACCACGACTGACATTAATGCCCTGGCAGATGGCTTCCGCAGCATCACTATTGCCACTGGGATAGGAAACATCACCATCAGCAACGTTACGTTCCGTGATCCGGTGATCTTTCGGGTGACAGACGGCACGTTTTCTCCAGATAGCGGTTTGATTCTGCAAGATGATGCCAGAGCCAGTTTCCGGGGGGGAACCACCGTTCTGCGCCGCGACCTTACAACCGACAGCCCACTCGACTTTGGCCGAGTCGAACTACAGGGCAATGTCTCCCTGACTAGCAACGCCACTAACCCCAGTAACGGTAACGCCATTAACTTTAGCGGTTCTGTCAGCGGCAACTTCAACTTTCAGGTCAATGCTCCCCAGGGCACTGTTCGATTTGAGGGTGAAGTGGGTGGACCCGTGCGTCTGGCTGGTTTACAAATCAACGCACGAGCGGCTGAAGTTGCTGCCAATATCAACACCAGTGGCGACATCATTTTCAACACTCCTGTCACCGTCACCAACGGTGCTCAAATCAATGCCGAACAGGGCGGGATTACCGCTAACAACGATATCATTGGAGGGATCACGGCTCCCGTTCAACTCAGTGCAGAGCGTGACATCATCGTCAATAACATTACGGCTCCTGCTGGTATCACCCTCGAAAGCAATGGCTCGGTGCGTCGTGGTAGTGCTACCACCGGAAACCTCAACACCAGTTCTGAAACGGCTCAAGGGGGAGACATTCGCCTGGTTGCTGAAGCGGGAATTGTCGAAATTGGAGATTTGCTGTCGTTTGGCGCAACGGGAGGCGGAGACATTGAGGTCAATGCACGCGATCGCATTACAGCAGGGGCGATCGACTCCAGTGCAACCCAAAATGGCAACGGTGGCTCGGTAGGCTTAGACCCGATTGGCGATGTTGAGGTGCGATCGATTAATACCCAGGGTAGTGGCAACGGCAATGGTGGTGATGTCCGCGTTTTTGCTGGGCGACATTTCCGAGTAACGGGTTTTGTAGATGCCACTAACACGACCAGCATCTCCACTCGTGGAGGCAATAATGGTGGCACTGGAGGTAGCGTTTTTCTGCGGATTGAGGGACGAGAAAATGGGGAGCCGACGGAAATTCCCTTTGTTATTGGCAATGCCACGACCAATGGCACAGCCGGAGCTATTACTACTGGGTCGGTCACGCTGGCTCCGGTGCAACAGATTGAGGGAGACTTTGTTCAGGGCAATGTGCAAATCAGCACTCAAACCATCGACGACCCAACGATAGAGCCACCGCCGCCTCCCCCACCGCCGACAGACCCTCCCATTGAACCACCCAACCTTGGAGTTGTTCAAACTACCCTGCAACAAATTCAAACTCAAACAGGGACAACTCCCGCCCTGATCTATGTGGGCTTTGTCTCAGATGAGATTCAGGTCAACAACGATTTTGCCGGACGGGAAGCTGCCTCAACGCAACAGTTTGCTCAGCACCTCAACCGTACTACTGGGGAAATTGCTCTCTCTGCTACAGCCAGTGACACGGATCAATTGGAAATATTGATCGTGACCTCGGATGGAGAGCCTGTTCGTTACCCGGTACCTGGGGTGACACGGGCGCAGGTTCGTCAAGCCTCGACGCAACTCCTGGGACAAATCACCGATCGCAGCCGTCTTCGCAGCACTGCCTATCTACGCCCCGCCCAACAACTCTATCAATGGCTGATCACCCCCATTGAGGCGGAGTTGCAGGAGCAGAATATTGAGAACTTATCCTTCATCATGGAGGCTGGGTTGCGATCGCTTCCCATTGCAGCGTTACACGATGGACAACAGTTTCTAGTTGAGAAATACAGTGTCGGCTTTATGCCCAGCCTTAACCTGACGGATACTCGCTATTCTGACCTGCGTGATGCTCAAGTGTTGGCAATGGGTGCCTCTGATTTTCAAGACAAACTGCCTGACCTCCCCGCTGTACCTACTGAGTTGTCAACCATCACCAATAACGCAGAATCAGGGCAATTATTCCTCAATAACTCTTTCACGTTAGAGAATTTGCAACTGCAACGGCAGCAAACTCCCTATCGCATTGTCCACTTGGCAACCCATGCTGAATTTAGGGCAGGCAGCTTGAGCAATTCCTACATTCAGTTCTGGAATGAACAGGTGCAACTGGACGATGTTCGACGGCTCAATCTCAACAATCCACCTGTAGATCTATTGGTGTTGAGTGCTTGCCGAACGGCGTTGGGCGATGAACAAGCCGAGTTGGGCTTTGGTGGGTTAGCGGTGCAAGCGGGGGTTAAAACAGCTCTGGCAAGCTTGTGGTACGTCAGCGATGATGGCACGTTGGGCTTTATGACCGAGTTTTATCGGCAGTTGCGGCAGTCTCCCATTAAAGCGGAGGCACTGCGCCGTACCCAAATTGCCATGCTGAGAGGAGAGGTGCGCCTGGAACGAAATCAATTGCTTGTGTCGGATGGAACGGCGATCGCCCTTCCTTCTCAACTCATTGCTAATAATGAGCGCGACCTGACCCACCCCTACTACTGGGCAGCTTTCACCATGATCGGTAGCCCCTGGTAAAACTTGAGCAACAGAAACTCTACTTCAAGGAAGTTTCAGCCTTCAGACATTGTTCAATCAAACTAGCAAGTTGGTGGTTTGTTGTCATCAAGTCAAATTGTTGGCTAGCGTGCGCTTTCGCTTCTTTGGCGATCGCGATCGCCGCTTCTGGCATCGTCTTACAACATGAAATTATATCTGCGAGGGCTTTAGCATTTCCAGGTGAACAAAGCCAACCTGTTTTACCGTGCTCCACTAGCTCAATAGCTCCTCCTGCTTCAGCCGCTACAACTGGACGTTCACACAACATTGCTTCAACAATGACTCGCCCAAACGGTTCCGGTGCGGTAGAAGTATGAGCTATCAGATTGCAAGCTGCCATTAGTGGAATAACGTCAGAGCGAAAACCCAAAAACTTCACGCGGCCCTCTAATCCTAAAGCTGCAACCTGTTGGCGTAGAGATTGAGCATAGTCCTGTTCCCCAAACAATGCATCGCCCACAAAAATTGCAGCAACATCATCTGGGCAGGATGCTAATGCTTCTAGCAAAACGTGTTGTCCCTTCCAAGGAGACAATCGGCTAAAATGACCCACTACAAAATGTTGATCAAAACCCAATTCCTGCCTCGTTTGTTGCGATCGCTCTTTGGAAATTTGATAGTCTTCAGGCATAAAACCGTTATAAACCACTGTGGATATATCGGAGCGTCCACCCGCTGTGATAAATGCCGTTTGAGTCGCTTTAGAGTTAGCAATGACCAGTCGAGCAAAACGATTTGCAAGGGTGACTGCAACTCGACGATTTGTAGAGCTGAAGTGCTCATCCGATAGAATGTCTCGCAAATGGTAGACCAGTGGACATCGCGACAATAGGCTAGCGATCGCTCCCACCACTAACGCTTTTTGAGTGTTGGCATAAATCAGATCGTATTCACGAGCCAGGTTAGCAACTTTCATGACTAGCGGTAGCAGCGAACCCACGCTCCCTAAACTTTGAAATATGTTGCTGTCTTTGCGAACTTGAATGGACTGTTGCGTTAAAGTTTTCACTGGTATCTGCTGCCGTTCCAACAGTTCCCGAAAGGGACCATCTGCGAACAACCCCACTAAACAGCTCTCGCGGTAGGCACTGGCGACGTCCGCTAAAGATAACTCGGCTCCTCCTAACTTACCGCTTTGATCTAAAAATAGAATTTTCATGCTAAGAGCCATTCCACTACATTTTCTTTGCAAGCAGGACGTGTCTTACTTGCTGGGCGATCTTCTGCCAATCAAAATGAGTAACAGCGTACTCTCGGCATTCTGTTCTCGACGGCATTGTCAATTCACCTTCTAATAAGGCTTGCAATCGAGCAGCGATCGCCCCTATATCCTTAGATTCAGTGATGAGTTGCGGGGCAAAGGGAGTTAGAATTTCTGGCATTCCACCGACTGGAGTACACAATACTGGCGTGCCACAGGCTAATGATTCCAGTAAAATCAGCCCAAAACCTTCAAGGGCTTGACTCGGAACAACAGTTAAATCTGCTGCTTGATATGCAATAGGTAACTGCTCATCGGGTAAAAATCCCAAAAAACGAACATGCTCCTCTAAGCCCAGTTCAATACTTTGTTTCTCTAAAGCGTCGCGTAATGGTCCTTTACCAGCGATCGCCAACCAAACATCAGGCACTTGTCGCTTAACGTAGGTTAACGCCAACAGCAATTTGTCTAATCCCATTCGGTGCACTAAACGACGAGGAGCAAACAAAATTTTACGACCTTGTGGGAAATTGAGCTGGGCTCGTGCTTCTTCACGCGACAGATTGGGTTGAAACCGTTGGATATCAACTCCACCTGGAATCAAATAAATTTTTTCCAAAGGTACTTCATATTGATCATGCAAAATCATGCCAAATGCTTTGCTGAGCACAATAAAGCGATCGCACCGTTGATAGACCCGTTGTTCTACCCATTTTTTGAAGAAGACACTTAATTTGCCTCCCCCCTCTCGCTCACTTTCCAATGCCCAGGGACCATGAAATGTAAACGTAATCGGCACATCCTTAGGCAAACTTGTCAGCAATGGAAAGCTATAAAAAGCAAAATGCAAATTAACTGCATCTGGCTTTATCAACGATCTCTGCTTAAAGTTAGTGTAGCTTGACCACAAGCGTTTCAACGTCGAGATATTTGGTTGAGATAAGTTAGTCAGTTCAATCGCCAAACTGGACGAAGTTTCTGGCAAACCTACACCACATAACTCTACTTTATCCTCAGCAGCTAAGTGATAAATGAGTTCATAGACATAGCGGTTTAACCCACCAGGCATTGTAGGAAACCAGCTATTACCTACACAAAGAATGGATAAAGACATAGTAGAGTAAAGATATAAATGACGTTTGAAGTAGATTGTTTGTACAGATCCTCTAAGTTAATCAACTAGCTTATTTTTTGCTCCTTATGATTAAGTAATCTTGTCTAAATTTTTAGAGAAAAACTACCGATAACTTATTCAGGGCACTTGGTTTTCTAGTAATCTAAAGGTTCATAGCACCAATAATATTTGGCAATATTTAGGTAGTGCTACTCAAAGGTGATACTCAATCAAATCTCTATCTAAAACTACTCTATAGTCCAGGTAGTTGTATAGATATTATCTAGTAAGTTAAAATTAACTAAGTACAATTCGAGGATTTCTTGATGCGAATTTTACATATTCTTAACCATGTCAAAGCGACTGGTAACGGGATCGTAAATGTAGCAATCGATTTGGCTTGTTTACAGTCTCAATTAGGACATGATGTAAGTATCGCTTCTGCTGGAGGAGATTACGAAGCAATTTTAACAAGTCATGAAGTTCAACATTTTCTCTTAAATCAATCCCGCACTCCGGTAAGTTTATTACTAGCATTAAAGAACTATCGAAGAATCATTCAAGAGTTCCAACCTGATATTGTTCATGCCCATATGATGACAGGTGTAGTCCTGGCATGTACTTTAAGAACAGGATTTAGATACGCTGTTATTTCCACAGTTCATAACGAATTTCAACGAAGTGCAGTACTCATGGGTTGGGCTGACAGAGTAATTGCTGTTAGTAAAGCAGTTGCTCTGTCTATGGCTCAGCGTGGTGTTTCTTGGGATAAATTGCGAGTCGTCAATAATGGTACCCTTGGTAGTCCCCGCACCAAACCACTTAAGGAATACCAACCTGTAACCCTACGACGCCCCTCCATTACAACCGTAGCCGGAATGTATCACCGCAAAGGGATAACTGAGTTAATTGATGCATTTGCTCAAATAGCTATTCAAGTACCTAATGTTCATTTGTACCTCGTTGGGTATGGACCTGATAAAGAAACGTTTGAAACGCAAGCTCAAGCAACACAGTTTACAGATCGCATTCACTTTGAGGGGTTTCAATCAGATCCTCAGCGGTATTTATTAGCGACTGATATCTTTGTTCTTGCTTCCCATAAAGATCCTTCTCCTTTAGTGATTCCAGAAGCTCGTGAAGCAGGTTGTGCGATCGTGGCAACTGATGTGGATGGTATTCCAGAGGCTTTAGATGATGGGCAAGCAGGTGTATTAGTGCCACCCCTAAGTAGTGAGGCTTTGGCGATCGCTTTACGGGATTTATTAGAACAGCCTGAGGTAATGCAAAGATGGAGAGAACGAGCCAAGCAAAATCTAGACAGGCTCAAAGTGTCTCGTGTGTGTGAGGAAACTTTGAGAGTCTATCAAGAACTAATCTAAGTTTCCCAAAATGCATTTAACCCATCCTCTTTAATTAATGCAAGATCTAAAGTTGCCGGGTTAATAGTAATTTTAGTACCTCGCCCCCAGCCAAGGGTTTCACCCGTTCGGCTGAGTACTCCCGTCGAAGCCTGCATCCCATCTTAACCAGGATGACTATAGCTATAGCAATCCTAAAAAGTTTGGGCAAGGTGGGGCGAAGCCGCTCCACCTTACCCAAACTTTTCTACAAATCAAATAAGAGCGCTATGTACTTCTAGAGTTAAGATTTATTAGGAACTAATTCTAAGATTAGAAGGTGATCAGGAATTTGCAAATTGATTTGAGATGGGTTTGAGTATTGTTCTAGAGCTTCTACAGAGTGTAATGGTTGATAAGTTTTAGCTTGACTGATACTCGTGTTTAGCGTTACAACTAAGTCTTTTTCCAAAACTCTAATATCTTCTTTAGATCGCAAATCATAACTAGAAACTTCTTGCCAGAGCATGAGATAGAAAGTTCCATTCCGTTTTTGTAGAAGAGTATGATGGATGTTTTCAGTATTACCGCTTATGGTGTAGTTTAAGGATTGAGGAGAAAAGGGTTGAAAGACATCCTGTGTTGTCTCCTGAAGCAAAGTAACTAAATTTTTGAGGGCAAGAAAAGAAGGTTTAGGTGAACCATCGTTGTTTAAAAGTCCATAGTGCCAATTATGGCGATCAAAATTGGGATCTGGCTTGAGGTCAATTAGCTCGTAAATATAAGCTCGCTTAATTCCTCGATTGAAATATTCTGGAAATAGACGGGAAATGTATTTTGCTGCCGCTATTTCAGAAACACCAGGTTGATGGTTGCGAACATCTTTGTCGTTGTGATAACCACACTCAGTAGCAATGATGGCATCGCTATTACACAATATTTTGGCGCTAGGAAGCCAAACTCGATCTAAGTTATGGCTGGGCATCCTTCCCCCAGCATAGCTATGCATATTACCAACTTCACACTGAAGATTTCTTATGTCAGAAGCCCTTTGTGGGCGACCTAACGAAGGGCTTAAAATTTCTAAGTGATTAGTTGCAGGATCATCTTTAAGTGCCTTATAGAGTTCAGACTGAAACTGACGTACACCCTCCGGAAAGTTTTTCCCTCCATACTGCAATTCAGGATTTAAGTCCCACTCATTTGGTCCTTCAACTGCTTCAAGCGAATCAGGAATTAACTTTGCAAGCGTGACCGCTTTATCAGGAGTCATCTCATCTCTTGGGTCAATAACTAATGTAGATTTGATACTTAATTCCGCTAAATCTTTTAATTTTTCTTGAGTTTCTAAATCATCTAAAGATATGCCATCACGAATATGGTGAATGCCTAACTCTTGAAGCCTGGATTTGATGATTTCATCATAATTGCCATAGGCTGTGTCTCCGTAGCTAAGATGAACAGAAACCCCAACCATATCTATAAAAGATTGAACACTGCGGGATTGTTCAACACTGATTTGGCTAGATAAAGAACAAGTAGAAACAAGAAATACAGAGAAAATGAAAAGGATAGGGTAAAGCTTTTTACAATTTAAAGACAGCTTTTTCATAAATTTGAACATAAAATCCTACTTCAAATATACTTTTCTTGTAATGAACATAGCAGTCCTAGATCATTTGGGATTGCTATAGTTGTATTAGAATTGTTAATTAGAAATCAATTGAGATTGATGTAAATAATATCGATGAGCAGCTAATCCCACACCTAAAAAGCCCCATAAAACTATCCCAATAGATCCTTCAAAGATAATGTTAAAGCCAATTTGTAAAAACGTACCTAACGCGATGGCGCGAGATGTACTAGCTACAGAATCAAAACGGCTTTCAGAGCCTTGAAATAATTTAAGAAACAGTAGGATAATTCCTGCAATGTATGGGATTGTTCCAAACCATCCGAGAGAAAATAGAATTGATAAGATACCACTATCTCTACTACCAATACTGTTGCTATTGATAGACATACCTAAACCTTTTCCAGTTAACTCAGTGAGAGCATCCCCCATTAGCTCCATATATCCTCTTGATCGATCTTGATAACTAGTATCAGTTGATGTATTTGTAAATGATTCCAAACGAGAGTTGATAACTGTAGAAAACGGCTCGATCGAGGCAACGGGAAGAATCAGAATCAAGGCAAGCAGAATTGTGATTACTAATCTTAGCTGTAAAGCAGACTTAAGAGATGGAAACAAAATCAGAAAACTTGCTGCCCAATTTAACCAAGCCGATCGAGCTAGGGATAGAAGAAAAGCTAAATAACCCGTCGCCATGCTCGCAAAACGTAAATTCTCATTATTGCTAAACAACAGAATTAGACCAGCCATCATCACAGCTGCAAACGGCTGTGGGGCATCCATAGTGCTACAAACTCGAATTCCTAGTGGTTCTGGATCGCCAAATGAAGATGCTTCAATACTTCTTAACCAGAAACGATCCCATTCAGGAGCGACAAAGTATTGATAAAGCCCATAAACACCCATCACTAAAACACCCCATAGAAAAGTTTTTTGAAGGTGTCGGCTATAAATAGGATATCTTTCCCAATGAATGTATAGATGAAACCCCAGAAGAATTGGATTAATCCACCCTAGAAAAGTAAGCACAGAGCTACTAGCTTCATTATTAATTAAACCTATAAAGAAGCCATAAAAAACTGCTCCGGAACATAAGATAAAGGGAAAAGCTTCCTGTTTCTTAATTCTTGGAAGATACTTGATTAAAGTGATGACAGAAATGAATGTTACAAGTGTTGAAACTAGCGTCCAGGGACCTGGTGTTAAATAACCGCTCTGATAATCAATCATGCGACGAATGACAGGAGCTAAAAACCACATCCACCAGGTAAAAGATACATAAAGAACAGGAGCCTGAAAATAGAGAAAGAAGCCTACTACAAGAGTACTTAAAGGAAACAGCGGAATTAGAATCCGACCTGCACCTGCTGATAAAAAAACTGTTAGAAAAATCGCCAGACCCAGAATCGCTATTGATCCTTTCCTATGCGAAGATCTGATATTGGAAGGATCAATTACTGGACTAGTCATGTCAATCACACTTTAATAATTTACTTATTATTTGAAGAAACTATAGGATTTATGTAAGGCAGTATTTTTTTGGTGTATTGTTGCCTCATAAGCACATAACCTTGCTTGAGCAATGGATTGCCAGCTAAAGTGTTGAGCAGTTGAGTAAGCATTACAACGCAATTGCTCTAAATACACTCGGTCGTTGATTAATCGTTCTAGCGCATTTTCGATCGCCTGACTATCGCGCGGTGGCACAACGATCGCATCATGCCCATCTCGTGCAATTTCCATCGGTCCTGGTGTGGAAGTGGTAATGGGAGCCAATCCACACGCCATTGCTTCCACCAACGCTTTGCCAAAACCTTCTGAAAGGGGTGGAAAAAGTTTAATATGGTATCCCCTTAGCAGGGTAGGTAGCTGATCATGCTGGAATCGAGGAATGACTTGAATTCGATCGCGCACCTCAGGAGCAAAATCCGCATAAACTTGCGCCACATCTTGACATTCAAAACAAGCTGTCCCAAAAAAAGAAACCTGTACGTTAGGATACCGTCTCAAAATACGGTTCAGCGCAGGAGCACTATAGTGAATCCCTTTACGAGGGATATAAGTACTAACTTGAGCAATCTTTAACGGGGAAGTTTTACTATCTGATAAAGGCTCGTAAGGCAACTTTAAAAAGCTGTCGGGAATACCATTTGGAAAAACATGAGCACGTTCAGGTTTTACGTTCAAACATTCAATTGCGTAGCTGCGTTCTTGCTGGTTCAATAGAAAAACTAAGTCAGCGCACTGCATGGAAGTTGCAACTTCCCACAACTGAATGCTACCTCGATAGAATCTATACTTCCAACTTAAGGTTAAATTACCAAGCCGAGCATCTTCTCGGTCGGCAAGATTCTTCAAATGTTCTAATCCGTGACTGCGAGTAACAAGCAGCGTAGGGTGATTATGAAAATGGCGGAGTAGCTTTGCCCAAAACCAAGCATCTCCGGTAGAGGCATCTATAACATCAAAGTGTTCTTTACGAGAAAGCTGCAAGATTTGAGTAGCTACAAATTCAGGAAATAGAAAGCGTTGAACTAAAGAGGGTAACTTTTTAGGTAACCTGTCCATTGAATAGTAATGTACATTGTGTCCTAATTTTCGATACTCCTCCCCAATGCGAAAAGTACTACCCGCCGCTCCTGAATTTGGATCAAGTTGCTCATGGATAACAAGCAGAATGTTCATAATTTAACCAGCGATTCCAATGTTCTAGCTGTTATGAGTGTGCTATCATGCTACCGATAATTTTTGCAGAATTAGAAAGCTCACAATCATACTGAGTTTCTGACCTATTCAGAAAATACCTATTAATCAAATATTTAATTAACAAAAAATCTTTACTTGTTCTTTTCTCCTGTCTGACCATGTAGATGGAGTAAACTCTTAAGTTGATTCTTAATTAAAGTCTTTAGGGTACGTAAATAGTAATCAGGAAGATGAATAGGGTACTTCAACAATTTAGGATAAGTCTGGCGAATTAAATCTTGTTGAATTTTTGAGCCAGTACGTTGCTCTTTAGACAAACTTAACACTAGTGAATAATTATAAGCAGAATTAAGAATAGGGAATCGTTCTAAGGGAGTCATATCATATAGCTGCTCCTTTGAACTAAGCCAACCCGCTTGTCCTTGTTCGAGGCAAAATCGGTCCTGCCAGTCTAGCCCCTCTTGAGGATACTGATAAATCCACATGAGCCAATCATAAATACCAGCCGTTGCCGAGGAATCTTCTGGCTCCCCATGAACAATAGCAATCTGTTTAGCGACTATTTTAGGATCATCAAGTGTAGTGGGAAAATCAGCAAATTCAGAGAACTCTCTAAATACTTCCCATCCATGACCTCCAATAGAAAGCCCTATGAGATCATCTCTAATACCATTTAGAAAAGGTTCAGCATCTCCTGATGAAACATGTTCAGCACTGTGTTCTATGAGTAGAAGTTTACGATTTTGACGAGAGTTACCTGGCTTTTGGCGTAGAAATGTATGTTTATAGCCACAAGTACGGGCTAATAGGGGAGGTAGAAAACGATCTGCCATCGATATTCGTGACATCAGCCGAGTAAAAGGATTTAGATTAATCTTGGCAGCGTGAGCGATCGCTAAAATAACGCGAGAATCTAAACCTGCTGATAATCCTAACCATAGTCTCCCATCTACTTCAGATACCAATCCCTCTAAAGTTGTAGTCAAACTCTGCTGTATTAAAAGCAGGGTCTTCTCATAACTTTGATTTGGGTTAATAGCTGGCATCAGCGGTCGTGATACGACTTGACCGTTTGAGAAATCAACAATTTGGCTTGGTAAAAGACGATTAATCCCAGCAAAACGTGAGCGAGGCAAGGTGAACCAGTTTAAGCCTTGTCGATACTGTAATCTTCTAGTATCTGCAATAAGCCTTTGGTTTACTTGCAAAACCCGAGTTAATAAAGATGGGCTACTTGAAACCCAAGTGAAATCAGCGGGTGATGTGTTGTAGAAGCAACCTAGCAAACCGCTTGCATCCATATGAACTTGATGATTACCAGTGAGTACCCACCGACCAGCCCAGTATGGGTACAAATTTGGAACATCCACAGTTCTTGATTGGGAAATCTCCTTTAATGGAGAAGGTCGATCAAACTGCGTTTGAATGGCTCGTCCTAATAAGCACCACAAAATACCATCAGTGTCATATACACAGTTAACAGGTAGGGATGGACAGTGGGATAACCAAGCAGACGAATTAATTTGATGCGTGCACCAATTATCGAAAACTTTTAGAGGATTTGGACCAATAATAAACTGGCGGCGATGAGGATATAGCATACTTTGAAAGTATTCAGAGCTTTCCGGAGTTCTAAAGTACATCGCTTAAGAAAAAGATCCTTTTACAGGCATGGTCAAATGTTACTGAACTAAAAACAGTTGTTTTGTAGTTTTCACCTGAGTTAATTAGTGACATTAGTGGTTGTAGTATGACTTAGTAATGAGATATCCAAACAAACGAATTAATTGGCACATGAAGCAATTGTCAATTAATGTAGAAGAACTAAAGCAACACTAATTGGTAGCAACGAGCAGTTAACACGTTTCTTAAATAGCTGAGAGTCTTAGAAAACTCCCAGAGTTTCATATGTCAGTTAACCTTTTTGAGGTGATTGCACCCCTCCCTCTTTAGCAAGACCTAAACGAAAAGAGTATGTTTATTCCCTTTAGCTATAGACACAACCACTAAACTATTCCCTCTTAGCCCACTTGTAATTACTACTTTTAGTTCAAAGCTTTTACTACTCTTGTCAAGGCTAGACCATTCATTTGTGTCTGATATTTAAGGTTCATGCTCATAAACCTCCTTCAGATGAACTGAGTAAAAGCTGAGTTTTTGCTCAGTTCATCTGAAAAAACTAATTCTCAAGAGGTTTAATATTTTTTGGCAAAGATGCTGAGCCGCGCAGTCGTCTACTTCTAGCAAAGTATATGCCTGTGATATAGCCATTGAAGACTTTGTCGGCAACAGTCAATATTTTCCTCACTACCCGGTAACCTAACTTAGAATTGAATGAAGTAATCAACGGATTAATAATTGTTTGCCTCCGCCGCCAACCCAGCTTCCTATATTTAGAAAAGAAGTATTCGTTCTCTGACAAATTCCATTTATCGCGTAGATGATGCAGACTCTTAAGAGTCCAATCATCACTCCAGCGAAGCATGTAAAAATATACATCAGTTGTTTCAAGAGGAGGACCTGGTACATAAGTAACAAGACAATCTGGTTCAAAATAAACTTCGCCGCCAGCTTGAGCAACAGTCATACAAAAGTCAAGATGCTCTTTCGTATTCAGCATTTTTTCATCTAGCAATCCGATTTGCTCAAAAATTGCAGTTCGCACTAAAACACAATGAAATTCTGCCAATTCTGTCTTCACTCGTTTTAACTTGGGCTTAACCTCCATTACTTGCTGCCCTTGCTTGTACATCTTCTCTCGAAGTAGCCTACGTCCCTTTACATCAGTGACAATATGAGATTCTCCACCAGCAAAATGAACTTTTTGGTGGATAGGAGTACCCTCACAAGTCAAAGGACCTACGACTGTAGCTCCCGTCTCTTCGGCACAGTTAACTAAAGCACTTAGCCAACCTGGTGTAACTACAACATCATTATCAACAAACACTAAATATTTTGTGTTGACATACTGTAGTCCAATGTTTCGAGCGTGGTTTGGCGAAAGGTAATACTCTGTCCGTATCAGCTGGAAGCCTTTTTCTTTAGCTTGGTTTTCAAGAAAAAGGCGAACCTCTTCAGGTGATTTTCCATCTACATAAACCAAGTTAAAGGGTAAGTCAGTATGCTCATAGATACTCTCAAGAGATTCTCGAGCACAGCTAAAACGTTCACGGGGAACAACAACGAGAGTGACAACGGGTTCTTGCATAAAAATCTCCTTTAGTTCAAAAGACGATTGGTTAAATCAATTAAGATGAAAAAACAGAAAAAAGTTTAAAGGATAAAACTTTAATCTTTCGTATGAACTGAAGTGAATATCCTTGCACCTTATAAGGACTTACAAAGTAAGAAGCACTTTGATTATTCTCATCATATAAACCTTGAGGAAAATTCAAACTGTTGTTTTCCTTGAAAGCGATATCAAGTTCGGCTGCCAAATTTGGATATCCCAAGTTTACTGCTATGTTTACTAGAGATATATGAAAGACATGAGAATATTTTTCCTGCTTATCCTTTCCACAATGAAGAAGCCCAAAATCAAGGCGTTCTTCAAGCTCATTCGCTAAGCGAATGACTAAAGTATTGCGCTCCATTGAGTTAAGTATATCAATGTTTTTATGAGTAAGTGTGGCTTTCTTTAGGTTAGTGAAGCTAAAAATATATTCCTCAGTTTCTACGCCAACTAAGTTCACAATTTTTTTACGCACTAATTTCGGAACTCGTCCTTTATAGAATGATCCTAAGTTTCCGTGTGTGTATATCGCATGGAGTAACCCAGCTGAAACCACTGACGTAGGCATATTCATGCTACCTAAAATGCTGGCGGTACCGATTAGGTGAGAGATGAACGTTTTCCCAGAGGGACGAAACCAACCTGAAAACAAATCTAAAGCCAATCTATAGCTATTCATGATGCTCTTTAGAGCGTCCTCAGAATAACCAGAAGCACATAGCTGATTAAACAATTGGATGTTCGTCTGAGCATATTTTTTGCTCAACTGGCTGGTTGGAAAATGAACTTCCTTGGATGTTTGGGAATCAATCATTTTATTTATTTGCCGGAATAGTAGTAAGGAAAATCCAGTAAAACTCTCAGACTAATCTCCTAATATCTCCTTGTCAGGGAAGTTTTGAAGCTAAGAGATCTTGATAGATTTCAACAAGCTCGTCATTCAATTTATTCATGTCATACTTTTCCTCTACACGCGCACGACCAGCCAGTCCCATATCTTTCCAAATCTGTGGATTTTTGATCAAATAAGATAGTTTCTCTACTAATGCATCAACATTCCGTTCAGGCACTAAAAAACCAGAAACCCCATCTTCAACCAGTTCAGGGATCCCGCCATGTAAGGTGCTGATAACAGGCAAACCCATTGCCATTGCTTCTTTAAGTGTGTTCACAGGTGCGTCTTGATTACCATCAGAAGCCGTTACACTTGGAGCCACAAAAATATGGCACTTATCCAAAATCGCAATTAGTTCTTGTTGTGGTTTTCCTCCTAGGAGCTTAACAATGTGACTAACATCAAGCTCCTGAATCAATTTTTCAAAATCTTCCTTAAGGGGACCATCTCCAATAATATAAAATTCAATTTTAGGGTGACTTGCAGCAAGTCTAGCTACAGCCCGAATTGAATACTCTGTTCCTTTCTTTTCAACAAGACGACCGATCGTAGCAATACAAACTTTTCCATTCTCTGGAAAGTAACGTGGTGAAAAAGAAAATTTCTGACAATCGATCCCAGAACCATGAACAACTATTTTTTCCTCATTACAACCCAACTTAAGGGCTCTCTGCCTAAAGAAATCGCAGTTCGCCAGAAAGAAACTTGCCTCTTTAAAGAGTTCATCATAGACATGATTCCCATTCTCATAAACATAACGACTAATATCATTACCTCTAAAAGTTGTAACCAACTTGCCTTGCAATAAACCTACTTTTTGAAGGCGTAATCCGACCAAACCTAACGTACCAAATTGACAATGTACGATGTCGTAAGGTTCGCAGTCTAATAGGGAAATCGCTTTATAAATTAATCGTAAAGAGTAAACTGGACGTAGAACATTGAGCAATGGTAAACAAGCTTGAGATCCCCGGTGGAGATTAGTCAGGATCAGTACGATCGCTTTCAAAATACGAAGAACTGGATTTCTAGGAACTGGATGAGGATAATGAGTTCGGGCAAGAAGATTATAGGTTTCCACTGCGGGATGAACCTTAGACATTGTTTCAGGCGGTCCATCTAAGGTATGAATGTGAACTTCGCAACCTCGATCAATTGAACCTATGATTTGATTGAGGATGAAAACTTCTGATAGAACTGGAAAGCGCCCAACTAAAAATGCAACTCTCATAAAAATCTTTCTACCTCTGGCTGGGATTGACACAAGTTTCAAGTATTAATCTAAGTACCCACATCCTCATATTGCATTTGATGGTATTTCCATAATTTTCCTTGTTGTGAGAGCAACTCCCGATAGTTACCCTGCTCTACAACTCGCCCTTGCTCAAGAACAACTACTTTATCGGCTTGGGTAATAGTTGAAAGACGATGAGCGATCGCAATTACTGTCCGACCTTTCGACAACTTCTCAATCGATTCTTGAATCAAACGCTCAGAAACTGAATCTAAAGCACTCGTCGCCTCATCTAAAATTAGAATTTCGGGATCTCGTAACAGTGCACGAGCGATCGCAATCCTTTGTCGTTGTCCACCTGATAGCCGAACACCGCGATCGCCTAATACTGTATCAAACCCATGAGGAAGTTCTTGAATAAACTCCACTGCATTGGCAAGTTGAGCTGCTTCCCAAATCTTCTGATCTTCTACATTCTCTAAAGCGTATGCAATATTGTTACGAACGGTATCATTAAAGATGAAGGTGTCTTGACTAACAACAGCAATCTTGCGACGTAGTGAATTAATCTCAAGCTGACGTAAGTCAAGACTATCTACTAGGATTTGACCTTTTGTAGGATCATAAAATCGTGGAATTAGGTCTACCAATGTTGATTTACCTGCTCCAGATTCACCGATCAGTGCCGTCGTCTTACCACGCTCAATCGTCAACGTAACGTCATGTAAAATAGTGTGCTCAGAATCATAGCCAAAATCGACTGACTGAAATTCAATTGCTCTTTCTAACCCCTCAAACTCTATCGCCCCATCTTGTAGATAAGGTTTATCGTCAGTGCTTAAAACCTGTTTCAGGTTAACAATTGATCCATAGAAACTGCTGATTTGTGCCCTGGCTCCATTTAACTGTTTGACAATTGGCAACATCCTAAACAGGATAAATAAAAATGTTAACAGTGATGCGATTTGTAGTTGACCATCAGGAATCAAAATCGCAAATGCTAGAATCATCATCACTATGATGATAGTTGTCGCAGCAGCCTCTGATATAGGCTCTACGAGTGATTGAACCGAAGTAGATTTTGTGGAAGCTTTCAGTAATTCCTGATTTGCATGATCAAAGCGGCGTTGTTCAAAATCTTGAGTAGCAAATGCATGTACTGTCCGAATTCCATTAATGAACTCTACAGCAATAGAAGTATATTGACCACGAGTAATTGACTTTCCAAAACTAGCTTCCCTCACTCGTCCTAGCAATGTCGAGACGCCTACTGTCAACAGCGCAAAGAGCATGACAGATATAACAGTAAGCTGCCAGGAGAGTAATAACATTGAAATAATATAAACGAATAAAGTAGAAGCCCGAATCAGAACAAAATTGATTAAGCCAACCGCTTGCATTATCTCCTGGATTTCAGTAGTGATAACATTAACCAATTCCCCAGAACGAATTTGTGCAAAATACTTAAGAGACAGTGACTTTAACTGGGAGAACAGTCTTAAACGCAAATGGTAAGCCAACTTGAACTGAGCAATTTTGCTGTAAAGGTTACCTAAGTATGTAAAACTTGCTCGCATCAAAGTAATTAGCAAGATTACAACAGATATACGATACAATCGCTCGGTTGATGACGTGCGAATACCTAAAACCCAAACATCAAACCATTTAATCCCAGTTTGTACTGGGGTAGCATTCGGGTCAGTTAGGCTTTGCAAAAATGCGAGGAGTGAACCAATTCCAAAACCTTCAAAAGCAGCCGCCAAAAATGTAAAGACAAGTGCCAGCACTACGACTCTGCGAAAATATTTAATCTCCCTCAACAAAATTGCATTATCCTTCCAAAATGTTGTTGCTTTTAGTAAAGCCTGTATAGAAGGAGGTAACCTTAATTGGCTTAAGAAAGAGTTAGTAGGCATTGGGGACAACTAGTTGACAATGTATGAGGCTTTATTGATTAATCATTCAGAGTCCAGCAAATCTTTGAATAGGTCTTAACTGAAACAGACTTCAAAGAATGATATGGAGTACTTACCACCTTAGGTCAATGAACATTAAACAATAGGTGTGATGTCCATAGCCTTTGAATGGTTGACAGTTCCCCAGTATCCTATAACACCAGGTAAAGCTCTAAGCTGATATCGTTGTTTTTGGTCTAATGAGGCAGCCTCATCTAAAGAGTAAGGGTGAGTTCCAAAAAGGTTCATCTCCCCACGTAGAACGTTGATAAGTTGAGGCAGTTTATCCAGACCGCTTTGACGTAACCACTGACCGAATGGATAGGAGTTGCTATTTTTGCTGTTTGTAGTGCGAAATTGAATCAATTTAAAGAGCTTACCGCGTTGTCCTACAGACCAGTGACTATGAAAAACACTTCCAGGTGAGCTGAGCTTAATAAGTACGCCTAATACAGCCATGGTTGGCATGAGCATCAATAGCAACGTTGCAGAAACACACCAATTAATCATGCACCACAGCTGCCATTGAGGTGAGATCTGCCGCTGAACAATATCTTGAGAAATTGGTGTTTGAAGCAGAACAATTTTATTGGCCTGTTCACAGGCATCTGCCCAAACCTTCAAATTAGATGAACCTAAATCAGGATCAAGGCTTACTAATTTAACTTTAGAATTCTTCAAACAATCCCTCAACCACGACTCGCTCTGAAGAGCAGGCACCTGTGATTTAGACTCCTGAGTATGCTTGACCCACAGTACACTCTGTCTCCAATGCAGGCTTGAGTGAGATAGGGAATTCGCTAGTGTCTTCGGCTCTTCTAAAAGCGACTCTGGAAGAATGACTTGTACTGTTGTTAGAAGGATTCTGGAAGCTGTCATCGTAGAGTAAGGAATAATTGAGGAATAGGAAACTGTATTTTAAAGATACAAGCAGCAAGCATCAGCCATTTATCCGTTCAGTGTTTCTGCTGAAAGCTTAAAGTAAAAACTACACCCTATACTGACAATAGTTACTTAGGAGATGTAATTCAAGTAGCACTTGGCAAACTTCGCTTAGACTTTACATGACTATGAGATGTTCCCTGCCCAACACAGGATTATTGGGATCGCTAATTGCTTAAATGCTTTACAGTCAAAAGATTCCAGCAAATCAAGAGTTGAGGAATACGACTAGTTGTTGATGTCATTCTTCTAATGGAGATAATTGATCTAAAGCAAGATGAAGATAATATGAAGACACGAAGTACGGGTGTTTTTTTATCACTACATGAGTAATATCAGTAATTAATGGAGTGCATCGAATTACTTATCCAACAAGCCAACAGAGTAGATCTTAGATTTCTATTCAAAGTTTCAGTTCAGGTATTGCTGCCAATTCATATAAGTGTTATTGCTTATCTTTTATAGATAGCACTGCTAAGGACTAATACGTTTATCGTTCTTGATTACTGCAACTACCTCTAAGTCTTGACTACAAGTGAAAAAGTTGATCCTAGCTAAAGAGAAGATATAGGGGTTTAAATCCATTCTTGCTATGTCAACACTGAAATTGATAGCTGGTTTTATTAAGGATGTGATAGTTAGTTGCTGAGCAACTATAAATATGGAAGATAGCTATGAAAATTGCCTTGGTTCATGATTATTTAACTCAACGGGGAGGCGCTGAACGAGTTTTCGAGCTCCTTTGCAAGCAATTTCCTGATGCTGATATTTTCACGTCAATATACAGCCCAAAGACAACGATCGACTTAAGCGATCGCATAGTTTACACGACTGACCTACAACGTATACCTGGTTCAGCAAAATACTTTAGGCTACTAGCCCCTCTCTACTTTGAAGCATTTAGAAGATTAGATTTCAGTAGCTATGACTTGATTATTAGTAGTACTAGTAGTTTTGCTAAAGCAGTCCGTAAACGACCAGAAGCCAAACATATTTGCTTTTGTCACAATGTCACACGTTTTTTGTGGGACACAAAAACCTATTTGAGAGAATACGGAAAGTACAGAAAGTTCTATCCTGCGCTTGAGAAGATTTTTCAGTACATGAGAAAAATTGACTTGGGATTTTCACAGGAGCCTGATATTTACATTGCTAACTCTACAACCGTTGGCGATCGCATCCAACGCATCTATAACCGGCCAGCATTTGTAGTAAACTACCCAATCGACATCAGTAAATTTATATTCTCAAACCAAAAAGATAACTTCTTTTTAGTGTCGTCCCGTTTACTCAGTTATAAAAGAGTAGATTCAATTGTAGAAGCTTTCAACTGGCTAGGGTTGCCCCTCATTATTGCAGGAGACGGACCAGAGAGACAGCAGCTAGAAGCTAAAGCCCTGAGCAATGTTCAATTTTTGGGCTATGTTAGCGATGCAGAACGGACTTACTTAATGTCAAAAGCTCGTGCTGTGATTGTCGCAGCTCTTGAGGATTATGGCTTAGTTCCAATTGAAGCGAATGCCAGTGGTACACCCGTGCTTGCTTTTGGAGCAGGGGGAGTGCTCGATTCTCAGGTTCCAGGAGTGACGGGGCTTTTCTTTAATCGCCAGACACCGGATGCCATTCAGTCAGCCGTTTTGAATTTTAAGACGATAGATTGGGACTATGAAAGAATTCGTAATCATGTTTTGAGCAATTTTACTGAGGAAGTCTTCTTCAAAAAAGTAGAAAAGATTGTTAGTGGTGCATTTGATGGTCAACAAAGCCAAATTTTTTGATGGATTGAGGGTGCTACGATCGAGTGATTTGTAGTTATAGTTATTTACCTATTTTGAGCTGTGGTATACCAAAATAACTCTAATTCCGCTGCTGAGTCCGATTTTGGCTACGGCAAAATACTGGCAATTTTATTGCGGCGTCGTCTCTGGTTTTTAGTGGTATTTGCTAATGTCGTTGCTATAGCTGTCGTTTCAGCACTGCTGGAAGACCCTACCTATGAAAGCACGATGCAATTGTTAGTGGAGCCTAACTATCAAACCTCTCAGAATCAGCTCGGAGCCATTGGTGACCAACCTCAAGCAGATAGTGAAGAAGACTACGCAACTCAGCTTAACCTGATGCGTAGCCAACAATTTCTACAAAAAACTGTAGAGTCCCTAAAAACTCAATACCCCGATTTAGAAGCAGGAGATATTTCGCGCTCATTAGAGCTATCACAGGTTACAGAAGAAGAGACTCAAACTAAGATTTTCAGGGCTGTTTATACCAGTGATGATCCAATTAAAACGCAAGAGGTACTTGAGGCACTTCAGAAAGTTTATTTGGAGTACAACCTGCAACAACAGGAACTCCGTTTAAGTAGAGGTCTAGAAGCGATTAACAAGCAATTGCAAGAAGCCCGTGAGGATCTAGCTAATTCTCAAGGAAACCTGGAAGGTTTTTTGCAACGGCACGCTTTAATTCAACCGGATCAACAAGCATCTGCCGTCATTGAAGCCTTGTCTAGAGTTCAGCAAGAACAACAGACGACACGTGCTCAATATGAAGAGGCAAATGCTCGGTATGGTGCTCTCCAGCGGCAAATAGCCCTGACACCTCAGTCAGCTCTTATCTCGGCTCGACTAAGCCAATCCCCTCGTTATCAGTTTCTGTTAAGTGAAGTGCAGAAAACAGATGTGGCGTTGGCAGAGCAACAAGCCATTTATACGGACGCCGACCTTAACGTACAAGTTCTGCTCGATCGCCGTCAAAATCAGCTTCGCTTATTACAAGAAGAAATTGCCCGAGTAGTTGGATCTGCTAGAGAAGCAATAGCGAATGAAAATCAAATCTTGCGCTTAGGGCAACTGAGTGAGACGGATTTAGAATTAGTAGGTCAATTAGTAGAACTACAAACGAATCTTTTAGGACTCAGGGCACGTAGCCAAAGCCTTGCTACTGCGGAGCAGCAGTTGCGATCGGAACTAAGTCGTCTCCCCAGCTTAATTGCTGAATATGAAAGATTGCAGCCAGAGGTTGAGAGTGAACGAACTGCAATTCAGCAACTCCTAGCACTTAGGCAGGAACTGAGTGCTCAACTGACTCAAGGTGGTTTCAACTGGCAAGTGGTAGAAGCACCCGAATGGGGAAGAAAGATAGCTCCTAATCCAAGAGTAAGTCTTTTAATGGGTATTGTGATTGGGCTGTTTTTAGGTGGTATCGCCGCCTTTATACGTGAGGTAACCGATGATGTCATTCATACACCAGAAGATTTGGCTGCACACGTCAAACTTTCCTTATTAGGTACTCTTTCAGAAGTATCTTTACCGTCTCGAAAATCTCCTATTCCCTTTCGCAGGACACAGTCTCAATTATCTTCAAGTAATTTGGTTCAAAAATTGACACTACTACGTGAACCAATTGACTTTATTTATAAAAATATTCAGCTTCAGAATCAGAACTCGCAATTTAATTCGTTAATTATTACCTCAACCTTACCCAATGAAGGTAAATCTACTGTTGCGATAGGTTTAGCTCTAAGCGCGACTCGCTTAGGTCAGAGGGTACTACTTATTGATGCGAATCTAAGGAGTCCTGCCATTCAACAATATTTGCAGTGCTCAAATGAAAAGGGACTGTCGAATGTATTAGCAGATCCATCAATGGAATTACGCCCTACTCCTATCTCAGTCTGCGGAGTTAATATTGATCTCCTGACGAGCGGACCTTTACTAGAAGACTCAGTGCGTTTGTTGAGCTCCTATCAAGCCAAAGACTTGATGCAGAAATATGTTTCAGAATACGACTTGGTTATCCTAGACACTCCACCCGTTTTAGGCTCAGTTGATACCCTGCAAATAGCCTCTATTTGTGACGGTGTTTTACTGGTTGGACGTATAGATCACATCACCAAAGCCGAGTTGACCCAAGCTGTTACTTTGTTGCAGAATTTCAACGTGATTGGTGTGCTAGCCAATGGCTCTAAAGAATTTAAAGGAATTGCTACGTCTATGAAGTCATGAGGAGCTTGATTTAGCCTCTCATGATTTTGAACATTGTGTTTATATCACTCCCTATTTCTAGTTTGGAAAGGTGTATGAAAAGGTTTACGGATTTTGTCAAAAGCAGTGTGCCCGGTGTAACGGTTATCCTGGTAGCACTTCTCTCTCATCCATCTGTGATTGCAACTGCTCAAACCTTACCTAGTGGGAATGAATCATCAACTAACACCGCTAATTCTGAGCAGTGGCAAACCGCTTATGTTTTAGGAGCAGGCGATCGCATCCAGGTGACTGCTTTTGAAGCCCCTAACTATAGTGGGGAATTCTTAGTTTTACCGGATGGCTCTATCAACCTCCCCCGTGTTGGAAATGTTGCAGTGCGAGGGCTGACACTGGAGGAAACTGCTAGTGAAATTTCTAGACATTACGCTGTTTTTTTACGACGACCCTCCGTAACGATCAATCTCATTGCTTTAAGACCCGTCCGAATCGGAATTGCAGGAGAGGTTAACCGTCCTGGAACTTACGCACTGAATGCGGCAGGAGATGCAGGAGGAGAAACTGTATTTCCAACTTTAACCGAAGCAATCGACCTAGCAGGGGGTATTACAGCGAGAGCAGACTTACGGCAAGTTCAAGTGCGTCGGCAATTAATCAATGGAGAGAGTAACACCATTTATGTTAGCTTGTGGGATTTGATCCAAACAGGTGATTTAAGCAAAGATGTAATTCTTCAAGGGGGAGATACGGTTCTCATCCCAACTGCACAGGCACTCACCCCAGCGGAAGCCGTTCAATTAAGTACTGCCAGTTTTGCTCCAGATACGATTAGAGTTTATGTTGTTGGAGAAGTGGTGGAGCCTGGAGCAGTTGAAGTTCCACCCAATACTCCCCTTAACCAGGCGTTGTTAGCAGCGGGAGGGTTTGATCGACAAAGAGCCGCAATGAGAGCCGTCAACTTAGTACGTCTAAACCCTGATGGGACAGCCTCTCAACGTCGAGTAGAGGTCAACTTCAACCAAGGGATTGATGAAGAATCAAACCCCATATTAGTAAATAATGATGTTATTGTTGTTAATCGTTCTGGCATAACCCGGTTTACGGATGGAATTAGCCCAGTTCTCAACCTGATTGATGATATCTTCGGCTTTTTCAATTAAGTAATGGTTATTTAAGTACAGGACAAAAATTGTAGAACATCTCGAAAATCATTCCTTTTCTGCTCCAAGTTGAATCCAATCTGGTGAAGATGATCCAAGCCATAGCGAAGAATACTCTTGGCTTTGCGCCCATGTTTTTTGATCGTCAATGGCTTGAGTTGATGGAGCCATTGTCTAGTGAGGACAACCCAGTATTAGACGACAATGCAGATGACGGGTGACGACGATGCCCTTGGCGGGTTGTCATCTTACAGAGTTGAGATCGCAAGTGCAGCCTAGATCGCAAACCGCGTCTCCAAATAGAAAGACACTATTGGGCAATTCCTGTGGAAAAGGAGACGCCAATAGTGCCTGGAAAAACAATTAAAAGTTATCAACTACGGATATACATGAATGGACCGTTAGTAAGCTCCTGTTTTTTGCAGAACAACTCTAACTGTTTGCAGAATGATCCTCAGATCTAACCAAATTGACCAGTTGGAGATGTAGTAATTATCTAGATTGAGAACATCATCAAAATTGGTAATATCCGATCGCCCCGATACTTGCCACAGTCCTGTAATGCCGGGCAGCACTTCCTGACGGATAAAGTGTTTCTCCTCAAATTTTTCTACATCTCTAACAGGTAAGGGACGTGGACCCACAATGCTCATCTGCCCCACTAAAACGTTAAACAGTTGTGGTAACTCGTCCAAACTATAGGCACGCAAAAACCTACCAACTTTCGTAATGCGGGGGTCGTCCTTCATCTTAAAGAGAACCCCATCTTTCATCTCATTTTGGGCTTCTAACTTAGCTTGCAACTGAGAGGCATTCTGCACCATCGTGCGGAACTTCCAGACCTTAAACTCACGCCCATACAGACCAATCCGAGTTTGACGGAAAAAGATCGGACCAGGAGAATCGAGCCTGATGAACAGTGCGATGAGTAAGTAGATGGGTGACAGGATCAGAATCGCCAAACTGGAGCAACAGAAGTCAAAGCAACGTTTCATCCAGTAATCACCGCCGACAATTACCGGTACTGGTACGGTTAGTGATGGAATTCCACCAATCGTCCAGGATTCTGATTTTGGAAAGAATGAGTTGGTATCCGTGGGTAAAATTCTCAGAGTGATACCAGCGGTTTGAAAATACCAGCAGACATGCAACCGCTTTTGAATCGCACGCCATGAAACAAAGGCTTCCGCAATACCCATCTTACGGAGAGACTCAAATGTTTTCTCTCGATTTTTCTTATCTAAACAGCTGGAATCTGCTACACCAATGACGTTGTAGCGGTTCTCCTGTTCAATCAGTTTAAGATTCTTTTCCTGGTGTTCTACCTCGGAGATTAGAAACACTGGATATCGAACAGCACCTCGCTTTCGGATAGCCTCTAGCCCAGCATCAACCACCCATCGACCGATACTGATCAACAATAAACTGAGAAACCAGGAAAGAAGAAAAGTTGAACGGGAAATATAGGCTTTCGGCTCCAACAAAAATGCAATTAATAGCAACAAACCTTCTGATAAAGAGATTGCCTTGATTAACCCAAAATAGTCGCGGCGAGAGTTACCCGCCTTGTATAAACCCCTTGCTGTAAGAATACTAATTTTGATTGCAAGAATCAGTGGTAATAACTTGGCATCAATTGTCCAGGCAGATTCTATGCGAGTTCCAACAGTGACAGCTAAATACCAAGCCACCACGATAGAGAGAATATCTGCGAGTAAAAGTATTGCGACTCTACTCCACCCAATCACAAACCCTTTCCGAAAGTGAGTAACTGATGGCGATCGCAAATCTGCGTTCAAATTAACGGGGGATGACATAAAAGCCATAGCATCCTTATTTCCTAAATCTCTGTAGTTCTCTGCAATTCAAGCGTTGACTGTACTTGCACAACCTCAGAGATGCCCCTTTGACATAAATTAAGTAGACAAAATCTACATGGGTATACTCGCTCACTTAAAGCTTTTAATCTTAAGGAGCTATGAGATCAGTTCCTTTATCAACTCCAAAATCAAAGGAACAAATTGGCAATGATTACCATCTACACAAATATCATTTACAGCAAGTGATGATAGAACAGAGCAAAGGGGTGAAACTCGTGACTAGAGGTACCCCCTAAATCTCCCTGTCTTAAATACCCTGACAATTGCTGTCAGTAAGATGCCTCAATATCTGTTTGGTGACGCTCTTAACCCTGTAAGCCTGCTCTAGGGATACATCCGTAAACTGTACGGACAGGTTTAGCAGACCAGTCTTCAACCCATGGATTAGACGGCAAATACTGCCCCTACCTAATATCGAACTTATTTAATTCCCATCCCTATGGGATAAAACCTTAACGGCTTCTAATGGGTAGATGGATCCGGATACTTAGTAAAAATTCTGTGTAGTGCGGGGGTAGGTAGAGTGCCCGAATAAGAATCACTGAGGTTACACAGATGCAAGTTGTCAGACACAAGTTATACAGACACAGGTTGTATAGGTAGGTCATGAACGTTTAACCCTGACACAGTTCTATGACTACCACTAGATAAATTTTATACAATTACACAGAGGATTTACGTGTGATGGTGATTTACTTAAATAACTCTTCATCTGTGTATAAAAATAATACTACCACAATAAAATAATCTTGCTGTTGTGGTAACCAAATCCCAGATTGACATCCCTAATGGGTGCTTTCGAGTTGCGCCGATATCTCTGCCAGAAACTGCTCTCGACGGTCTTGATACCAGGCAGATGCATCATCAATGGCTCTTTGAGCCTCTAATCCTGTAGAAGACGTTGTAACCGTCATTTCGAGACATTTAGCAAACTCTTGAGGATGTTGGGCAATCTGAACTGTTTTAGGGGGATGAGAAATTCCACGTAATGCCATAGGGGTCGCGACGATCGCTGACCCAGAAGCGATCGCATCCAGTGTTTTAATCTGAATGCCACCACCACTCAGGATGGGGATGGCGACGGCTCTGGCTTCTGCCATAAAGCGTTGGGCATCTGGGACAAACCCGCGATAAGTAATGTTGGAGTAACGGTCTGTAAGCCAATCAGCACCGCGCCCTGCGATATGAATCGAGAGAGTTTGAGGAAGATGAGGATAAATCTCTTGCAAGAACCAATGCAAGCCTTCCTCGTTGGGCTTCCACGTCCAACTTCCAATAATGCCAATATCAAATTGCTTGTCCAAGACTTGGTGTTGAAAACTCGCTGAAGTTGCTGGCAGGTTGAACACCTCAACCTGAGCAGGCTGTTTGAATTTAGAGAAATAGTCAGCATCATGCTGAGTTAATGTCCACACGACATCTACGGCTCGTGCCAGGTCACGTTCCATGCGCTCGATTAAAGTGGCTTCTCGCCCGTAGACGAATTTAGCGATCGCCCGCTGTGATCGTTGTAAATGTTGCTGGTAAATTTCGTGTTCTATGTTGTGAGCAATAAAGACTGTTTTGCAGGGATGTTTGATAAACTTCCGTAGCCACGCCAACTGGGCATGGTCAATGATAACGACCTCATATTTGTGTTTAGCAAGTAGAGACTTTAAGGTATGAATATATTTGTTAGAGATATATTTTGCTGATGAGTAAGGGATGTTTTTCAACAGGCTCAAGGCAAACCAAAACATTGGATAGAGCCCTGATTTTTTGGTTTCAATATATTGTTGCTGAACCAAAATTTCTTCGGGCTGATGTTGCAATTCACCATCTTCTTTTCGGGAATATCCCACCACCGTAATGTCGCATTTCTGCGTCTGCTTCAAACCATCAATAAAATTTTGCGAAGCAATTTCACTACCGTGTAACTTATGGCTAGGGAGAACGGTTGTTAGAAATAGAACTTTCATAGGAAGGTGGCGTTAATGATTGGGGATGAGAGGAGATGAGTCAGGAACAAATGGATACTGATTGGTTTCAGAAGCCTTGAGGTTATCATTTCGTTTGATTCGTTTGTATTGCATCGTGATTGATGAAACGAATGAGATGTAAATACTCCATTGAGCACCTGTCGCTAAAATACCTAAGCTATCTGTAAAGTTAAAAATAAACATGGCTACTAAGAGTTGCAAGACCCAAAAAATTTCCAAAGATTTGGTTCTAAAGACAAGGTAGATGGTTTTACACATCAAATTAATAAAACTAATTAAATAAATACCCAGCCCGACCCAGCCCAACTGTAAAAACAGTTCTAGATAACCGTTGTGGGCATTAAACCGTAATCCCTCGTCGTGTGCCTCTTGTGCCCAGGTATTCAAGAGAATATATATCGATTCGTCAGATGTCCAAAAACCGGAATAGCCATAGCCTAACCAGGGACGTTCACTTGCTTTTTCAAGCATTAATTGCCAAATCGGAAGTCGTCCATTGAACTCAAGATTTTTACCCAGCAGATCAACAACAATAAACTCCAAATTACCTAACAGTAGAGCAATGGTTATTCCTGTTAACAAAATACCAAAAGTGATTAAAACCACTCGTATCCGAAACTTCTGCTTGACAACTCCATAAACGGGTAGCAAACACAAGGAAATAATAAAAACTGCCAGAGCAGTTCTTCCACGGCTGAGGATCAAGAGAAGAACAGCTATACCAAGCATGAACCCTGTGAGCAAACGGTATTTTCGACCAAACAGACCAATGAGAACAAAAGAAATTGCAGCAAGGGTAACGATATAAGCAAAGAGATTTTTAAATAGAAATACTCCCTTCCAGGAACCTGCAAACTCTCCGGTTGTGTGAATTCCATAACCAGGGAGAGCAAACCCAACTAACAGGCTAAAGACAAGGCTAACAGCTAAGGTACGAGCTAACAGATACATCTGATCTTGAAGGCTAAATCGTACCGCTAGATAAATTCCAAATAATGCTGCCCGAACGACAGCTTTTGTTTCATCTGCTGTGAATTCTGGAGCTACTGACCATAGTACTGACATCACAGTGATAACATGCAACAGGATCAGAAGAGGTTGCTGTGCGATGACATAAGCAGTTCGTTTCCAATGAGGTGCTATTAGAATTGTGATTATGCCGTAAGTCGCTGCGTTAAAAATTGAAGGGAAGGGTAAATCAAGCCCTAGAAAATATAGGATCAAAAAGCTAACTAGATACGGCTCTAGGGTTGTGGTAAGTGATCGTAATTGGTTAAGTTTCAAAATCAAACCTCCCGACTGCATCCCCAAGATCACTTAATATTTCTGGTCAATAAGGTCATTGAATAGTGCCAGATAACGGTGAGCTTGAATACCTTGAGAAAATTCTTGCTCTGCTTTTTCACGGGCACGCATAGATAGCTTCCGATATCGGTCTTCGTTGTCCAATACCCAGACAATGCCTTGCGCTAAATCTTCAACCTCATAGGGTTTAGCAAGATAACCGTTGTTGTGGTGTTCAATCATGTCAGGTGTTCCTCCAATCTTGAAAGCCACACAGGGTGTGCCACAGGCGATCGCCTCCATGACAGTGTTTGCTAAGTTTTCTTGTGTGGATGGCAACACAAAGACATCTGCGGCGGAGTAAACCAGAGCCAATGAAAGGTCATCATTGAAAGTCCCTAAATAGTGAGCCTTAAACCCAAAATCGGGTGGTTCTTGAGGTTGAGATGCACCAAAGACGACTAATTCTAAGCGATCGCCCCAT
This sequence comes from Oscillatoria sp. FACHB-1407, assembly GCF_014697545.1. Taxonomy (GTDB): domain Bacteria; phylum Cyanobacteriota; class Cyanobacteriia; order Elainellales; family Elainellaceae; genus FACHB-1407. The sequence continues at coordinate 354,228 of NZ_JACJSA010000001.1, read as the reverse complement.
GGAGTTTGGCTGAGTTGTCGTAATGCGGGCTGGAGTAGATGAAACCCTTTTCTGGAATCGCTGGTTGCTTGCAACGAACCAAACAGGATGATTTGCTTATCCTGAGGTAGTTGTAACAGATGCCGGGCAGTTTGTTTATCAATTGGATGATAAACATCTGTATTCAGTCCGTTTGGAATAGTTTCAATGCGTAAATTGCAGAAAAGGGAACTCTTGGCAGCACATTCTGCCATCCATGAACTCAATGCAACAATGGTTAAATTGGCATGTCCCCAGGCTTTTGCTTTACGTCGCCAGATTTGATGCGATAAATCTCGCTGATGGTGACTACCTAATTGAGGACATTTACCACACGCAATCTGGTAATGGTCACACTCTTGATTGTAATGACACCCTCCGGTAAACGCCCACATATCGTGGAGCGACCAGACAATCGGTTGTTTTAATCTAGCAAGGGTTTCAATTTGCAGATAGCCCAGATTGACCCAATGCAGATTGATTAAATCTGGCTTGAGACGGGCTATTTGGGATGCGACTCCATCCGGAAGCCATTGGACTGAAAAAGTATTTTTTGAGCGGTGCCGATAGAGCTTCAACGGCAATGCATCAAATGTAATTCTTGCAGTTGCTATACCCTGCATTAATTTTGTTTCGGGTGCAATCACTGCGCTGTCTAGACCCAATTTACGTTGCACTAAAACCTGCGAATTGACCCCTAGCCTAGATAAGCCCTGATGCAGCCGATGTGCTGCTCGTGCTGCTCCTCCATCTATATCCGACTCACTGATTTGCAATACTTTCATTTATATTGACCTGTTTAGTGATAGAGAAAATAAACCGAATACAAATAGGCGAATCAAAAGAATACGCTTGGGGCAAATTTCAAGCGTTTACAACCAAAGTAGAGGAAGATAAATCCTCGCAGAACGAGAGTTGTTGCTGTTGCGATCGCAGCCCCCTCTAAATCAAATTGAGGAATCAAAAGAGCATTGAGAACAACGTTTAGAACTGCTGTTGCTCCGGTTGCCATAGCAGTATCTCGTTCATAACCCGTCATCAGCAGAAGAAAGCCCGCCATCCCCAAACCAGAACTGAGGAGATGTCCAACGCAGAGGATGATGAGAGCGGAGTATCCAGAAATGAATTCAACACCGAAGATCATTAAAAACCACTTTCCAAAGAGGACAAATGCTGCGGTCAATAAAAAGGATGCGCCAAATGCGAGCCGAGAGCTTCCCCTAACTAGCTTCTTCAACTGATCTAATCGCTCACTTGTAAAGTGGTTGACCATGGTTGGTCCGACAGCAGCACATACGGCCGCCAGAATAAATTGTAGTAATTGCACCCCTCGACCTACGACAGTGTAAATTCCTGCGGCTTCAGGTCCTTTCATGGTTCCAAGCATGAGAACATCGGTCTGTTGATTAATCACGTACAACCCGACAATAGATAGGAAAGGAAGCGTTCCCTTAAACCAGGTCGGCGTATTATAAGTAGGAGTGGCTTGCTTAACAGATGCAGGCAGCGTTCGTCGTAGCAACTCCGCACCGATTCCAAATGCTGCAATAATGCTCAGAATGTAAAGCCCCATAACCCAGTAGACATTCAGGTCGCCTTTTAGGAGGAAATACATGATTCCTACAAAAACGGCAAATAGAATGGGGCGAATGAGTTGTTCGGGTAGTTCGCCGATCAGTACTCGATTTAATCCTCTCAGTGTTCCCTGACGTAACATCGTCAACACGCTAAAGGGCATGGAGGCTAATGTCATCCACAAGACAATGGACACTTTTGCTGTGGCGTTGGGATGAAGAATCCAAATAATGAAGGCTGTTAGTAGGGCAATGCCAACGGATAGGAGCACACTAACGTGATTCGACCACCGCAGTAGTCCATTTAATCGGCTTAATTCTGGGTTAGGAAGTTGCTTATTGAAGTGTTGTTGATGAGCTGCTACTTCGCGAACAAGATACTCGTTTAAACCCAGGCTGGCGGGAATGATTAGAAAACCAACCCAGGCGATCGCATAAACATAAGTACCATAATCACTTGTTCCTAGGAGGCGAGCTAGAAAGACATTGATGAGAAATGAGATGCTAAGCGATAGGATTTTAATACTAAAAGAACTAAATGCTATTTTGGCAATTTGATTTTTAAGCAAATTAGAACGTGCCATACCTAAAGTATCTTTTAGGACAATGATTATCTTGCTGCTCTGTAATGGTTGCACGCTATATGCCTCTATGAATGGATAACGGCTTAAAGCTCACTCTCAGTCATGTTCTACTAACAGAAAATTAATTTCTATGAGCTGTTCAGGATTGATTACTCAACTGTTTAAAGGGTGCTTAAGTATCATTTGAATCCCTTTAGATAGAAATTTAGTGATACATGTCTTTTAGGGAAAAACGTTGATGAAAATATTAATCTCTATATATTTCTAGAGTTCCTTGCCGTTGGATCAAATCTGCCATTTCTCTTAACTGATTTTCGCGTGATATCGCTCCTGGGGTTAGGGGCAAATTCATAATTGCTGATATGGCTTTCCAACGATAAAGCCAATCATGTTGGAGTAGGGAGTTGATGACATTGTTTTGCCTGATCTGATTAAGCCGCTCTGGTTGGTGATCTAACTCAGTAATGATGGTTTCAATATTGGGCGCATTAAGTGGCATTGGAATCACTACATCCTGCCAATCAAAATACTGCTTAAACTCATTTGTTTGAGGAAATGTACCCAACATAACCGTTCCAGCCGCCGCCCCTTCAAAAAAGCGATCGCTAATTTCCTGATACCGATTGATTGTTTGAATCTCATCAAACTTAGCAATATTGACAATGAAATATCGACTTCGCTTAAGAAGATTTGCAAACATAAACCGATGCTCCTGGGCATCCATAATATGCAAATTTTTTGCTGTGTCGTAGTAATAGAAAATTTTATTTTGTTCTGCTAATGAAAGTAGAGCTTTGTGAGTAACAGCCGATCGGCGTCCCAATGAGCAGACATCAATAGAGCGAGGTTGATAGGCAGGATAGGGGCAAAATTTAAGACTATCAATTCCAGTCGGCAAATAGGTACAGGGACGACCTGTGTAAGCAGAAACTGCTTCTAAACTGTTACGAGTTCCCAGAAAAATATGGTCGAACTCCTTCAATGGTTCGAGCATAAATTGATAGTTTTTCAGCCATGAATCTGCCCACGACTCACCGATATAGCAAATTGCTTTTTGGCATCGCTGTCGCCAATTTTTGATGAAACGAATGAGTAGAGTTTCGTAAAGTGAACTGAGTTTGACAAAAAACAAATCATAGTTTCTGTCAATCGTATTGACGCAGGGTATCGGTGTGAGATAAGAGGATAGTTGTGCTGAATGGGTTAGACGATTTAATAAAGTGTATGCTCTACGAGCAAGAACAGGAGATTGAGCAGGAGCAATGATTCGAGTTGGATGAATGTCACAAATAAAGTCTTCAAATTCATAGGTGCTGACATTGGTGACATGATTGGAATAATTTCTGGTGGATAGGATGAGGATCTGTGCATCACTATTCGACTGACCAGCAAGCGTCGTATTGGAAGCGTGGGAAATGTTATACATGAGTTTGAGAAGGTTTATTGTTGAACTAAATTCCAGATTTAGAACCCATTGAGAATATTGAAAAAGGCTCCCAGCGGATTAAATAATCGAGATGCAAAGTCAATCAATGAAGAGCTATCTTCAGTCGGCACAATGATGACATCACCTTCCTGAACCTGGTAGGTGTCCAGGAGATTACGCAAGTCCACAATTTGTCTTTCGATTGCCCCTTCCTGATTCATCCGGATAAATGCCACCCGACTTAATCTGGCATCGCCTGTTGGGCCTCCTGCGATCGCAACAGCCGTCGAGAGCGAACTGCCTGGCGGCACTTGAATTTCCCCTGGGTTTTTAACTTCACCAACCACTCGCACGGGGACTGTTGTCGGCGACAACTGCGATCGCGCTATCAACCGCTGATCCATTTGCTCCCCTGCTGCAAGCTGTGGCACAAAGATGCTATCCCCATCCTGTAACAAAGGATCTTGTGGGGCATTTTCAGCCCAAATCACATCCCACAGGTTAACTGAAACAGTTGTATATCCACCGCCCGGTAATAACCGCCTCAACACGACATTGCGAATGTCTGCATCGGCTGTAATACCGCCTGTTGCGATTATTGCTGTGCTTAACCGGGGATTGCTTTCAGTCGAAGCCGTGACCTCGGTCGGATTGGCAGTATTTGTTGTTGTCGAACCCCGTAGTTGGACGGAGCCAGGACGACGCACTTCCCCTGAAACGTTGACAACGATCGGTCTGAGAGCAGTCAGATTAACGATGACAACAGGCTCAATTAAGTAGGGCTTTAATCGATCCGTAAGGACTTGTGCCAGAGTTGTGGGAGTTTGATTGGTTGCTGTCACCGCACCAATTAACGACAAACTAATTGTCCCGTCCGGAAGAATAACCTGTGAACCATTAAATTCTTCGTATCCCAGAACGTTGATTGCAATTTGATCTCCTGGACCCAAAAGGTAATTCGTTGCATTCTCTCGAACAGGAGCAATCAAAGGGGTGTTTTGTAATCGTGTTTGATTGGGTGGGGTGCTCTGAGCCACAGATGGCAATTGCACTATACTACTGAGAACTAGTGCCAGAGATGTTCCTGCGATCGCTCGCTTGTAATAATGGTGAGCAAGAAGTTTCATATCATTAGCTTTACTTGCATTGCAATATGACTAACGGTAGTCGTTAAGTCTGGTGTGGTTTCTATATCTCGCTTTGTCATCACCGCTTTACAAGATGTCTGCGAGACAGGTAGCAATCAAAGGAACACTCTACAAAAAATGAACGCTATTCACTCACTCTAGTGACTACGGCTATATCGGACGTTGTACCGAATTAGTTTCTCTTCGGTATCGTCTTGGGTATGGTAGAAGTAGCTGCTTGGTTCATCTTGAACTTGCACCCCGTTAATAACCATGCCTAAAACCTGATGATTAGATTGGGTTAAAAACTCTTTGACAACATTGGCACTAATAGTAGTGACAATGCCAGGGCGAACCGTTAACAAAATTCCGTCAACTAACTTGCCTAAAATAGCTGCATCGGCGGTTCCAGATAGCGGAGGTGTATCAAACACCACAAAATCGTAAGCACTCAAAAATTCGCTAACGAGTGACACCATCCGTTCAGAATTGAGTAATGCGACGGGGTTGGGTGGAACTACCCCTGCTGTCAATACAGAGAGGTTTTCATCTACCTCTGAAACAGCCGACTGGTATTTAACCTGTCCCACGATCACGTTGCTTAACCCAGTGGAATTAGCCAATTGCCAGATATGATGTTGAGTTGGATGGCGCATATCAGCATCAACCAACAACACGCGTCGTCCACTTTGAGCGATCGCGATTGCCAAATTTGCAGAAACTTCAGACTTTCCTTCCTGTGGAAGGGTACTGGAGATAACTAACCCCTGTAGTTCTTTATCTGAACCGAGAAACTTCAGATTTGCCTGAAGCATCTGGTAAATTGCACTGACTGAGGAACGAGGCACATTTTTAACGACAAGCCGAGAACTGTAATAAGCCGGATTGTCGCTTTCCACGGGGGACTCCTGCAAATCAAAAGCAGGAATGATTCCCAGGACGGGGTAGCGCAGTAACTCTCGGATATCGCGTGATGTTTTAACCGATTTATCAGTGATATCCAATAAAAAAGCGGTTGCAACTGCCAATAACGTACCCACAAACACCCCAGCCGCCAGGAACAGGGGCTTTTGAGGCCCAATGGTATCTTCAGGAACGGTTGCAGGCTCGATGATGCGAGCATTGCCTACGGCTTGATTTTCTGCAACCTGGATCTCTTGCAGACGAGTTAACAGCGTTTCATAAGTTGTCTGAGCCGCCTTGAGTTGGCGTTCCAACTCACGCTGGGTTTTTTCAAGCTGAGGAAAGTCGTTAGCCCGCCTTTGATAGCTATCCCGAATAGCCACCAATTGTGAGATGCGCTGTTCCAAACCAAATCGGGTTGCCTCAAGTTGAAGTAAATTGGCAGTGATCTCCTGGCGAAGCTCTCCCATTTGCAACATGTTGCCGGAAAACTGGCGTTGTTCTCCCAAGATCTGAACAACTCGATCTTCCAGCAAATTGCTCAATGCAATTTCCTGTCGTTGTAACCCTCTCACAGTGGGATGAATGTCGCTATATCGAGTGCGGGCGATCGCCAATTGGCTTTGCACTTCTTGCAATTCAGCCAGAAGGGTTTGAACCCCTGTGGACTGGCTGAGGACACTGGCATTGACGGCAGATTCTAAGTCCATCCCCAAGCGTTGCTGCAATTCTCTGGATTGGGCAGCAACATCAGAATATTGCGCTTGAGCATCGGCAATCTGGTTCTGTAACGCTTCGATGGTCTTGACGGCTTCAATGACCTCTTGATCTAGGAGAACGAGTTGATTTGCCTCCTTAAAGCGACGCAGTTGCTCTTCAACTTCCCTTACAGAAGCTTCTGTCTTGGGTAATTGAGTGATGATGAATTGGCTTGCGGATACGGCTTCCTCACGGTTCGTTGAGATATTGTTTTTGAGATATGCATTCATCACACTGTTGACGACTGCGGCTGATAGTCGTGGATCAGTGGATTCAAAGGAAATCTGCAATACGTCAGTCCCCGTTAAGGGTTTAATTTCAATGCGGTCGGCAATCTCTTGAGGATCTAACGAAGTGGTATTAATATTGGCGGCTTCAATACTTTTAATGGCATCTTCAATCACAGGTAGCGATCGGATCACTTCTGCTTGAGTGCTGAGGGGATCGCTCTTTTGAGTTAAAGCGTTTAACTGCCCAAGTTGATTTTCTTCCCCTAATAACCCTGTCAGGGAAGATGTGCGGTCGGATTGAAATAGCAATTGCCCATCGGCTTTGTAGACGGGTGACTTAAGCGCGAGAGCGACAGCTGATAAAAGAACACTCGTGACCAAAACACCAGCAGCAGGTAGCCAATGCCGCCTTAAAATCAGCCAGTACCTCTGAAAATCAATCTCTTCCTGGTATTCCTTAACTTCCATACATTTCTACCCGATGTAAGCATTCCCATAGATGCAACTAAACCACTTAGCTACAGCTGCGGAAGTTTATTGCGCTGTAGACCTTGCATAGCAACCGAAGGATTAGTTAAGCCGGGATGCAGGGGTGAAACCTGGGTTGGGATAGAGCCTCCACCCCTCCTTTGTCTCAACTCCTTACAGTGCTATAGGAATGCATCAATAGCGATTGGGCATAAAAATCTTACTTAACTACTCCACCTGTATAAGCTGTGACATAAATGGATAGATGCTTAGATGCACTTGTCTCGACAGCCAGACACGCAATAGCCAAATATGTAACAACCCTAATACGTCTATACCCTGCTTACTCTAAGTTAATGCTAGCAACCGGATTTTGAAAGGTTTTTTGCTGGATCTTTATTAAACGAATGGACGAGTTAATCGACGACTCATACATCTGTAACATCTAAAACATTAGCTTGTTTCCCATCCATTTGGTTGAACTTGCTTCTGTAGTCACTTTCAGTCAACTATGAACCTCCGTGATATTACTGTCATTTTTATAAATGAGTATAACTCCATGAATATTTGATAAAGGAAGAGAATTTCCGGAAACAGCCCCAGATTTCATGCATTAGTCTTAAGTAAGAAGACTACCTGCTTAGTGTAAATTCGACTAATAGGAGAAACCGTTTAAGTACTAACGCTTAATTGCAGGATCAACTCATCCAGAGATCAACGGTTCTGAACATTAACGGGTCTAAGTACAACTTGTCGTAAAGAGGGATGGGAATTTGGGGTGCAGGGGTGGAACCCCTGGCTGAGGGCGCAGCCCCCACACCCCCTGGTTTTATTTCCAAACCCTATCTGTGAATAGCTGTACTAAGCATCAATAGATCCAGGCATGAATGATTTTGACTCAAGGGTGTCATATACCGTTTCTCATATTTGAGTTAACTTGTGAAGGGTGCATGATTTTTAAGCTCATTCGTTTCAGGTGCTTCATACCAAATCTGCATCGATCGCATCCTCTAAAAATAAGGATTAGCTACTTTTGAAAAATTTCTCAACCGTCTTGTCATAGGTTTTTATCCCAGGTTTGGTGCTACACAAGATGGTTTCTTGTCATGAAGTGCGTTGGTACAACTGACCTGTAAGGATAACAAATAAGGATCTACCAGGCTGGATAAGATGACGCCTTCAGACGGTTACAGGCGTTTTTCTTATGGTGTCATTCCAAATGAATTGGTATAGGTATAGCTTTAGTTGAAAACTGTCAAACATCTCAGACATCAAGTGCTCTCAGGTCTGCTATGGCAACTATTGAGACAGTTGAGACAAGGGAGTATAGAGGCTGGTGGTGGCTAGAGGTTTCACCCCTGCATCCCGTAACCCTTTAGTTGCTTTAGTGCTCTGTCAGCTTAATTTCAATGGGGGATTGTGGGGATGCCATTTCATGTCAGGGCACCGCCCCCACACCCCACTTATCAAAACCGATGTGGTGAACTACTCGCTTTTCTACTCCTGAATGATGTCGTCTTTATTCAAATTCGATGGAGGTTTTTGTTCAGATGAAGGTATTGGTTACAGGTTCAAGTGGATTGATTGGTTCTGAAGCAGTTGCATATTACGACAGCCAGGGTCATCACGTTGTAGGGGTCGATAACAATATGCGGGCAGAGTTTTTTGGCTCTCAAGGAGATACGCTGTGGAATCTGGGACGACTCCGCAAAACTACTTCAAATTTTGAGCACCGTAGTATTGATATTCGCGATCGCCACAGTCTCTTTGATCTGTTCAAGTCAATCTCGTTTGATCTCGTGATTCACTGTGCTGCTCAACCGTCCCATGATAAAGCGTGCCAAATCCCCATTTTGGATTTTGAAGTCAACGCCATGGGGACGGTCAATTTGTTAGAGGCGACGCGCCAGTTTTGTCCTGATGCCGTCTTTATCCACATGAGCACCAATAAGGTGTATGGGGATGCGCCCAACGAGGTGCCCCGGACTGAACTGGAGAAGCGGTTTGATTATGCCAATCCTGAAGACTACCATGGCATTTCTGAGGAGTGTCGCATCGATCGCTGTTTACATTCTCTATTTGGAGCTTCTAAGACAGCTGCCGATGTTGTTGCTCAAGAATATGGACGTTACTTCGGGATGAAAGTAGGTATTTTTCGGGGTGGTTGCTTAACAGGTCCATCCCATTCGGGGGTGGAGTTGCACGGATTCTTGTCCTACCTGGTCAAAGTTGCCATGGCTGGTGGTACTTACAAAGTTTTTGGATATCAGGGCAAACAGGTGCGTGATAACATTCACAGCTATGATGTTATCCAGGCATTTGAAGCATTCCGGCAAAATCCCAGACCTGGTGAAGTCTATAACCTGGGCGGAGGTCGCGAGAATAGCGTTTCTATCCTGGAAACCTTTGATCTGGTGAAGGACTTATCGGGGCGTAAGGTCGATTGGGTTTATGTGGATAAGAATCGTATTGGCGATCACATCTGCTATATTTCGGACTTGCGTAAACTTAAGAGCCACTTTCCCGGATGGACAATCACTCGTAGTTTGACTGACATTTTGGAAGAGATGATCAAAGCTGAGATTGATCGACTGGCGGTAGTTATTTAGTGTCGAGATCGTTGAAATAAGGGAGTGCGGGGGTTGCGTCTCTAACCAGAGGTTCCACCTCTGCACCCCAAATTCTCATCCCTGGTTACGACAAAGTGTGCTTATACCAATTAAACGTGAAGCTGTGCTGAATCAACATATCAAGTTGATATTAGAGAGGGTCTGAAACAGTTTAGGGGAGCAAGCAACATCTACATCAACGAGTCATTTGTTCTTAATATCTTCGCTAAATTAACTCTGTAGTGAATATGGTTAGTTCTCGAATAGCCCAGCCATCGGTTGCAGTCGGTCAAGAGGCTAAAAAACTCATGCTCTTTGACTTAGATTATCGAGGGCATCATGCTGGATATATTCAACACTTAGTGACTTACTGGTGTGATCATAATTTGCCGGGACAGTTGGATGTGTTGGTGTCGCCAAAATTTACACAACAACACAGCAAGATTATCGATCGCTACTCTAGTCATCCCAATCTTCAATTTGTCTCAATTCATGCTCAAGACTATGAGCGATTGGTTGACAGTGCAGCATTAGAAACCTCGTTCACAGGTCGGATTAAGCGAGCGTTTCAGGAATGGAACATTCTTCAGAAATACACGAAATCGTTAGGAACGGATCACTGCCTTTTGATGTACTTTGACACCGTTTTCCTGCGCTTTGCTTTTGGGGGCACGTTACCGTGTCCTTTTTCGAGTATCTATTTCCGTCCTTTGTTTCATTACCCTAGTTTTGCAAATTACACTCCCGCAGGACGAGAACAAGTATGGCAATGGCGCGATCGCGTCTGTCTTGCCAAACTCTTGAGCAACCAGAGATTGCAAACTCTATTTTGTCTTGATCCGTTTGCTGTGGCGCACTTAAATCAGTTAGACAAACGGTCGAGAGCTGTGTTTCTACAAGACCCAGTGCGGATTTATCACAACTCCAATCCTCAGTCAGAGCACCTCCGGCAAGAGTTGGGCATTCAATCTGGAAGAAAGGTGTTTTTGCTATTTGGTGCTCTATCAGAACGAAAGGGGATGTTTCAGGTGTTGGATGCCATTGCGTCCTTACCGCCTCAAATATGTGAGCAAATCTGTCTTTTATTGGTTGGTCCCATTCAACCGCCAGAAAAGGAGGCTTTGCAGGCTCGCATCCAGGATGTGGCTGCGGCTAAGCCCGTGCAAATTGTTGCTCATCATGCCTTCATCTCGGATGAAGCGATTCAGCCCTATTTCGACCTGTCTGATGTCATTTTGGCTCCCTATCAACGCCATATCGGAATGAGTGCCATTTTGGTGAGAGCTGCGGCTGCTCAAAAGCCTGTGTTGTCTTCTGATTTTGGGCTAATGGGAGAGATCACACGCTTTTACAAGTTGGGGTTAGCCGTCGATTCAACGGTTCCGGCTGAAATCGCCAAGGGTTTATCTCAGTGCGTGTTACAGCCTACGGAACAGATTGGCGATCGCCTCAAGATGAAAGAATTTGCCCAACAAAATGAGGCGAGTGGTTTTGCTAGCAAAATTTTTCAACACTTGATGACTGTTCCCACAGGGGCGTGATCGTAGATGGTCTGGTGAAACCGGGTTGGTCAAGGTTCTGCTATTGATAGGGTTGATTATGAAAACGTTTGATGAGGTTGTCGTTTTACGAACTCGATTCCATAAACTTACTGTTCAAGATCTCATCCAATACATCGTAGATGCGGCAAAGGTCGATCGCCAAACGGTGATTGGTCATGTCAATGTTCGGGGCATGAATTTTGCCTACGAGCTACCCTGGTATCGAGACTTTATTAATCGTGCCGATCTGGTCTTCTGTGATGGCTTTGGTGTGTTGTTGGGGGCAAAAGCCTGTGGGCATTGCCTTGAGTCGAAACATCGCATGACTTGCCCCGATTACATCGAAGACTTAGCAAGAGCCTGTGAACAAGAGCAGGTTTCGTTGTTTTTGCTGGCGGGTAGACCGGGAGTGGTCGATAAGGCGATCGCCAAATTAGAGATGATTACTCCCAATCTGCGAGTTGCAGGTCATCATGGGTATTTCGACAAAACAGGTCAGGAAAATGATCAGGTGATTGAGCAAATCAATCGATTCAGACCGGATGTGTTGTATGTCGGTTTTGGGATGCCGATGCAGGAGCAGTGGATTCGTGACAATCAATCGCGAATTCAAGCCCGTGTTTTTCTGCCACTGGGGGCATGTCTTGACTTCTATACAGGCACCCTCTATCGCGGTCCTAAATGGATGACGGATGCAGGGTTAGAGTGGCTTTCTCGTTTGCTGACTGAGCCGCTTCGGTTGTGGGATCGCTATCTCGTCGGCAATACGGTTTTCTTTTACCGTGTTCTTCTCAACCTGCTACAACACCGCTTGAAGGGGCGATCCCCACGTTAACTTGAGCGTTGTTTGAAATGGTTTTGTTGATGTAGCAACTGTCGAGACAGTTCATCCAAGGGAGTGTGGGGGCTGCGCCTCCAGCCAGGGTTTTCACCCCTGCACCCCGTCCTAACCAACCCCTCAGTTCTATAGATGAAGACGCCTTAAAACCCTAACTAACGTTGACACCATGATTGTTGATGCACGCACAGTAACAACAGAGGAAACCATCGAAACAGAGGTTTGTATTGTGGGGGGTGGACCAGCCGGAATCACCTTAGCCTACGAGTTAATGAACCAGAAATTTCGAGTTTGCCTGGTTGAAAGTGGAGGGTTTGATTTTGACCCTCAAACTCAGAGCCTTTCACAGGGAAAAGTCGTTGGTCAACCTCATCCACCCCTAGATTCCACTCGGCTGCGGCAGTTTGGTGGAACGGCTCATACCTGGGAGTCAGAACTGAACCATATCCAGCGTGGTTGGCGAAGTTTGCCGTTAGACGCCATTGATTTTGAGCAACGAGAGTGGCTCCCCTACAGCGGTTGGCCCTTTACAAGAGCTGATTTAGATCCGTTTTATGAACGGGCACATCAATTGTGTCAACTGGGACCTTTCACTTACAAAGCTGAGGATTGGCAGAGCAACGGCAAATCTCCTCTGCCATTTAAGAGCGATCGCATCATGACATCGGTGAGTCAGTATGGCGATCGCACGCCATTTATCGAGGACTATCCCAGAGCGATCAGTCAGGCTCAAAATATAACTGTTTTATTGCACGCAAATATTACCGAAATTGAAGTTGATGATGCGGGTCAGACGGTCACGCGCCTGAAGGGACGATCGCTTCAGGGGCATTCTTTTTGGATTGCATCCAAACTGTTTGTCTTAGCCTCGGGTGGCATTGAAAACGCCAGATTACTACTGCTGTCTAACCAACAGCAACCCGCCGGAATTGGCAATCAGCATGATCGGGTGGGCAGGTTTTTTATGGAGCATCCCAGTGTCATTGCTGGAATGCTCACGCCTTACAAGCGGAAAATGTTTGATCAAACGGCTCTCTATGATATGCATCAGAGCAAAAGTCAGTTTGTGGTCGGAGAACTCCACCTCAACCCCGATTTGATGCAACGAGAGCAGTTGTTGAATAGTGGTATTCAACTCTTTCCCCGATATCCCATTCACTACAAAAATGCTCAGGAGTCAGCGCAGGTGTTAGTCGCCTCACTACGCCATGCAAAACTACCGAAACGCTCTCTCAAACACATCAGTACTATCGCCAGAAGTAGTGGTGACTTAGCTGTAGCAGCTTTTTGGAAAGTTGTGCGATCGCTCCCAGGTCTGAAGCGGGGGTACTGGTCATACTTGCCCTATGAAAAGCGGAAGTTCAAAACGTTTGAGTTAGTCTATCAAATTGAACAGGCTCCCGATCCTGAGAATCGGCTAGTGCTGAGCCAGGAGCGGGATGCATTAGGGCAGAACCAGGCGGAGATTCACTGGAAGCTGAACAGTATTGACTTTCGTACAATCAATCGCGTGCAAAGCATTCTGATCGAAGAGTTTAATCGATCAGGATTGGGGCATCTACAAACTGATTTAGAGAACGTGAAATTTTTTAAGTTGGCAGGGCATCACCACATGGGCACAACCCGTATGCATCATGATCCTAAACAAGGGGTTGTGAATGCTGAGGGACGGGTACACGGTGTTCACAATCTATTCATCACGGGAAGTTCAGTGTTTCCAACATCGGGTTACGCTAATCCGACGTTGACGATCATTGCGTTGGCTATTCGATTGGCAGATCACCTCAAAGGCATGATGCAACAAGGGGGATAGCAATACTCCTGGCTGAGGTACAGCCCCCATGCTCTCTTTTCCTAATTGTCTCAACAGGTTCCATAGAATTAATGTGTTAGGGGAGATTGAAATGTTAACGGTCGGAGTTATTGGAGCAAGTGGGTTTATTGGTCAGCGGATTGCTGAAGTTCTTCATACCCAAGAGAAGGCGAACGTTCGAGCCATTGTACGGAGTCAAGCGAGTAGTAGTCAGTTACGTCTCTCTGGTGTTGATCATCGAATTGCAAATGCTCTAGATCAATCCGCATTGGAGAAAGCGTTTAAAGGATGTGATGTCATCATCCATTCTGCTACAGGTAGTCCTGGATTCATTCGGGGAACGATGGATGCCACCTATAAAGCTGCCCAACGTGCAAATGTACGTCGTCTGATTTATATGAGTTCTATGTGTGTCCATGGGCAAGCTCCAGCACCAGGAACCCGTGAAGAGAGCCCTCTGAGAAAACCGCAACCTTTTCCCTACAACAGTGCCAAGATTGATTCAGAGCGATCGCTGTTGAAGTTGCGGAGCCGAGGTTCGGTAGAAGTGGTTATCTTTCGACCGGGAATTGTATTTGGACCGCGATCGCCTCGAATCATTGAAATTGCGAACCAGATCCTGAATGGGACTGCCTATCTCGTCAATGGAGGACAAGGTATTTGCAATACAACTTACATTGATAATCTGGTACATGCCGTTGTGCTTGCTATGTATGCTGATGGAATTGATGGACAAGCCTTTTTTATCGGAGAACACGAGCAAGTCACCTGGGCAGAGCTATATCATCTGCTGGCACGGGCACTGGGAGTAAAGCCTGATCAGATTCCTGTTGTGGCTCCTGTCGGTCCCCAAAAAACCAGCCTAAAGCAAACCATCGCCGATTCAGTGCTGGTTCAAAAATTGCTTGCCAGTATTTCGGATGACTTGAAACAGTCTGTGAAAAAGTTGCTAGGTAAGCAGAAAACTGCCTCTGCTCCGGTCAGTCAACCGCCCTTGATAGGAGTACAGGGATCTAAACAGGTAGAACGATGTGTAACCTATGAAATGACCTTGTTGCATCAATCTCCTTACAAGTTGCCTTACAACAAAGCAGAACAACGGTTAGGCTATACGCCTATTGTTAGGTTTCCCAATGCGTTTCAACAAACGGTGGAATGGCTTGCAGCCAATCGAGCCTAGCCTCTCGACTCAGTTCACGCAAAGTCCTTTAAAGCGTTAGAAAACTTTTTCTCAAGCATCTTGTTAGAGCGATAGCCGTAGCCCCATTCGATGGGGCAGAGGTGAGTCAGGAAGCTTTCCCAGTATCAGACTTTGAGCCATTGCCTTTGCCTTAAGCTTTCTGACCAAAGCTGTAATATCGAACTGACCAATTCAAAGTCAAAAAACTCTACCCATCCAGTAGATTGAAATTCCGAAATTAACAAATTTCACATTTAATTTAAGAGTGAATAAAATCAAGACTTTCAGGGTTTCTGTTTTCTATTTTTGATTATTGAGTGTGTTAGATTAATCTCAATTCTGGAGCTATTTCTATGGAACTTAAGCTGACTGAAAAAATTATTGGAAAGTTACGCTCCGTTTCACACAGAAATCCCTATTTATCTAGACTTTTATATGCTTTAAGATTGGTGTCTCCCCCCACTCCGAGAGCACTAGGAACCAATTTCTTTCGCAAAAATTCTGTCTGGGAACTTACACCTTATTTGTGTAGTTGTGATCTTGAGTTTATTGAGTACTTAAAATTAAATCAAGTCAGCAACAAATCAATATTCCATTTTGGAACGGGTTCTCACCACGTTGTAGGCTTGGCAAATCAAGAGTTTGAAACACCGAACGAGATTTTTGGAGTCACAGCAGCAGCACGAGAACATGAGAGATATGTTCAACAAACCCTTAAAAATCAAAAACTGGCTAAATATTACAAGGTTTTATTTGCTGATATTTATACCTTGACAGATAACTGTCTTCCAATGTTTGACCTGGTGACTTTGTTTCACCTGTGTGAGTTTTACTTACCTCAAGAAGCTCCCCTTCTAAATCAAGACGATCCGTCTTTGGTTGAATTGTTTTTACGAAAATTGAATCCTGGTGGGAGGCTCTTATTCTACACAAAGTCAATCTACTGGAAGGATGCAGAAGCCATCCTTCAAAGATTAGAAGCTGACAATCGGATCAAGCGAGTCGAAGAATACAAAAGCCTTTTGATCTACGCTAAGAGTGAGGCCAAGTTATGAAAATAGCTTTTATTAATCCTCCCTGGACTCTGGCATCGCCAGACCAAACTTACGATTCGATTGGTATTTGGTCGAGTGAGATTGCTTCCCGTTTGGCGAAGTCCTGCCATGTGATCTTTTATGGTAAGCGGGGCAGTGGTTGTTCCATGCCTGTACAGGTTGTCAATCAGGTGGAATACCGTTCTATTCCGGTGGAATTAGATGAGGGGCTGAAATTTTTAGGGCTGTTGCATTTATTGAGATTCCCCGGCCCTGGTTTTCCCTTTTTTATGTCGTCACTGCGCTACCTCAATTACTGCCTGCGAGTTGCATTTGATATTCGGCGGCAAAAGTGCGACGTTGTTCATATTCAAAACTTCTATCAATTTGCCCCGTGGATACGGCTCATTAACCCCAACGTCAAGATTATTCTACACATGCATTCTGAGTGGCTTAATTGGTTTAGCCGTTCGGTTGCTAGAAGACGCTTGAAGTGTGTCGATTTTGTCATTGGTTGTAGCGAACACGTCACGCAAAAAATTCTGGTAGCGTTTCCTGAACTGGCTGATCGAATTTACACCGTGTATAACGGCGTTGATATTGACAATTTTTCAAGGCAGCAACGGAAGACGCTGAATGTAGAAAATGGCTCTAAGACATTATTGTTTGTGGGTAGAGTCTCCCCAGAAAAGGGAGTTCATATTCTGATTGATGCGTTTAATCAAATTGGTCAGCAAGATCCCAACGTAGATTTGGTTCTTGTAGGACCGGAGGCGGTAGCTGACAAACGGGTAATTGTTTTGGTCAACGATGATCCAAAAGTTCAGGCGTTAGAGCAGCTTTACTTAGAACTTCAGCAGTCTTATGACAACAGTTATCTAAGTTATTTGAAGGCTCGTATCTCGCCAGATCTGGTCGATCGCGTCAAGTTTGTTGGGGTTGTAGAGCGTGATCATTTACCCAGTTATTACCACAATGCAGATATTCTGGTTAACCCTTCCTTCTCAGAGACATTTGGTATGAGTCTGGTCGAGGGCATGGCATCCGCCGTTCCCGTAATCGGGTCACGAGTGGGAGGGATGGTGCATATTATCCAAGAGGGAACTACAGGTTTATTTGTCGAATCGGGTGATGTCTCATCGTTAGTTAACGCCGTAATGACTCTGCTAAAGCAGGATCGATTGAGGCAAGACATGGGAAAAGCCGGATATGAGCAGGCGTTAAATTGCTATTCCTGGGATAAAATTGCAGACCGTTTACTGGCTCTCTATCAAGCTCAACCGTTGCTGGAGAAGGTTCTCGTTAAGCAGTATGCTGACTAGACGGCAAGTGTTGCGGTTGGGGCGAGGCTTTTTAGCAGGGCTAGGGGCGATCGCCCCAGCGTGTGCGTTTCGTCAACAACATAAACTGGCAGCATTTGAATCGCTGTACCATGCGCCTCTCGCGAGTAATCTTCAAGCCTTTGGGATGGATAGACCTGATGCTCTTAAAGACTATGCGGCTGCCCGAAATCTGCTCTATGGAGCGGCGGCAAATCCTCATGGGCTTTCAGATCCAGTGTTTACGGCTGCGTTTCTCCGCGAGTGTGCCATTTTAGTACCTGAGAATGAGTTGAAATGGCAGAGCATCCGTCCCAGTCCAACTCAATTTGACTTCAGTCAAGCGGACAGGTTGTTAGAGGTTGCTCAACGCCACCACCTTCTGATGCGAGGGCATACGTTAGTTTGGGATCAAGCCCTGCCGGACTGGTTTGACGAAGCAGTGGATCGACAGAATGCGGAACAGGTCATGACAGCACACATTGCAGCAGTGGCGAGTCATTTTGCGGGGCAATTGCACTCATGGGATGTGGTGAATGAGGCGATCGCCGTTCCCTATAGTCAGCGATCAGACGGGTTACATCCCTCGCCCTGGCTTGAGTTGTTGGGCGAAAGCTATATTGAAACTGCCTTTTATGCAGCGGCTGAAGCCGATCCGCAGGCAATGTTAGTCTATAACGATCGCTGGCTTGACTATGATACTCCGAGGGATAACGCTCAACGGGAGGCGGTTCTCAACTTGTTAGAGAAGCTTATCAGTAAGGGAGTTCCGGTTCATGCGTTGGGAATTCAGGCGCATTTGATGGGGCATGAAACGCGGTTTAACGCTGATCGGCTCAGGACGTTTCTCAGGGATGTAGCCAGTCTGGGGCTAAAGATTTTAATTACAGAGTTGGATGTAACCGATCGCGACCTTCCGGCAGATGTGGCGATCCGTGACTCGATTGTGGCGACGGCTTATGAAACTTATCTGAATGTGGTGTTAGAGGAGCCAGCAGTGGTTGCGGTTTTGACCTGGGGGCTAAGCGATCGCTATACCTGGCTTTCGAGTTATGAGCCGCGTCCGGATGGTTTATCGGTTCGACCGTTGCCGTTGGATGAGGCGATGAATCGCAAATTGGTGTGGACTGCGATCGCACGGGCATTTGAGCAAGCTAATCGATAGTCTTTCAAATTTATTTCGCCCGACGGATATTTCGGTGGGGCGGGTGAATCCGGCTAAGGTGAGAGAAAAGAGGGGATGGAAGGCTTGCTATCAAATGCCTGATGTAGCTCAAAGGATGGTTCAGCAACATGTGAAGCGATCGCACTCAATCGGTGAATCGGTCCCTGGTCTGGGTACATCGATGAGGAGCGATCGCTTTTCTGCGTTAACGTCAATTCGGGTTCAGCACCTGGCGAATGCATTCGCCAAAATCCTTATCCCGAACTTTTCTGTCTCAAGCTGTAGTAATACGGCGGACAGGACGTTTGCGATCGCTTTTGCGAACTCCGCCTGCCATCTCATATTCAGAGCTATCTTTGCCATACACGGTGGCTACTCCGAGCAACATGCGTTCTGAAAAGTCTTTCAGTCTTTTTTCAAAATCATCGATTGCATTAGAGGAGCGATCAACCAGGGAAAGGGCTTCATTGTAGGACTTGAGCTCGTCTCGCAAGCTATTGATCAGCTGTTTATATTCGGTGAGGTTGATTCCCTCACTAAATTCAAGATTACTGCCTAAGGAATTTAGGCTTGCTGCTCGCAGTTCTGCGGTGGTTAAGACTTTAGAACCACGTTTTTTTCTAGGCATTTGGGTGCTCCCTGATGAGTGAGTGTAAGAGTCATTAGACAATTGGGAAGGGAGGTGAGTAGCCGCTTTGATGAAAGGGTTTGAGATTGCACCTCGTCTTTCAAAAAATTCTCTAATGAAGTTAATAAACCCATTGAAGATTAGGCAACTGGGAAAGAGTTGAGCAAATTCCACTAACTTTGCGATCGCTTTATGCAGAGCTTGTAAAAATCTCCAGTAAATTCTCTGTGGGCGATTTTTTATGTTTCTGATTGGGGGATTGGTTAAGAGCTGATTTACCAATGGTTGTTTTGATCCCACCCAAATCCTCCTTTCATCAGTTCCAAGTACGGGTGCTTTGGAACTCTGTGCCGACAGGTTTTGTCCTGGTACTTGCGGTTTTAACGGCTCAATACAGAGATGTGTCCGTCAGTCAGGGTCTAATGTTGGAAGGATCTTGAGTCGTCTTGAAGCGTTATCGAGTACCGGGCATCTGTTGTCGAGTCATGCTTGAGCGTTACTCTTGAAGCTGGGTTGGTAATCGAGTCATGCTTGAGCGTTACTCTTGAAGCTGGGTTGGTAATCGAGTCATGCTAGAAGGTTACTGCTGATCGGACGATGGCGATCGCGTTAGGTTTGACGGTTATCGTTGAAGCCTTATGAATCATCGAGTAACGCTAAAGGTTTTCTTATCTTTGGATGAGTGCTATCGAGTCATGCTGAACCGTTATCGATGAAGCTTGCTCTGTCTAAGACGAAGGCGATCGCTGATGCTGATGAGAGAACATGTTTAGAGCCATTCTCAGTTGCATTAGCTGAGGAATCGGCATTGCTAAGTACAACTCGTCGTAAATAGGGGTGGGAATTCGGGGTGCAGGGGTTCTACCCCTGACTGCGGGCGAAGCCCCATACCCCCCTGGTTTTATTTCCAAACCCTATCTGTGAATCACAGTACTAAGGAATGGGAATTAAATAAGTTCGATATTGGGTAGGGGCGGGTTTGTCGTCAAATCCATTGCAGGGCAGAGATTAGTCTGCTAAACCCGCCCGTACCGTTTGCGGATTTATTAAATCCACAATCCTAAGCCTCTACGCATGGGTAGGTTATCTGTGTAAAAATGGCTGCCAATTGGTAGCACTCTGTGAAACAAAATGAGGGGCGATCGCATCAATGTTTCCTGATGAGCGGTGTTGTGCTGCTCCTGCTCCGTACAACTCGCAAAGTAGATTTGGTTTTTCCTGAATCTCCATTGCAATAGACGTATAAGGGGGAGGAATTGAGAGTATCAGTATCTACTCTCGGCTTCCAGATGGGCATTTACCAGGGTTAGGGATAGCGGCAAATCGACTCAAAATTAAATCAGCGTTAATTGTAGAGTGGGCTTTGATGGTCGTTTGATCTCAGTCCCTCTAACCTAGCCTCATGTAGCTGGAATGTTTAGGAGGCAGTATTGCAGGAGAAGTGTGTCCGAAATCGGAAACGGTCAAAGCGACGGGCAATCTATTGCCCGATTCATGGGTGTTACCTGGACAGTGTGAGCCAAAAACATCGGCTCTTTGCCGATCGCGTTGAACAACTTCAGCAACGGGGTATAGGACGGAAGCGATCGATGCTACTGATGGCAGAACGCACTACTGTGTCATTAGAGAATGAATGGCTAGAGGCGTTTTGGTGTCAAGGATGTCAAACTACACAGTGGTATCATGTGTGCTACGTCGAAGAGCACCGTTATGAGGTGGCGATTGCACCCCAAGAGATGTGGCGGCAGGCAAATGGTGTATATCCCCATGGTAATTCGTCGGTTAGTGAGTTTACTCGGCGGCAGGCAGGACAGGTCGGAAATTATTCTCTCCAAGATTTTAAGATGACTTAGAAATTGGATACTCTATATCAGCACAATGGTGTTACGAAGCATAAATGACTAAAAGCTTGGCTAAAGCTTGGTTTGGAACGTTTGCTGCAAACGGGCTTATCTTGTTGTGTAATGTGGCAACGGGTGTTCTCTCGGCTCGGTTACTACTTCCAGAAGGGCGAGGTGCTCTAGCAGTCGTGCTATTTTGGCCCCAAATTATTGCTACCTTTGGGTTCTTGAATGTTCATACTGCTGTTGCACAACGGGCGAGTCAATCGAAGGCTGATATTCATCAGCTCACTGCAACTGCAATTTTTTTAGCGTTGTTGCTCTCTTCGATCGCACTCCTGCTAACTTATCCGTTACTCCCTGTCTTACTAGGTTCTGAACGAGTTGAATGGTTGCCGTTAGCTAGAAATTATCTACTGGCATTTCTGCCCTTCAACTTTGTCGGAGTGATGTTAGTTGCAATTGATCATGGAACATTTCAGATCAAACGATATAACGTCCTGAGTCTG
The DNA here is from genome assembly GCF_014697545.1 of Oscillatoria sp. FACHB-1407. Classification (GTDB taxonomy): domain Bacteria; phylum Cyanobacteriota; class Cyanobacteriia; order Elainellales; family Elainellaceae; genus FACHB-1407. Next base: position 332,662 of record NZ_JACJSA010000001.1, on the reverse strand, counting down.
ATCCCTTACGTAACCTATCTGATCGGGTTACTCATTCTATGGACAATTGGTGAAGTAACGGTTTTCAATATCATTTGGATTAATTGGCTAGGAACCTTTATTGTTAGTGCTATTAGATTACTCAGTGTCAAAAATATCCTCAAGCTTCCCTCGCTTCAAGAAGCAAAGGGATTGATATTGACAGGTTGCCACCTGATGATGGCTACAATCCCGATCGCACTGGCGGCACAAATGGATCGGCTGATTATCGTTAAATTATTGGACGATACAACCATTGGGTTATACACGGCGGCATTTACATTTGCAAATTCAGGACTTAATACGATCGTAACGAGTTTTCAAACAGTCATTTTTCCAAAGTTGGCTGGAGGAGAGAATCCTGGAGAGCAACGAGAGATTTTGGGTAAGGGGTTACGCTACATTATGTTGTTGATCACCCTTGGCAGTATTGCTTTAGGAGCGATCGCCCCCTGGATCATTCCGTTTCTATTTGGCATGGAGTTTAAGCCTGCTGTTTTACCAGCGATCGTTTTACTTGTAGCTTACATTCCTTCAGCCTTGAGACAATTTGTGGTGAACGCTTTGTATGGATTAAATCAGCCTCGCCCTATTGCAATCAATGCCATCATCATGTCTTCTATTTTCTTTTCAACGGCATGGTTTTTAGGGAAACGCTTTGAGCTAATGGGTGTATTGGTTGCATTCCTAATTGCCAACTCGATTGGTTTATTGCATTTATCTCTCTACATGAAACGTCAACTTGGTGTCGTTTTGCAGGATTGCTGGGGATTGAATTGGAAAACCTTGTCGCAAGTTGTCAGGTTATGTCTCAGCCTATTTGCAAAATCGAGAATCAGTAGTAAATCAGAGCTTTAGATATCATTCGGGATTTAAGGACAACGAATAATGAAAATTTTGGTTATCGCAGATGCCAAAATTCCTGTGCCACCTGTTCACTACGGAGGAACGGAAAGAATTGTTGCTCTGTTGTGTGAGGAACTACAAAGACGGGGACATCACGTTACTCTTATAGCTGCTTCAGGTTCAAAAAATTATGGTCAAATCATCACCCATCGCCCTCCTGATAATTCTTCTTATTGGTCTAGAGCGTCTAGGAAAATATGGTTTCAAATTCTCAGCTTGAAAGCAGCTCAAAACATAGACGTGATTCATAATTTTGGAAGAATTGATTATCTTTTTTCGCTGTTAAAACTGTCTTATCCAATAGTCAATACCTTTGAGAATCCCATCTTAGAGCAGGAAGTTAAATGGCTACTTTCCCAGCGTCGCCAACACTTATTGCTTACTAGTGTTAGCGATCATCATCGACAGCATATTGCTTCAGGATGCTGGGAGACTGTATATAACGCAGTTGATTTGAAACAATATCCCTTTGTTAAAACACCTGTTGAGGAACCGTATTTGGCTTTTTTGGGTCGATTAACTGCAAATAAAGGGGTGCATGTGGCAATTCGGGTTGCTCAAGCAACAGGGATGAAACTCAAAATAGCAGGGACTATTTCAGATGAAGAAGGAGGACAGGACTATTTTGCAACTCAAGTCAAACCTCACTTAGGTCAACAAGTTGAGTGGATTGGTTCGGTCAATGATCAACAAAAAGCAACGTTCCTGGGCAATGCAACTGCTTTACTGTTTCCGATTCAATGGGATGAACCTTTTGGCATTGTCATGACTGAAGCGTTAGCTTGCGGAACTCCTGTCATTGCCACAAAAAGAGCGTCAACACCAGAAGTGGTTTTACATGGTACTACAGGATTTCTTTGCAATGATGAGGCGGATTTGATTGATGCGGTCGGTAAATTGAATCAAATTCAACGAGCCGATTGTCGAGCAGATTGTGAACGGCGATTTAGTGTAGAACATATGACGGATTGTTATCTAAATGCCTATCACGACGTTTTGAATCAGAAGTAGTTTGTCTGGAGACACATTAATGCCTGATGCTTTAATTTCGGCGCATTCAACATTAAGACCGTTGTTTGATGCGTTACCTGAGTCAATCAAATCGATGGCGCGATCGCTCTATCGACGATTGTTAGATTGGCGATATGGTCAACTTGGGTTAGCAGAAGCACAACAAAACGATCGGATCTGGAAACTTCATCCATCCGTTGCTCTGCGAGGTCAGGAGCAAGAGGTTGAAACGGCTCGTTGGTTCAGAACCGTAATTCGACCGGGCATGGATGTGATGGATATCGGAGCTAATGTGGGGCAAATGACCCTGGAGATGGCATATTTAGTCGGTCAAAAGGGGCGAGTAATTGCGGTAGAACCAGGACCCGGTAATTTAGATTTGTTAGAAAAGCATGTTGAAGGAAATGGCTTTTCTGACCGGGTAATTGTAGTTGCGGCTGCCTGCTCTGACCAAACGGATCAAACTGTAAAGTTGAAGATTTTTGGGGACGATAGCAATGTTGTTGGTAGCGGTTTCTCGATTCTAGATGTTCCTCAAACTCGTAGTCAGGAACTTTTACCAGAGATATTCATTCAAGTGCAAACAACTACCATTGACGCTCTGTGTTCAACCTACGCTTTCAGGCCAGCCATCATCAAGATTGACGTTGAAGGGGCAGAGTTACTGACACTGATGGGTGCAAAAGCTACATTGGCTACTATCCGTCCAATCATTCATTTTGGCTTCCATCCATTTGCTTTTTCTGACCCTGAAGCAGCGAGTCAACGAATTCTATCTTTATTGGTTGAACATAACTACATCATTGAATCACGGGATGGTCAAACAGTGACATCTTCTTTAGATATGGAAGAGTATGTCGCTCGTCCTCAAGAGAATCGTGAGAAATGATGATATGTTCTCCGGATTGATAAGCCTTTAATCGAAAAGTCTATCAGCAAGTTGTACCCTTACGATATGAGTATTCAATCAAGCTGGAACGCATTTTGGCAAATCGTAGAAGAAGATCGTCAGTTCACTACTCTAAATCTGCCTCGATGGTGGTACTTAGGATTTCATTATCAGGGCAGATTGGCTGCACGATTTAATCAACCTCAAAAGGTTAAAACGGTTGAACTCAAGCTCTATGACCGAAACATTCAACTTCCTCTTTCTCCTGCATATGAAGGGATGTTAAAAGGAATTTTATTAGACCAAGAGTATTTCCTGAAAGACGTTTTACCATTTGAACCGAGAAGAATTATTGATTTAGGTGCCAATATTGGATTAGGTGCTCTTTCTTTGTCTTGCCAGTTTCCGCAAGCAGAGCTTATTTGTGTAGAGCCTGATCCTCGTAATAAGCCCTTGCTAACACAAACACTAGCTGTTAATCATGTTCCTGCTAAAGTGTTCGATTGTGCAATAGGCGCAAACTCTGGTCAATTAAAGCTACGTTTTGGTGATGATCCTACCTGCTCAGCTTTAGAAAGTTCTCCTATGCATCAATTAGATCAAACAGTTGTTGTTGAAGTAAAGACAATTCCCGAAATCTTACGAGAGATCGGTTGGTCAGAGATCGATCTACTAAAAATCGATATCGAGGGTAGCGAAGATGATTTATTGTCTCAAAATAATGAATGGTTGAAGAATGTAAAAGCAATCATTTTAGAGATTCATCCTAATACAACACCTGAAAAGATTCAGTCTTACTTGCAACCGTATAACTTTCATTTGAAACGGCATCGTGAAGGGCGAGAACCTGTATACATTGCTCTTCGCTACTGACATAACTAGTTTCTATAGCAATCCCACTTTAAAGTTGCCTCCAAGTGTATGAGAGCGGCGTGGAAAATCTGCATTAGAAATCTTAGATTTTTTAACAGCAAATGGTTATACGAGAAATGAACATTACAGCAATTGAGTTCTGAGTTTGCAACCAGCACTTCTGCATCAGCAACCTTGATTCCGATTGATTTTTTGTGTTTGATGATTCTCATCGTTCTTAATTCCTAGTTCTATGAAAAAACTAGTAAATCAGCGGCTCCTTCGTTTTCTTGTAGGGGGAGGTATTGCTGCGCTTTTCAATCTAATTCTGATTGCTCTGTTGATTGAGAAGTTAGGCTTTAACACTCCATTATTGAGAAACGTAGCAAACATTCTTGCGATCGAAGTATCCCTAATTGTAAGCTTTTTCATCTACCGGATTTGGGTATGGACTGGGGGAGTTTGGACGGTTCAAGAGATCGTATTCAAACAAATTCCGCTCTATCACCTATCTGCTGGGGCAGCTTTAGCGTTGAGGATTTTTCTTGTATTTCCTTTGCTCGATTGGTTAGGAGTGAGTTATGCATTAAACACCTTAATTGGGGTGGGTTTAAATGCAGTGATTAACTATATTCTGAGCGATCGCTTAGTCTTTCGTGACAATGATGCTGATTCATCTAGTTCCGTTGATCTGTATCCTCCAGAAGGATTAAGTCCAGCCTTTGCTACTCCTCAACGGGTACCGGAAAGCAATCATCCACTGTTGGGTAGTGCTTCAGAGCCATTTTTTCTTTCAGTTGTTATTCCTGCTTACAACGAAGAAGGATGCATTCAAGATACGGTTGAGCGGATCAGTCAGCATTTAACCCTGTGGGAAATCGATTTTGAGATTTTGGTGGTTAATGATAACAGCCGTGACCGCACTGAAGCGATTTTACAAGCATTGACTGAAAACAATCTGCATGTTCGCTATGTCAATAATCACTATCCAAATGGATTTGGATTTGCGGTGCGGTGCGGGCTAGAACGGTTTCGGGGAGATGCAGTTGTAATTGCAATGGCAGATGCATCCGATCCTCCTGAAAATATTGTGGGCTATTACCACAAATTAAGAGAAGGCTACGATTGCGTATTTGGTTCTCGATTCATTCGGGGTGGACGAGTAGTTGATTATCCCTCGCACAAGTTAGTTGTGAATCGTTTAGCGAATTTGTTTATTCAAGTTCTCTTGGGAATTCCGTATAACGATACGACCAATGCTTTCAAGGCATACCGACGGGAGGTTATTCAAGGGGTTACTCCTTTAATTTCCCATCATTTCAACCTCACAGTTGAGCTACCCCTTAAGGCAATAGTTCGGGGTTATTCCTACGCGATCGTTCCGATTGCGTGGCACAACCGAAAAACAGGAATTTCCAAACTTAAGTTGAAAGAAATGGGAAGTCGCTATTTATTTATCGTCTTATACATTCTTTTGGAGAAATTGTTATCACGGGGAGATTACGTGAAGCCCTCTTTGCAATATCCGGAGAAGCTGAAAGCATGAGCATCAATCGCTATCTCAAGGAACTTTATGCCAATCGGTTTGACCCCAGCCAACAGCGAGCTAAGAATGTTTTGTGGAAAGTTCTAGTTCGGGATTATCTACAACAGTACATCAAGATCGACAGTGCTGTTCTTGATATTGGTGGTGGCTATTGTGAGTTCCTCAACCATGTGCAAGCAGCTTCCAAACATTTGATTGATCTCAATCCTGACGCAAAATTATTTGCAAATGCAGATATCGAGATTTTTAATATCAATATTTTGAAAGTAGACCATGATGATCTGATTGCAACTCGATATGACGTCATCTTTATCTCAAACTTCTTTGAACATCTTGCTTCAAAAGAAGAATTGTTTAAGGTTTTGGAGTTTTGTTTTGACCATCTGGTTCTGGGTGGGTCGCTACTGATCATTCAACCCAATTTTAAGTACTCCATGAAAGAGTACTACGACTTTATCGACCATCAATTACCTATCACTCATCTGTCTTTAGTGGAAGCATTAAGAGCCGTAAATTTTGAAATCGATGTCTTAATTCCGCAATTTTTACCCTTTTCAACGAAAGGTAGACCGTCTGCTCCGTGGATGCTTCGCCTTTATTTGAGGCTACCGATTCTTTGGCGATTTCTGGGTGGACAAATGTTTATCAGAGCTACAAAACGCTGACCAAGACCTTTTACTTAAAAAGCCGTCTAGGAGTTGTCTAAATGTCAAGAAACGTTCTTATTACCGGAGGAGCTGGCTTTATTGGCGGTTCCTTGGGATTAAATTTAGCCAAATACTATCCAGATTGGCAGATTACTGCGCTTGACAACCTCAAACGACGAGGCTCGGAGTTGAATCTGAATCGATTGAAGCAGGCGGGAATTCGGTTCGTTCATGGAGACATTCGCAATCCCGAAGATTTAGACGTTCGCCTACTACAACCGGATTTGATTGTGGAGTGCTCGGCAGAACCTTCTGTACAAGCGGGATATACATCTCCAGCGTATGTATTACAAACTAACTTAGTGGGCACTGCCAACTGTTTAGAGTTGGCTCGTCAAAGCCAAGCCGATTTTATTTTTCTCTCCACTAGTCGGATCTATCCCATTACACCGCTCAGCCAGTTGCAATGGGTAGAAACCGAAACCCGGTTGCAATTGGCAGAGTCCCACAATTTTGCGGGTGTATCCCAGGAAGGGATCGCAGAAGATTTTCCCCTGGAAGGACATCGATCGCTCTACGGGGCGACGAAACTTGCATCAGAGTTGCTCATAGCTGAATATGCTGAAATCTATGGAATTCGGACTTTAATCAACCGTTGTGGCGTGGTTACGGGTCCCTGGCAGATGGGCAAGGTGGATCAGGGGGTCTTTGCGCTGTGGATGATTGCTCATTACTTCAAGCAATCGTTGAAGTATATCGGCTTTGGTGGGCGAGGTAAGCAAGTTCGAGACTTCCTACATGTAGACGATCTAATCGCTCTGCTCATGACTCAAATCCAAGACCTGGATCGACTCCAGGGGCAAACCTTTAACGTTGGCGGTGGATTAACTCATTCTCTGTCGCTATTAGAAACTACTCATCTCTGTCAAGCCATTACTGGCAATTCCCTCTCCATTGATGCCGTGTTGGAAAACAGACAGGGAGACATTCCAATTTATATTACCGATTCCAGAAAAGTTCAGGCTGCAACAGGTTGGAAACCGCAACGTGACGCCAAAGAAACCCTCACTGACATTTACCGTTGGATTCACCTGCATGAAGAGCAGGTAAGCCACATTTTCTTATGACACCTATTCAGTTAAACCAAATAGTAGCCCTGGATTAGGACTACCAACCAAATCATGCAAAACGTTGTCACTCATACACTTGATAAATGCTTGGCGTTGAGTCTGTCAAAATTCGATGTCCTAACCCGACGATTAGGTATTCTACCCTCAGCTTTGTTAGTCAGTTTGGGTACGTGGATCATTTCTATATTTCTTTATGCTCCACCCCTGTTTGTGATGTACAGCAATAATTCTCCCAGTCGATGGGACGATCTACTTGCTATGTGTGCTAACCCTCTCACCCGCAATCTACACGAACCGATTCTGGCGTATCGAATTACTCTTCCTGTGATTGCTCATAGCTTGGGGTTATATGGCGATCGCTGGTCGTGGAGAGCACTATTAGCCACACCAGGGTTGCCCTATCTAGCATTGATTGGAACGTTGGCGATCGTGTATGTGGTTGTTCAACGACAAACAAACTCAACCGTAGCCGCATTAACGAGTTTAGCGTTGAGTCTCACTCATCTGACCCAGTGGACAAATACTCACTGGGGACATCCTGATTCCATTACGCATCTGGCGATCGCTGTAACGATGCTATCACCAAATGTTTGGCTCACTGGAGTAATGACTGTTTTGGGAAGCTTAAACGATGAACGGTTTGTCGTAGCGATTCCATTTGTTTTGCTCTGGTATATCGCTACTGAACCCACTCCGCCAAAACGGATTCAGGCTTCGCTCAAGACCATCGCTGGATTTGCGGTGGGATTAGTGATTGTGGTGCTAGTTCGTCACGCTTTAACCGTTGGTTGGATTGGAGAAGGCATTGAACGACCTGCTGTTTACAACAGTATTTTAGATGTCCTCATGAACCCGTGGAAAATCAATTGGGCAGTCTTTCTGACCAGTTTATTTTTGGGATATCGCTGGGTTTGGGTTGTTTTAGGGTTAGCGTTAGGAATCGCTTGGCGTAAGCCCTATCGTTGGATTGGACTTGGGTTAGGAGTAGCTGTTCTTTTAGCAAGTTACTTTACAATCACCGTTGCTGATATTAGCCGCAGTACCGCCTTTTACTTTCCTGCGATCGCCATTGCGGTTTGGCTTCTGTATCGTCAATCCGCCATTCTGTGTTATCGAGCATTAGCGGTAGTCAGCGTTGCTTGTATCTTAACGCCTGGTTTCTATCTGTTTAGTTTTAGTGATATTCAGCTCTATCGTCCACTGCCATTAGTTTTAGTACGTTTGTTAACAGGTTGGGACATTTTGGACTTGTTGCGATAGGAGATATTCATGAGCATTACCCTGGTTTCTGGGTCAGCCGGATTGATTGGTTCTGAAGCAGCCTCATATTTCGGCAATCTAGGGTTAGCGATCGTTGGACTTGATAACGATATGCGCCGAGTTTTCCAGTGGATTGGGGATAGTACCGCATTATGGAGCACTATCCTGACTGGCACATGGAATACAACGTTGAGAAAATCCTTAGATTTACCGAAATAGAGATTACTACTCTAAAAGGAATCACTACAAAAATGCTGTTTTTAGTACCCGCAGAGTTCAAATCAACCATTGTAAAAACTGCCAGTTCTTCAAATCCAGTTCTTTAAGTCCAGTTCTACAATTCCCAATGAACTCCAAAACAGTTCTTGTCGTTCTCACGTCTCTTTGTGCTGAAGGAACCCCAGTATTGGTACTGGAGATGGCGAAATGCTGGTTACAACAAGGTATTCAGCCCATCATCGTCACGCTGAATGCTCAGCCCGTTGATCTCCTACCAGAATTTCAAGCATTAAACATCCCCATGACTTGCTTAAATATGGGCGATCGCGGCTATCATCGCTACGCCCAACTTGTGTTGAACTTCTATCGCCTGTGTCGTCAGTTCAAACCCGATGCGGTGCTATCCATGCCGTTGGGGTGGCATAGTTTTATCGCGTGGGGGGCAAGACTGGCTGGAGTTCAAGCTGTTGCTGCTCATGTGGGCAATTATCCACCCCATTGGACAGGTACAGCCTTTCACAAATTCCGCACGCTGATGCAGTTAGGGCGACCCGTCACCCAAAAATTGATTTGTTGTAGCCATTATGTCCGGGCAGGAGTCATCCAGTGGTTTGGCATACCTGAAACAGAAACCATTACCATCTATAACGGGTGTCCGCTGGAACGGTTATCCCAGGGCGATCGTTCCCCCTGGCGACCCGAAGCAGAGCGATCGCTTACCATCGGCATGGTTGCCCGCCTGGAAATTCATAAGGATCAACCCACTTTAATTCGCGCTGCCCGATTACTGAAAGATCAGGGTTTAACCGTGCAGGTGTTGCTGATTGGCGAAGGGAGCCGACGCAGGGAATATGAAACCTTAATTGCCTCAGCACAGGTGGAGGATTGTGTTCATCTGCTGGGAATGCGGCGGGATATTCCTGACCTATTGAAAAAGCTGGATGTGTTTGTGTTTTCTGCCAAACCTGACGAAGGGCTGGGTATCGCTCTACTGGAAGCGATGGCAGCCGGAGTGCCGATTGTGGCTACAAACGTACCCGCCTGTGAGGAAGTGCTGGACGGGGGGAGGTTAGGGCTACTTGTGCCTCCGTCTGATCCGATCATGATGGCTACGGCAATCCAACAGGTCATCAATGATCCGGAGAAAGCGCATCATCGGGCGAAGGAAGCTAGAGAAAAAGTGCTGCGAGACTTTACTATCTCCCACATGGCACAGGAGTATGCCCGGTGTCTGATGCTGCTTCCTTAATCAATAACCAGAAATCTACTCAACCCGTGATCGTGCATGTGATCAACGGGTTACGGTTTGGTGGCAACGAAACCCTTTGTTTGCAACTGCTGCGTCACGCCCCATCTCACGTTCAAAATGTATTACTCAATGTTGACTCTCAATATCAAGAGATGCTGTCTCTGTTTCAGGCAGTCCCAGGGCTAACCATTCACCACCAAACTACGCTCCTCTATCCGCGAATTCAGTTTATCTGGGCATTGTACACCTGCTTCAAGCAATGGCATCCACAAGCTGTGCTAGTGTATCCCTTTGGACTTCATGTGTTTGTTGCTTTAGCGGCTCGATTAGCAGGAGTGCCCGTTGTTGCCGTCCATGCGGGTAATCCACCACCGGAATTGGGGCATAGCGATCGCTGGAAATGGAAACTATTAATTACACTGTCGTGGTTGCTTAGGGTGCCCATTTACAGTTGCTCCCATGCAGCCCATCAGATGTTTACTGAGCTGATGCCATTACCAAAAGGCTCGTTTCCAATTCCCAATGGATGCAATATTGAGGACATTGCCCAACGAGCAGAACAGATACGCAAGGGTCGCGCATCATCAACGACGACCATCATTGGCATGGTTGCACGGTTAAATACGATCAAAGATCAGGCGACTGTCATTCGGGCTTTTGGGCGGTTGATTCAAACCTGCAAGAACATCGAACTGTGGCTAGTTGGGGATGGATCAGAACGGGAAGCCCTAGAAGCCCTATGTAACTCCTTGGATTTAACGAATCATGTGAAATTTTGGGGGGCGCGATCGGACGTGCCAGAACTCTTGGGGCATATGGATATTTATGCCTTCAGTACCACACGAGATGAGGGATTTGGCATTGCTTTAGTAGAAGCCATGGCTGCCTCACTGCCCGTTGTTGCCAGTCGAGTTGCTGCTTGCCAGGAGGTATTGAACCAAGGGGAAGCTGGAATACTGGTGCCTCCTCAAGACGCTGACGCAATGGCAAAGGCATTCGAGACATTGATTCGGTTTCCTAAAGAACAAAAAACCTGGGGACGCCGAGCCTACAACCGAGCCGTTAAGCACTATACCATTCAAACCTGCGCTCAACAGTGGTACAACCTCCTGCTCAATCACAACGTGGAATGATGACGTCAATGCAACGGTTACTAACACTGGTGGGAGATCCTAATCAAGTCAATACGTGGAGTAACATTCCCTATTTCTTCCTCCAGGCTGGGAAAACTCAAGGATTTCTCCATCAGGGGCTACCCTTAAACCCAGAAAAACTGAAGTTGCAACGTCTGGTGTGGAATGGTTGGCAGCAACTCACCACAGGGCATCACGGAGGCTTTCAGTATTCGACCGCATTTCTCAAATCATTGTTTGCTCAAGTCTCACTGGGAGATCAACCAACGGAATTGATCAGCCATTTTCCCCTCTTGCCTCCTATGCCCTGGGCATTTAACTGGCGAGTGAACTATTACTTAGATGCCACCACAAAACAAATTTTTGATGCCTATGGGTTGGCTGCAAAGGTTAGCCCTGCTATTCAACAGGCTGCCCTTGAACAGGAGAAAGCACACTTTCACCAGTGCGATCGCGTCATTTGTATGAGTCCATGGGCAGCACAATCTGTGGTAGAAGATTACGGGGTTTCTGGCAAAAAAGTGCATGTGATTCCCGGAGGTGCCAACCTGAATGAAGCGGCACTTCCCCCGATCGACAAACCCTTTGCTACCTTTCCACCATTGCAACCGTTGCGGTTAGGGTTTGTAGGGAAAGATTGGCAACGGAAAGGACTGCTCTATGTACTGCAAATTGCTGATGGGTTGATCCATCGGGGGTTAACGGTCGAAGTCATCGTTGTTGGTCCACCAAAAAAAGACTTACCTGCTCATCCTGCGATTCGAGCCGTTGGTTTTATCAACAAATCCACCAACCTCGATGGCTATGTGCAACTGGTGCGAAGTTTCCATTTTGGCTGTTTATTTTCCCAGGCGGAAGCATTTGGAATTTCTAACCTGGAATGTTTAAGACTAGGAGTTCCGGCGATCGCCCATCGAGTGGGAGGTATTCCTGCAACATTACCCGAAGGATTGGGGCATCTGTTTGCACCTGAAACATCTCCTGAAACGGTTGCTGACCTGCTGGAATTTTATATCCGCGATCCCGCCAGTTATGCAGAACTCCGTCAGCGGATTGCAGCACGAGCAGGAGACTTTTCCTGGAGTATGACCGTCCGCAAATTTATTCAACTTTGGCAAGGATCAGACGAATTTTCCTATGACCATCTCCAGCGATAAACTTACCTTTGCAGTGTTACAAGCAGGTGCTCGAATGCACTATGCTGTCCCTGCTTTATTAGCTCAAACCAAGCAGCTTAAAGCGTTTTACACTGACTTGCATGGAGAACATAAATGGTTGCGATGGTTAGACCAGTCTTGGTCAAATCCTCCAAAACTATTCAAGCGTTTGCTAGGGCGCAGACTCCCCTCTGACTTACCTCAATCTCTAGTTCGTGATCAACCCCTCACAACACTGGCAGCATCTGCCCTAAATCGATTACCGGGGGTTCACATTGATCCAGAGCAAGCTGTTTTAAGACAAGCTGAACGAGATCAGTTTGCTCAAGCTTCAGCACTCTACACTAATTTCATCAATAATGATTTACCAGTTGTTCAAGCGGCTAAAGAAGCAGGATTATTTTGTGTTCATGAGCTAATTATTAGTGCTACAACAGGGCGGATTTTGTTGGAGGAGCGGCAGCAGTTCCCCGGCATTGAACCTCAAGGCGAAACAGCAGAGATTGTTGAGGCAGGAATTGAGCGCGATCTCGAGAAGTGGAACTTGGTCGATCGCATTCTAGTACCCTCTCAATATTGCTTTGATAGCAGTGTTGCCTTAGGAGCAGATCCCTCCAAACTCTGGATAGTACCTTATGGAATTCGTGAAGAATGGTTAAACCTTCCGGTTAATCCTAAACAGGGTCGAGTTTTATTTGTAGGGCAAGTCAGATTATTAAAAGGAAGTCATTATTTGGCAGAGGCAACACGTTTACTGGCGAAGCGAGGCTTTCAAGGTGAAGTTCGAGTTGTAGGGCCTTGGTTTGTAGATGTTGAAAATTCAATTTTTCAAGGCCCGTCTTATCTAGGACAGATACCTCGATCATTAATTCATACGGAATTCTGTCAAGCTGATGTTCTTGTTCTACCTACATTGTCCGATAGTTTTGGCTTAGTGCATCTTGAGGCATTAGCTTGTGGCATTCCCGTGATTACGACTACCCATTGTGGAGCGGTCATTCGTGATGGCGTTGAAGGATTCATTGTCCCCATTCGGGATGCACAAGCATTAGCAGACAAAATTGAGCAGATTGTGGGCGATCGCCAGCTTCGTGAGCGAATGTCTCAGAATGCCAAAAAACGTGCTCAAGAATTTACTTGGCAACACTATAAAGAACGCTTGTTAATCGCACTTAGTAAAGCAGAACCAAGGGTGTAGGACATGCCACTTAACTATTTTGTAGGTCTAATAGTTGCCACAGGATGTGTTGCTCTAACAGCACTTTGGGTTGCTTATCGCCAAAGTCGTGACACACTGCATCCGTTGGTTTACTTGGGTTTAATGTTGTTCTATTTATACAGCTATCTCCCCTTCAGCCTAGTACAAGAAGACGCTAATTTTTTACAAACTTTTTTGTCTGCCTCTCAACTGGAATATATACAGACCATCAATTTAATTGGGGTCATTAGTATCTGTTTAGGGGTCTTGTTCGGCAGTAAAAAAACACGGTTTAATCCCTTACTTCAGCACAATTGGAGCTTATCTCCAGTCGTCCGTAAACGGCTCAAACAGGGTGCTATTGTGTGTGGGTTCCTAGGAATTATCGGATTTGCCTATGGCATTGTGAGGCAAGGGGGATTAAGCATAGCCTATGGTCGAGCTTATGGCGGTGGGTGGAGTGAATCGGGCTATATTCGAGAAGCGATTCTCTTAACATTACCTGCGTTGCTCTGGTTGATGGTAAGCCAACTGCAACAAAAGTTGACTTCTAAAGACTGGATTTTGATCGCGGTGTTTGCTACTCCTCTTCTGATGCATGGCTTTTTAGGGGCACGGCGAGGACCAACCGCCATGATTTTGACGGCTGCTGTTGTGGGTTGGTACTTTGTACGATTTAAGCGTCCCCCTTTGCTGCAAGTGTTTGGTGGGGCGATTGCCCTTGGCATGTTGATGTTATTTCTAGTGTCTAACCGGGGCAATATCTACCTCGGTTCAGATTTTCAGTTTGGAAACACCTCCAGCTATGCTACTGAAATTTCTAGTGCCAACGAATTCATCTATGGTGGAGGAGTCATTCTAAACACAGATGCCACAGATGCTTATTTGTGGGGACGACGATACTTCACCATCTTTTTTATTCGTCCAATTCCTCGATTTCTCTGGCCCACTAAGTATGAGGATGCCAGCGCGATATTAGGCATCCCAAACCTGGAATTAAATTTAGGAACTGGGGGAGAAACCTTTGAAAATACTCTGGGTTGGTCTGGTGCGGTTGGCTCTGCACCCGGATTAATTGCAGATATGTGGCTAGAGTTTTGCTGGATTTCATTTCCTGTCTTATTTGGCATTGGTTGGGTATATGGCATGGCATGGCGAAAAGCCCTAACTCGTGGAGGGTTATGGATTGCCGTTTATACCCTGATGTCAGCACTCTCAGTCTACTTAGTGATGCAGACATTAGAGGCAATGGCATTTCGGTTTTTGTTTATGACCGGAGCTACGTGGTTAATTTGGCGATATAGCGGTGGTAGGCGTTCTTCACAAGCATCGCTACCTTCTTCAAACTATCCAGTTTACGACTCCTTAATACCCCCTCCTTCTCGCCGATAGCTTCCGGGTTTGGGTTGAGTAACCTGCAATATCTGAACAGGCTTCTGAATATGTCAATGTCCGTTCAATCAGCACTTTAATCGACCTGTGAATACCATTGCTATTATTCACACTCAGTGTGGTCCTTATCATCTAGCTCGTGCTCAAGCATTAACTTCGATTTATCCGGGGTCTGTTGATCTCATTCAACTGACCTCTCAAGAACGGCAGCGTCAGTGGGTTGTTGATGCTTACCCAATACCTATCACGACAATCGCTGATGGGGTATTAGAATCATTGTCGTCAACTCATCTCATCAACCGATTACTCGATCACTTAACTAAAACTCTGCCAACCGTCCTCGTTGTAGCAGGCTATAGTCATCCGGCGATGCGAGCTGCCATTAAGTGGGGAAAGCATCGTCGAGTTCCTGTCATTCTTCTGTCTGACTCTCAATACTGCGATCGCCCTCGCAATCTACTATTAGAAACCATCAAAGGAAACTGGATTCGCAAACACTGTGATGCTGCTTTCGTGGCAGGTGCAAGTGCTTCTCACTATTTAGAAACTCTAGGGTTTCCAAGGCACAAAATATGGCGAGGATATGACGTGGTAGATAATCATCACTTCGGTCAAGCCTCCCAAATAATCCTGCAACATGAAGCAGACGAGCGACAAAAGTTAGGCTTACCGAAAAATTACCTCCTTTATGTCGGACGCTTTGCCCAAGAAAAAAATCTATTGCGACTATTAGAAGCCTTCAAACTCTACCAATATCAAACAAGATTACCTCCCTGGTCACTGGTCTTAGTAGGCGGTGGAGAACAGGAGGTAACTCTCAAAGTAAAAGCTAATCAGTTAGGATTGCAAAATCTTATTTGGTCTGGATTTAAGCAGATTGATGAGTTACCAGCTTACTATAGTTTAGCCTCTGCTCTGATTCTTCCCAGTGTGAGTGAACCGTGGGGGTTGGTGGTCAATGAAGCAATGGCTTGTGGTCTTCCAATCTTGGTATCTGAGCGTTGTGGTTGTGTCTTAGACTTAGTGTTTCCAGGTATCAATGGTTATGTCTTTAACCCATTGGATACTCAGAGTTTAGTGGGGGCGATCGTTGATTTAACTATGCAATCTCAAGATCAACGAATCCAAATGGGGAAGCATTCTCGACAAATCATCTCAAACTACACACTTGAGAGCTGGGCAAAAGCTTTGACAGACTGTGCACAGGCTGTCAGCAGAAAAGAGTTTGAGCATCTTGTTAAACTTAGGACTCTTTAACTAAGCCAATGCAAAATACATCATCCACCAACGTTTTATTTATTTCTCCTTACATTAGTCCTACCTACGGAGGTACATCCAAAGCAATCCTTGAATTGATATCTGCGCTAGGTTGGTCTGGGGCAACCATTGATTTAATTACCAGCAATGCTGATGTTCATGACTGCTTAGATGTTCCGTTACACACTTGGGTTCAGCAGGATGCCTACCGAGTTTGCTATTTTCCTTGCTGGCATAGAAATGATTTCATTGTGAGCCAAAGCTTATTAGCATGGTTAATAAAAAACGTGAAACAGTATGACGTAGTTCATACTCACACTATTTTTTCCCCTTTAATTTCAATCTGTCATTGGATTTGCCAAGTCCAAAGCGTTCCTTATGTCAGTTCCCCGCATGGAATGTTAGAACCTTGGGCGATGCAATACAAAACTTGGAAAAAGAAAGCTTATTACTCGCTAATTGAACGCTCAAATGTGTTGAGAGCAGCTTTTATCCATAGTATTTCAAGCAGGGAGTTGAGCAATATTGCTGCCCTATGCCCTGACGTAACGATTCAGTTAATGCCAAATGGAATTAACCGAGCCGATTTCTCTCCTCTGGTTTCCACAGATTTTTTTTACCAAAACTATCCTCACCTTCAAAATCAAAAAATCATTCTATTTCTAGGACGAATTGATCCTAAGAAGGGGCTAGATCTTTTAGCCTCCGCGTTTGCCACTGTTCGTCAGCGTATATCAGATGTTCATCTTGTTATTGCTGGACCTGACAGCATTGGCTTTTTAGAAACAACAAAACAATATTTTGCTGACGCTAATTGTCTTGATGCAGTCACCTTTACTGGAATGCTGACAGGAAACCTGAAGTATTCTGCCTTAACGGCTGCAAACCTTTATGTTGCGCCATCCTATTCTGAAGGGTTTAGCATGTCGGTGTTAGAAGGAATGGCAACAGGACTACCGTGTGTGATTACGACAGGGTGCAATTTTCCTGAAGCTGCAATTAACAGAGTTGCTCATGTTGTAGACATCGATGCTCATGCTATTGCCAATGCCTTAACAGAATGCCTACTTAACCCTCAAGAAGCAGGGGAAATGGGCGATCGCGCTCGTCAATTCATCTTTGAACACTATACATGGGAACAATCTGCTCAAAAATTAATTCAAGCCTACAGACAAATTATCAAACATAAGCCTAAAGCCAGTATGGTAATTGTTTGATGATGAAGTTTGCCCATAAAGGCACTATGCCCAAAAGACAACTCCTTCCCAAACTAGGGTTTATTCTCGTTAGCATTAGCCTGATATTGCTGGTAATACTGTTGGTTTTGAGTGGTAGCATCGCAATTAATTTAGCGATTGCTCAATCTGAGTTTCCTCACCCTCAAGCGATTCTCACATTAGGTGGAAGTCCAGATAGAGAAGAATTTGCGGCTGAACTTGCTAAGAATAATCCCACCCTACCCGTTTGGGTTTCGACTGGCTCGACTCGTGACAAAGCTCAAGCAATCTTTGAGGAAGCAGGAATTCCTCTCGATCGCGTCAATCTCGATTATCGCGCCGTGGATACAGTGACCAACTTCACCTCACTGGTTCATGACTTTCAAACCCAGGGCATTCGCCACGTTTATTTGATTACATCTGACTTCCACATGCGTCGAGCCAGGGCGATCGCCTTCTTTGTCTTTGGTAGTCGCGGTATTTTCACCACCCCGATTGCGATGTCTTCCAAGCAACCTCCCGAAACGCTATTGCATGTCAGTCGAGATATTGGGCGATCGCTCTTGTGGATTGCAACGGGACGTACAGGAGCTAGCTTCAATCCCAAGTTACACAATAAAGTAGGAATGACTCACTCTGATCAGAAGTTACATTCCAGTTGATGTGAACTAAAGACAGCATTTAAAAATACGTTGAAAAAAGAATATTTTATGCCAGCTAAAAATCATAAAGTAATAATTTTGAGGCAACAAAATCAGCTTATTCTGCGTCATTCATTCCGGAACGTATCAAATTTGCTTTGAATGTTACTGTGATTCACTGAGATAACCTCGCCTTAACGATCAGTAGCATCGCTTAGGATTTCCTAAGATTTGCGATATTTACAGGGTCAGTTGCATCACCACAGGGTTGCAAACAAACAAGTGATGAAGTCGCTTGTTTGGTGGTTGTGTTGTGTTACCTGTTGTTGAGCAAATCCAAATACAAATGAAATTATCGCAACGAAGAATATGGTTTTTAGGAACAAAAACGGCAGCGAGTGTTGCTCCTAAAGATCCCATTCGTTTGTCAATTATCACTCAATTCTTCCCACCCGACTATGCCCCTACCGGGCAATTGATTGATGAACTGGCACGTCTGTTGAGTAATCAAGGAATGTCAGTTGATGTGTTCACAGGGCAACCAGGATACGCATTTCAAGAAACCACCGCTCCGATGAATGAGTGTGTTGACAAGGTCAACGTGCGGCGATCGCGGACTGTTCGCTTTTGGTCACGACGAATTCGCGGCAAGACCATCAACGGAATTCTATTTGTTTTACGTGCTCTATTTCATCTGTTTCACATTCGTCAAAGTCACATCTTATTGTTGACAACTGCACCCCCATTTCTACCGTTGTTAGGTTATTTCGCTAAGGTATGGTTCAAACAACGCTATATTTGTTTGCTCTATGATCTATATCCTGACATTGCTGTTCAACTGGGTGTCATCCCAGAACAGCATTGGGTAGCAAAACTATGGCGACGGATCAACAAACAGGTTTGGCGACAAGCAGAAGCCATTATCGTACTTAGCTCCAGTATGAAGGATCGTGTGATTAACCACTGTCCTGAATTAGCCGATAAGGTTTATGTGATTCACAGTTGGGCTGATCCGAGTTGGATTGTGCCCCTCGAAAAAGAAGCGAATTGGTTTGCGCAGAAACATGATCTGGTGGATCAATTTACCGTCCTCTATTCCGGCAATATGGGACGATGTCACGATCTTGACACCATCATGGCAGCGATCGAAGAGTTGCGCGATGAACCAATCAAATTTGTTTTTATTGGAGATGGTGGCAGACGGCAATTTTGTCTCGATTACGTGCAACAACAAAACCTCACCAACGTTTTATTTTTGCCTTATCAAGATAAGCAAATTCTGCCCTACTCACTGACCGCCTGCGATTTGACCCTGGTCAGTGTTGACTCCAAAATGGAGGGATTGGTCGCCCCCAGCAAATTGTATTCTGCTCTTGCCAGTGGACGACCGATCGCCGCTATTTGTGACAATCGCTCCTATCTCAGCACGTTGATTAAACAGGCTCAGTGTGGTGCCACTTTTGAAAATGGCAATGGAGTTGGGTTAGCAAGTTTCATTCGACTGCTCAGAGGCGATCGCCAACTCGCAGAACAGATGGGGCAATCCGGACGACACTATTTGCAAACACATTTCACCCCTCCGATCATTTCAAGGCAATACTTTGATCTCATGCGTCAGGCGGTTTCTG
Source organism: Oscillatoria sp. FACHB-1407 (assembly GCF_014697545.1). GTDB lineage: Bacteria > Cyanobacteriota > Cyanobacteriia > Elainellales > Elainellaceae > FACHB-1407. Next base: position 313,312 of record NZ_JACJSA010000001.1, on the reverse strand, counting down.
TGACCCGACGCTAAGGATTGTGGACTTAATAAATCCGCAAACGGTACGGGCGGGTTTAGCAGACTAATCTCTGCCCTGCAATGGATTTGACGACAAAACCCGCCCCTACCCAGTATCAAACTTATTTAATTCCCATTCCTAAGTTATAGCAGTACTCACTAAGGTTAGGACGGGGTGCAGGGGTGGAACCCCTGGCTGGGGCTACGCCCCCATACCCCCCTGGTTTTATTTCCAAACCCTATCTGTGAATCACAGTACCTAGTAAGGGGAGGTGCCGCAGGCGGTGGGGTGTGCTCTGTAATAGTGATTTCTAGAATTGGGATAAGATGCTCGCACGGGTTGAAACGATTTGCCTAAAGGGAGTGTGAGCGTCTCGCTCACGTCTGTTGACGAATGCGAATGACAAATGACAAACGACAAATGACAAACGACAAATGACGAATGACAAATGACAAATGACAAACGACAAATGACAAATGACAAATGGCGAATGACAAATGGCGAATGACAAATGGCGAATGACAAATGACAGCCTGCTAAATGTGCCAGTTTGAATAGCGATCGCCCTCTGCTAATTTAACCTGCAAAGCGGTATAGCATAAGGAAACTACCTGACTGCCTGACAAATCTTTTATGCTTGGCGATTGAAATCGCAGCTATCGGAGCAAAACTCGCCGACACGGGTTGCAGAGAACCTTGATGCATTGAGTCCACGCAGGTGGACTTCAATCGGGCAGGCGCGAATTCCATTCGCCAGCCACAGCCCAGAATATCGAGGTTTTAGAACTTTTGTCAGTCAACCAGGGAAACTGCTACTCATCTGTATTAGCTAAATCCCTATGTTTAACCGAATACGTCGTCTTTTAAGGCAATTTTTTAGCAAATCCAGAACAATCAACAACGAACCACTCAACAAAGTGAGCTTGATTGTCATTGTTCTGATTGATATTTTTATTCTGGTCAACGTTTTCTCAGGGCTAAACGACATTAGCCAGTGGCATCTGAGTCCCTCACAGGTTTACCCCTGCTATGCCAGTTGGAACGACTATCGCACTCAGACGGTCGAGACGAAAGATTACGATGCTTTACAGGCGATCGCCATTACCGATCGCACAATTCAACCCCCTCTTCGGCAGATCTATACCGAATACGAAGTGGGGCATTTAGGCAGTGTTTCTGATGTCTGTCTAACTTATGCTGACTACGCTGACCCCATTGTTAATCCTGACAATCAGCAGATCATCAACACCCTGAATCAAAAGCAAACTGAAATTGCAACGTTAGAGGATACGAATCGCAATTTACGGGCTCAATATGACTCAACCCTGTTAGAAGAAATTGCTGGGCAACCGCGTGAACAATCTATTAACCCGGTTGAAGCAGGGAGAGTGCGAGCCACCCTGGAGGAGAATGATCGCAAAATTGCTACTCTAAAAGCTGAAAGTGCCACCCTCAAAACAGAATTGGCCAATAAGCCTGAGAGTCAGGCATTTCTCAACTTTTTGAAGGATGAGGGTCAGTTTGAAACCCTGCAAGCACAGTACGATCGCGCTTCCTTCTGGTATCCCAGTATTCAACTGTCATTTCAAGTACTGTTTTTGTTGCCGCTGATTCTGATTACGGGGGCTGTTCACAACCGAGCCCAACGTCGAGGACATGGGTTAATCGCCCTAATCAGTTGGCATTTGTTAGTGATCTTCTTTATTCCACTGATTTTCAAAGCCTTTGAATTTCTGCAAATTGGGGCTGTTTTTGAATTTCTGGTGGATATCGTCAGCACATTGTTAGGAGGGTTGCTGTTTTTAGTCAGCTACCTCTACATTCTGCTGATTCCCCTGGTGGGCTTTGGCATTATTAAGTTCTTTCAACGGTTTGCCTTTAATCCCAAAATTCAAGCCGCTAATCGAGTTCAAAATTCATGTTGCATTAAATGCGCAAAACGCATTCGTCGTCAGGATCATCATTGCCCCCATTGTGGCTATGACCAATATACAGAGTGTCCCACCTGCCACGAATTAACGTATAAATATTTGCCACACTGTCGGCAATGTGGAGCAACCCAACCTTAATTAACGTCAGTTCGGTTTAAGAGCCTGGCGGATGAATTCGAGCCTATCCGATCGAAGTCCGCGGCTCGACTGAATAGAGGGATGATTATTTTGACACAGACGTGAGCCAGATGCTCACACTCCTTTCAGGTGAATCGTTTCAACCAGTGCGAGCATCTTGCTCGCGACTCATTCATCGATCAGCAACGCCCAAAGTTTTAGGCTTCACATGCGTAAGTCCTAATATGAATTTTGAAGGGGCGTTTCGCGAAACGCCCTTACTTCATCCAAGTGGGTGTTGCTCTATAGCGATTCCACATGAGTTGTGAAAGTGCCCACTCTACTCAACTATTCCCCAGACGCTTTCAACGCTTTGATGACCTCCTGCTTAAATTTGCCATTATCGGCTTTAGCGACATAGCGTAAGCGAATCACCACATCCTCAATTTTTGGGAGGGGGAATTGATTTGGAGTGTCTTTTGGCAACTCTAATCGCCAGGAGGAGACGGCTCCTGTGCCCTCAAAGGGGAAGTAGCGATCGTCAAACAAAATGTTGAGGTCAAAGTTACCAAAGGTGCCGCTATTTTCCTCCGCTCTGGAGATAGCGATTTGTTGATTGGCTCGCCAATCGACCCGTAAGATGCTGGCGTCGGGTTGTTCGTCATTGTTGCCCAGCAGATATTCCACTGCCTTAATATTGGGTTGTAGCAGCGTTTTGTTACTCCGCTGAATCACAGTTGCATTCACCGATCGCAACTCTAGTTCTCGGCGTTCATTGGGTGATATGCCGTCGAAGTTAACTTGAATGGAGATGGAAATGGTTTTGAGTAAGCGGCAATAGTGACCGGGATAGTCCTCGTCAAAGAGTTGTTCGCTCAAGTCAAACTCGCATAGCCCATTGGTTTTTAGCTCGGTGAGTTTGTCCTTCAGCGTTTTCAGTGCGCCGTTCAAGTTCGGTGACACTTTCAATGAGATCACTTTTTCCATTTCCAGGAAACGAACGTCGCGATCGAGGTGGAACTTGTCCATTCGGTTGAGTTCTAGCATCAGGGACTCCCCTGCCAGCAAGCCTTTTTTGAGGCTATCCCAATGACCAAACGTGATAAATGTATCAGTAGTGGGTAGCTCAAATTGCAACGCTTTTTCCGTTGCTTTCGCCAGGTCATACGCCAGTTTGTAAGCCTGGAAATAGAGGGCAGAGAGGCGTCCGATCATCCAGTTATACAAAGCTTGACTGGAGAATTTGCTGCGATGGAAATCGGCAATTTCTTGCTTCTGAGTGATGGATTTTTGATGCAACAGCAATTCCTGTTGGGCTTTGTTCAGGGCAATTCGGGCGGCTGCGATTTGCACTTCCATTTCTTGCAATTCTGACTCAGCCACTTTCTTCTCCTGTTTCCACTCCTTCTTGCGGCGTTTGTATTCGCCGATTTTGTCGGTCATGTCAGCGGCAGTATCAAAAATCTCAGCCAGTTCCTTCGCTTGAGCCGCGATCGCCCCTGAGACTTCACCTGCGGCTGTGCCTCCCGTTAATGCGAGGGATACTGGCGAACCCGCAACCCCGGCACCACCCACAATCAAGTTGGGAACAGCAAAACTGGCGGATGAGATGGTTTCTGCCCCTACGGCAACTGAGCGGCTAACCTGCGCCAGACCCTTCAGCGTTAGATACGCTTCTTCTTCCATGATCAAGTCTTCATCGATCAGTCCTTGCAGGTGATCTCGCTTGGCTGTGGTGCGTTGTTGGTTGATTTGCAACTGGTCAATCTGCTTTTGTGCGCCATCGATCTCCCATTGTTTGACTCGCGTTGTCAAATTGAGAATGACTTGCTCATGGGTGTTGAGCATGACTTCTAGATGAGCCGCTTCCCGCTTTTCGATCGCCTCTAATAACGAGGCACCTAGCTCTGTCACAAACGACACCATCTCTTTGGCTTTCTCCAGCAAATAGGCATAGCGATAGTGGGGCACAGGGGCACTCACCTCATTCAGCACACTGCCCAAATCGCGACCTCCGGCAACGGCTCGCACCAACGCCATCGGGTCAATCGGTGGGTCAAACAGTGCCAACTGACGGAACACGCCTTCAATATTGAGGCTATGGCGGATCTTGTAGAGCCGATCTTCAACACGATCCCAATAACTAATAAAGGTTTCGTTTTCAGGAACCGCGAAACTGGTGATCAGGTGACGGTGGGGACTGGCTCCATTGCCGTTAAACAAGGTGCGTTCATCGCTCGACCAGAATTCAAAATCGAGGTTGTTTTGTTGAATGAAACTGGTGTTGGCTCGCACCAATGTTTCATGTTCGCGCAGGAAGTCGGCGTAGGTGCCCACTTCTCTCAACTCTTTGACCGCCTTGACTTTGGGACGTTGCCCTAAGAGGTTGTACGCCAGGACATAGAGCATGGTGGCTTCGTTGATCGATTCGCGGGTATCGCGAGTAAACAACGCATCACCCCAGTCCAACAGGTTGTCGATGTATTTCATGACGATCGCCTTCTGATACGCAACCAGACGCAAACGGGCGATCGCATGGGGATCAAAGGGATCGTTGCGATATTCGGCGAGGGCAGTGGAGTTGGTCAAGAGACGAGCTAAAGACTCAACCTGAAAATTACGGAAGGGCACAAACTGCCAGTAGCGATCGTTAGGAGAGGTGGCGTTGGCAGGTTCGCGAGTAGTGGGGTTAAAGATGTAGTGATACCACCGTTGAGCATCGGCAAAGTTTTGGTTGGCGTTGAGCCGATTGGCAATCAGGAAAGGAATATGGAAGAAGATCTCCCAGTAATACAATCCGTATGCCCCTTCAAAGTCAATGGTTTCAGGACGACCCTGGCGATAGGTGCTGGGCGGAGTGATGAGGGTGGGATTGTGTTGATAGTCGGCAAAATTCCACTCTTGAGTGAGTTGAGAATAACGGCTAACCAGGGCATCTAACCCACCCTTAAACAGGTTTTGGCTTAACTCGTGAATGGCGTAGGTACTGAGCCGCTCTACCTTGAATTTGAAGTGGGGAGGAACCGTCTGATTAGACTCGTTGAGCGTCGCTTCCAGTCCTGGATCGTGATCAAAATAAACCGTCACGGGTTGCGGTACGGCGCGGGTTTGAATCTTGCCATATTCAAACTTCAAGCGTTCTTCGACGGTTTTAGCGGGTTGCTCTGCCATCAACAAAAACTGCTCATTCTTGGTATTGACGATGTACCAACCGGGTTGATTGTTGACATCAAATACCGTGGATTCAAACGCAGGCAAGTTCTGCAATAGCGTGTTTTGGGTATTGCTTGCGCCGCTCAGATAGACCTCGATCGCTCTGACCAGAATGGTTAACACGATAGGGACAGGTTGTCTTGACTCTACAAAGCGGTCGTATTCGTCGATGATGGATTGCAAATAGGCGGGGTTGTAGTTGCGGAGATTGTAGCTAACGCCGCCCACTGTCACTGTGGATGTGCGGTCTTGGGTGTTTCCGGCGATCGCAAAGTCATTCATACTCAACCCATCGGTGGTTGAGACATGCAAACTAGATTGCGTCACGGTGACATCGTAGTGCTTCTGCGTATTCCGTCGCTCTAGGGTCAGGTTAAAGCTGCGGTCGTCCAGGTTATTGCGCAGCGTGCCAAGTGTATCGCCATAAAAGATGATCATGCGCTCCTGATCAGCCACAGGCAACAGCCCAAAGCTCGATCGCTCTAGGAGCAGCCCATCCCCATTGGAATCGGAGGGTTCGATCACCAGATTGGCGTTCTCCCGGTTGGTGTCAAGCGGCAGATGCAAAATTAAACCCAACTCATTGCCGTCTTTACGCTGACTGATTTCACCCAGAATGGTGGACTGATCTCTGGCATAAGACCACAGTTGAAACTCGCTCAGGTGAGCTGTGACTAACTCACTTGAATTGAGATCTTGCGGGTCAGGTTCGTTGGGTTTGCCAAGGGTGAGCGATCCCCTGTTGGGCAATAGAGTTGAGAACACATCACGGGTTTGAGTCGTGGGTATTCCCTTCGATTGGGTAGTGCTGAGCCATAGAGTTGAGTTATTGGGTCGGTGTTGAAACGTTAAGGCAATGTTAGTCCACTTCCCAGACTCTATGGGGGATTCAAGGACGAGGCGATCGCTCAGGATGACTTGCAGCGTCAGGGATGGAGTTCCCCAGACAAACTGCGCTTTGGCGGGCTGATCTGCTGCTGTTTGCAGACGCTCCGCTGCCTGACGATTGGTTTGGTCGCCAAGCGAAACGATTTGATTGGTGAGGTCAAATCCAAAAGAAAACGTCACGAGTGCTCGGACTTGTTCAACCATATCGTCGATTTCTCTAGTCAGAGCGTTGATCTCTGTTCCAATCACTCTTAACGTGCCAGTCCGAGTGTTTCCTAAATCAACCTGAGTCGCATTTAAGGTTCGAATAAACTCATTGTTGAGTTCTCTCAGTCTTGCCGTTGCCTGGTTTAACGAGTCGAGTTCGTTAATCGATTGTTCCTCTGAAGGACGAGTTTCAATGAAAGCGATGGCAGCTACCGACGCTTTGAGTACCCGACGTGCCTGCAAAAACACTGGATTCAGCGTGTCAAGCAGCGACTTTTCGATAGCCTTTTGAGTTGGATTGGCGTCTGGCAAAGAGATAACTAGCTGTTGCGCCAGGACAGAAACAGCAAGTTGACCATCCTCGTAATTAAACAGTTCCAGGGTTGCCGATTGGGAATATGAGGAGACTACCCCCTGGTCGATCAACTTCGCCCAAATGCTCCAGGTGGAGTCAATGGAGTTAAGGTTGACCGATCGCTGTAGCGCAAAGTTTGCCTGGTCATTTTGGCGAGCTACTTTGAGAACATTGACAGGTTGAAGGGTGCCATTTTCATTGGGATCTGTGACGGAGAGATCGAGCGATCGCTGCACGTTGACCCGTTGCCACTGTTGCAGTTGAATGGTGGCGTGATCAAGCTTGCGCCCCAGTTGGAGATAGGTTTGGGGTTGTGCCCAGGCTTCACTGAAGTTGTAGTATGAGTATTTGACGGTCGGTTCATAGACATCGCGGCTCCGTTGCTGTTCTTCGGCATCAACGTAAGATTCTGTAGTTTTGGTGATCTCTGCCCAGAACAAGAAGAGGCGATCGAAGGCATAAACGGGCGTCACATGGTCGGCATTAATCGTCAGATCGATCTTGCGCCAGGGCAACCAGCGAGACGGGTAATGGCCTCCCTGCTGTGCTTCCCAGTGCATTTCCAGATGGACTTCCCGGTAGTAGTAGGTCTGGGGTTGGGTGTCGGTGCGCCCAACCAGATAGAGAATCCTGTCAGGTAATGCAGCATCTGCATCACGCTCATTGCGGGTAAACGCTCGCAGATAGCTACCGACAATTCGCAAATTTGCCAGTTCAGCAAACTTATCCAAATAGTTGGTGTATGCCCGTTCTACCGATCGCTGATTGATGTCGGATTGCAGTAACTCCTGCTCCAGTTCCTCAAATAGGGGCGTTTTGTTATCGCGCAACTCCGGCTCAATGTAGTTCTCGGGATACAAAAAGACCTTGCGATTAGCCTCCCAGACGCGGTAGTTCTTCATCCACTCCCATTCCTTCAGGGGAACTGTGGACGGATCAACCCCTTTCTCCAGGTTCATCAGACATCGCTGCACATACAGTTGCAAACTGGCAGTGGCTTGCACGATGCGGGAGGTTTCGACTTCACCGCTGACCTGTGGATCTAGCAGGAAGTATTCATACAGCAAATCGGCTCCACTGCGAGAGTCGGTCTTCTGGCTGAGTTTTCGCAGTGCCAGACTGAGCAACGCATCCCGTCGGCGTACAGCAATCTGATTGTGGATAGGCTGATAGATAGCCTGCCACTCCTCGGTGGCGTATTGGGCACGCAAAACTTTGAGCACCGCAGAGGCTAACTGCTGGAGGTTCTGGAAGCTTGGCTCCAGCGACGCAAGTTGAATCAACAAGTCAACATCGGTCTGCAAAACCTGCGCCAGATCCATAGCGGGTTGGAGTTGCTCCAGATCAGCCAGACGGTTATAGAGTTGGGTCGCGCCAAAGTAGGCTTGCAATCGTTTCAGTTGTGCTTCATCCCAGGCAGTTAGTGCAACGATCGCCCCGGTTGCTTCCGCAGGTGTGGTGGTTTGCAACAACCGCAGCAGGTTACCACTGGTGTCGTTGTAGGTGGTCTTGAAGGTTTTGAACTGGTGCAGGCGATTGAGATCGAGGGTCGTGGGTTGCAGCACGTTGCTCACGGAGAAGCGATCGGGATGGTCGAACAAGACGGCTAACTCAGCGGCAGCTAATTCAAAGCGGGTTGCCAGACTCAACACTTTGGTCAGGGTATTGAGATAGGTGATCAGTGCTTCCGAAGGGGCTGAGCCAGTGGGTTGCAGCGTTTGCATCTCCGTCAGGAATTGGATCGGCTCCATCATCGACTCATATTCCTGAAACACCACCTGCATCAAGTCGGGTTGAGTGTCAAACAGGGTGGCGAGTTCCACCAGAATGGCGTTTTTGTGCTCGTCTCGCAGGCGTGTCAGGAGGGTATTGACCTCGGTTTGATGCGGTTCTGCGGTGGCGATCGCGGTTATGGCTCGTTTGCCATCCACAAATTCAGTGGTGCTGAGAAAGCCTTTAGCATCCAGTTCTGCAAAGATGGTGAGCGACTGAGCTTGCGTGATCTCGGCTGAGATAAAGGAATCGCCATTAACCAGGAAGTCCCGCGACTGGCGCATCAAACTGTCTGCCATATCGCGTACCGTTGCTTCGTCCAGGCTTAACAGGCGATCGCCCGTTACAGGACTGGCAAAGAATTCCAGGTCGGCGACTGTTAATTCGGTGAGTTTTAGCCAGTCGGCGCGTTCCACCAATTGCACTACATCGCTCAGGGTGTTGACTGACTGGAGATGGATCAACTCCATCAACCGCAACAACTCCGGAACTCGCAACCCCAACAACCGGGACAATCGAGCCAATCGGTAGAGTTGGTTGAGATAGCGGTTGTCGAGATCAATGATCGGGTCAGTTCCGCTGAGGGATTCTACGATCGCCGTCAGGTCAGCATCGGAGACTTGCAGTGCCCCCATGAGGCGCGTCCGAATCTGGCGATCGCGATTAGGACTGTCCTGCCCCAACTTGCCCCAGCGCAGAGTGGGATAGGGTTCCCAGTCATCACCCAGGCTACCTCTGGGGTTAAACACCTGGTCATACAGGGTGACTCCATCCTCTTGCCCAACGTGCTTGATGCGATACCACAATGCTGTCAGGCGATCGATCGAGAGATTGCTCTGGTCTTTGAGGCGTTTGATAGTGGCGAGTCCCTCTAAGGTCGCCGCGTTTAACTCGGTGTCCGGTAAGGTTGCCCGTTGCGGCAGGATGATGGGTTGAAGCTGTCCCGGTTCGATGGTCGCACTGTGGCGGTTGCCACTCATATCGCGAATTTCGGTGTCTGTGAGATTGTCAAACACCCACCACAACGCCAGGAAAGGTTCATCGCCCTGCAACTCCTCCATGCGGGTGCTAGCGATCTGAGCGGTTGTGCGAGCCGTGTTCCAGATGCGTACCTCTAGAATTTGCCCGTGGAAGTCGTGTCCCGGTTGGTCTTGCGATACGCCATCGTGGAAGCGCACTTTGCCCCTGACGCCCCCTAATGTGGGGAACCCGCGATCGCCCCACAGTTGCGAGCCGAAACTAGCATCGATCTGTCTGCCATCCAAAAAGGCACGCAGAGATTCGGGACGCACTTCTGCTCTGCCATCCAGCACGAGAGCGGCATGATGCCATTTGCCCGATTGAATGCGATCGGTTCTCAACCAGGTGCCCTGCCAACCACTCTCGATGGCAGGAACGTTATATCCACCAAAGTAAAGCTGACTATCAAAGATGTAGAGGTTCAAGCCGCGCTGGTCATCCCCTTCCTGATAAATCACCTGTTTGCGATCGGAGATGCCTTTGTCTTCGACGCGGAACCAGATCTCAATCGTGCGGCGCAAGCGAGCCGAGTCGCTGCCCTCATCCGTCATGGGAACCCATTGTGGAGTGCCGTTAAAGCCCAATACCTGCCGCTGCGATCGCCAAAAGCCCTGGTCGGGTTCAGTCAAATCCACTAGGTCAGGGTGGCGCGCCCCCACGAAGTCTCCCAACCACAACTGATTGTCGCTAATAGATTCATCAGCTGTGACCGCACCCTGCGGTTCATCAAATGCCCAATAGCCGACCAACTCTCGCGATGGGTGGGGTTGTTGATACCGTTCTGCAATGGCTACATCCAGCGAATGAGCCACGTTCCACAGGCGCACTTCTTTGATCTGTCCGGTGAAATAGCGATTTCCCCCATCCTTACCAATCTCAATACGGGTGACCCGCAGCGTTAGCGGAGTTTGCAAGCGGCGGATGTTAGCCTCGCTGGCAAAATCGGGTTCCCCGGCTAATGCAAAGGTGACGCGATCGCCATCCACCTGCACTGCTACAAAGACAAACTCCCCAAAGGGAATGGCGTGAGTCTGGTCGATCAGACGGATCTGATCCTGCACATCCAGCAGACTCAGCTTAAAGTTTTGCTGACCATTGGGACTGACGGTGATGCCAAACCACAGTTTCACCGCTTGCCCAGTCGGAGTGAAGCCAATCAGGCTGATGATCGGGTTTTCCTGTTCGACCGGGGAGTTTGCGGAACCCGCTAAATTGACCCAGGCTGCAAGCGTCAGTTGGGACAACTCGAGTGGTTGCTGCAATGCCCCCGCCACATACTCACCCCGACCATCAAATTGCAAAGCTCGCAGGCTCAACGGACGCAACAACAGGGGATAGTTGTCTACCCTCGCCCAGCGCAGCGTGTTATTGGAAATATCGGCAGTGGCAAACAGGGTTGAGTCTGGCTCAAACAGATTGCGAGCACTGACATTTGTCCACAAAGGCGGATTGCTATCGAGGGCATCATTGCCAAAATCTTCTGACAGGGTGATAGAGCGGAAGGCTGCCAGTTCATCAAAGAATTTGCCGCCCTGACCTGCACCCCAAACGCCTACGGTGCCACTGGTAAGGCGATTTCCACTGTCATCGTAAGCGGCTATGGAATAATCGGTTGGTTCATCCTCACCATCTCGCCAGATCTTCGCTTGAATCGTGGTGCGATCGCCTCCAGCCTGTACCTCAATACGGAACCGATACCAGACATTCAACTCAGGTGTGATCCCCGAATCGGTGTCTCCCTTTAACGGAACCGCTGCACGAGGGTGAGCCACCAGATGAAACGTGTTCAATTGTGGAGTTTTGCCATAGCTCAACCGATAATAAGCATCTCGCTCTTCCGGGTAGCGACTCAACACCGTCACCCCAATGCCCCCTTCGGCATGGGTCAGGCGCAATTTACCGACATAGGTGTAGTTTGACCAGTCCAACACCTCATCGGGCACGTTGTAGTGAGAATGGGCACTGTACCGTTCGACTGTAGTGCCAAAGACAGTTTTGCCATCAACCTCAACAGTCTTAAATAGATCCGGTTCCGGCACAAAACTGTGACGAATGCTGGTATCCACCCAATGGTTAGGATGCTGGTTAATCGCCAGCGTCGAGAAATCCTCAAATAAAATGATGCCTTCAGATACCTGCAAGTCATCAAAATACTTGATTCCATCTCCCTCCGCCCAAATTCCAATCGTGCCAGCGGTTAACCGCCCAGGAATGTTCTTAGCCGGGTCTGGCACACTATTGTCATAGCCCTCCATTTGAAATAGTTCTGGAATTGGCTCTTTTTCTTTCCAGACCTTGGCTCGGATCTCCGTCCGGTTCTCCCCATTTCGCACCTCAACCTGAAAGCGATACCAGGTATTCACTTCGATTCTGATATTTGTATCGCGTCGATTGTTGTCGGTGGTGATGCCTCCGGGGTCAGCCCGTAGCCCAAAGGTGCGCTCTCCGGTCGATGCCCCCACTCGCAAGCGGTAGTAGCGATTGCGGTTTGGCTCCGAGGCTGTATGGCGACTCAGGAATGTAACTCCAATGCCCCCTTTGGCAATGCTTTTCCCGGCTTCGATATCAAACGAGGAGGACGCAATTTGCAATCGCCCGGTATAGGTGTATTGGCTCCAACCCAGGGCGATCGGAAGGTTGAGATGGGCGTGTGTCTCATTGTTTCCTGAGCCAATGGAGAGCACTTTGTTGCCCCCTACCTCCATCACTCTGACTTCCCGGCTATTGCCCCTGGTAACCTGCCAATCCGTTGGCAGTTGCCCCACGGAGGTTGTCTCAAAGTTGGTGTTGTAGAGAACCCGTCGCTGCACCCGCAGATCGTCAAACAGTTTTAGCCCCATATCGGCTGCCCAGATGCCAACGGTGCCCGCTTTGAGTCGTTGATCGCCATCCTCAAAGGCTTCAATTTGAAATGCCTGGGGTTCCTGGGTACTCGATTGCCATACTTTTGCCCGAATGCGGGTCTGGTTGAGGTTATCGTCGCTTTCGACCTCAATCCGGAAGCGGAACCAGGTGTTGGCTTGAACCGCTACTCCCGAATCACGGGTGCCACCTAGCGGTGCAATGTCACCGGGGATCAGGCTCACCAGTTGTAAGGTGGTGGATGAATTGCCGTCATAGCCGAGGCGATAACACCGTTCCTGTTGTGCTGGAAACTGGCTCAGCACCGTTACGCCAATGCTGCCTTTGAGGTCGGCTACATAAAATCTGCCTGTGTAGGTGTAGTTTGTCCAGGTGGAAACGGCAGGATTTTCAGTGGGGTTCGTGTAGTGGGAATAGGCACTGTTGAGTTCGCGATCGCCCGTCTCTGTGAAACTCAGCACAATATTGCTGGCGTCGGTGGGATCGGCGATCGCCTTAAACAGAGGAAGCGTTTCATCAAAGTCAATGCGGGTGCTGGTGTCTACCCAAAAATCGGGGTCTTGATCGGGTGCGAATCTGCCAAAGTTTTCCTCCAGCAGGAGATCGGACAACGTGACGACCTGTAACTCGTCAAACCATTTCAAGCCATTGCCCCCTGCCCAAACGCCGACGGTGCCCGCTGAGAGGCGAATGTCGCTGGTGTCTGTCACACTAATCGGGAACGTGCTCGGTTCGTTACGCCCTTCTTCCCAGACTCTGGCTTTGATCGAGGTTTCCGTATCGGTACTGCGAACCTCAATGCGGAAGCGGTACCATACCTCTGGACGTGCCTCCACACCGGAATCAACGCTGCCTTCGAGTGGGTAAATGCCGTAGGGTCGTGCATCCAGATAAAAAGTAGACTTGAAGCGATCGCGTTTGAGTTGATAACACTGATCCCGGTTAT